>JAKUQE010000017.1 GCA_022450395.1 Dehalococcoidia bacterium | reverse complement strand
ATCCACCGGCAGATATGTCACGTCAAATCCAATGTTCTCCAGGTACTGGCAAGTGTGTAATACGGCGTGGTGCTCAACCGTGGAGGTAATGATGTGATTGCCGGTCTCCTCCAACGCCGTGGCCACCCCGCTGATGGCGGCGTTGTCGGATTCAGTACCGCTGCCGGTGAACACTATTTCTCCGGCCCGGCAATGCAGCACCTTCGCCACCCTCTCCCGGGCGCCGTCCAGCGCGTAACGGGCTTCTTGCCCAACCGTGTGCATGCTGGATGGATTCCCGTACAATCCCGTGAAATAGGGAAGCATGGCTTCCAGCACCCGGGGGTCGGTCGGGGTGGTTCCCGCATGGTCCAAATACACGATTTCCTGAGGCGGCATCTGTGTCCTCTGTTACTCTTTCAGCCGCCCTTTCCCGGCGGCAATCCTGACTACCGGGCGGCGGGATCTATTGTAGCACAGGCCGCGGAACGGAGACTGTTAAACACGGTTCCTGTTCCGCCGCCTGGCGAGCCTTATGATACCGTCTCGGCTTACGAAGCCCAACAATTCACCGTTTCTCATCACCGCCAGACTACTTAACCTGCCGGTCTCCATCTGGTCCATCGCTTCTGACGCGGTATCCGCAGGGGTCAGTATGGGCAGTGACCGTAGGGGCAACATAGCTTGAGACAATAGAGTAGAACCCCACGCTCTTCTGGGGATACGGTCCATCAACCGCCGAGTGATCATACCTTCGACCTGTCCGTTCAATGAAACCGCTAACAGATTGTCATGTTCGGCCAAGCCCTGGGTAACCAAGGGAGAGTTCATCAACATTTCCCCAGGTAGTGTCCACCACTCCTCGTTCATTACGTCCGCTACCCGGTAGGTTTTTAGACGCTCTTTGGCCCGTTCCTGCCGGTAGGTCGCGGTGGCCGCGGAGAAGAGGAAGGCGCCGATCAATATAATCCATATCCCAGATATCCCAACAGCATGGAAATTATCAACGGCCAGGTAGCCGCCTCCCAAAGCGATCAACCCGCCTATCACTTGCCCTGCCCTCACCGCTATTTGTGTGGCTCGCCAGTAGCTCCCAGATAGCCCCCAGATGACGGACCTCAACACACGCCCTCCGTCCAGAGGAAAGCCCGGTAGCATGTTAAAGACGCCCAGCATCAGGTTTATGCTCATCAGCAACCGGAAAGCTAATTCCAGAGACGAGTTGGTGCCCTGAAATTGCAGCCAGAGGACCCAGAATATTCCGGCCAGCAAGATGCTACACAGCGGCCCGACAACCGTGATTACGAACTCGACGTAGGGGCGGCGCGCTTCGTGGGCCAGGTGCGAAACGCCGCCGAAGAAGAACAGCGTAATCCCGTCTACGGGGATGCCCTTACGAACCGCCACTAGGCTGTGGGAAAGCTCATGGGCAAGAACAGACGCGAAGAACAGGACCGCAATCAACAACGCCCACGCCCAACGTCCGAGGGCAGTAGATTGAGATTGGTCGAACAGGTCGCCCAGGATTACGATCATCAGCAGGAAGATGAAGACCCAACTGAAGTGGATCTCAATGGGAATACCGAAGATTTTGCCCACGCGGATGGAAGGTCCCATCGATTATCTAAACCCGGTCTCCAGAATCCCATATCTCAGCGGAGCGGCCAGTATTAAGATTAATGCGGGAGCCGCACCGGCCGAAGCGCCGGCTCCTATGGATATGCCCAGTGGCAACGATTCGCCCTTGGGCGATCTTTCGTCATTTTCCGAGAGAGGTGGCGTATGCCACCAATTTGTAGACCAGCTTGGCCGCCGTATAGGAGCAGGCCGCCGGACCCTCAGCCGGGCATAATTCGGTGATATCGAACCCAACGATACGCCTTGTCTCAGCGACGCATCGCAACAACGAAACCATCTGGTACCAACTCAGCCCTCCCGGCTCCGGTGTCCCCACGGCGGGCATCAAGGCCGGGTCTAAAGCGTCGAGATCAATGCTAACGTATACCGTCGGTCCAAGATGCTCGACTATACCGCTGATCAACTCCCGGTCGTCGCAAGATGGCGGCCAGTAGAACGTGGGTATAGAGGCTGATTTGATATAGTCCCGCTCTTCCGGGCAAAGACTGCGCACCCCTACTAATACGAGCGGGCACATCTCGTGGATTCTCCTGGCCCCCGATGCATGGCCCCAAGGCGTGCCCATGTACTCGTTCCGCAGATCGGCATGGGCGTCGATGTAGAGCACCGAAATATCGGGATAAACCTCTAGATTAGCTTGGACCGAGCCGATACATACCGAGTGTTCGCCCCCTAACACGCCGACCAGCCTCCCGGAGTGTGCGTAACTACCGACAGCCGCCCGCACCCGTTTGACCATTTCGGCCGGCCCCCCCATATGGGCCTCAAGGGCCTGGGTGGTATGGATCCCGACCAATGAAACATCCAAATCAAGTTCGTGGTCGTAATCTTCAAGGCCATATGAGGCTTCAATGAGGGCGGCCGGTCCGTTCCTCGCCCCGCCTCGTAGTGAAGTCGTGCTGTCGTACGGTACCGGAATAAGCACGGCCCTGGCCTCATCAAGGCCGCTATTTTCCGCGGGGAGCGCCAGGAAGTTTGGGGGTATCCAGGGCAGGTGTTCCGTTTCAGACACGGGGGCGATCCGGCGAACTGGCATCCAAAGCAGTGCGTTGCTCCCGCACCTCGTTTCGCCCCTGCTCGGTGTCCAGCCACTCCAACCCCCGGTCTAGGAGCCATGTTTTCGCGTCCTGAAGTTGAAACAGACTTTTCACTTCAGACAAAGCCTGGTCGTGATCGAATGGCTGGCACGAAAATATATCGATGTTTACGTAATCGCGATTAGGGAATGTGTGTATGCTAATGTGGCTCTCCGCTATAATCACGAATCCGGATACACCCGAATCCTGCTCCTTAGGAGCATCGTACTTCAATACTTCGGGCTCGGTAATTCGGGTCATGCCCAGGGTTGCGGGACAGTCGGTCAAAAAGGACCGTACCAATTCAACGTCCCACATCCTATCAAGATCTCCACGGTATCCGTCGATCACCAGGTGCATCCTACCTCCCTCGGCCAATTTACGCCATATCGCGAATTATAGGGATACCCTACGCCTTGGCAAATCCATTCGTATGGAATATCATCACTGTCGATTACGAATTAATGCCATCTAGCCTAGTGTAATTTTCACTCAATAGACGGCGGGATGCAACCCTATGGTAAAGCAAGACTCTAAATCGCTCATGATTCAGGCTTCCGGCCTCACCCACTACTATGGTCCATACGCAGCCATAGAGGATGTCAATTTTGGCGTGGAAAGAGGGGAGGTCCTGGGATTCTTGGGACCCAACGGCGCGGGCAAGACCACCACCATGCGTATCTTAACCGGTTACATGCCACCAACCAGGGGTAAAGTTACCCTTGACGGCTTCGACATCGTGGAGCAGTCGCTGGAGGTCAGGCGGAGGGTGGGCTACTTGCCGGAAACCGTCCCCCTTTATACCGACATGCCGGTGAACAGCTACCTCAAATACATGGGAACGCTGCGCCAGATGCCGCCCAAGGCCATCAAACGCCGTATATCAGAGGTGATCGACGTATGCCGGTTGGGCGACTATCGGTCAACCTTGATAGGAAAGTTATCCAAGGGATTCCGTCAGCGGGTCGGCATCGCCCAAGCGATCCTCCACGAACCGGAAGTTCTGGTCCTGGACGAGCCCACCATTGGCATAGATCCGATACAAGTTGTGGAAACCAGGCGGCTGATCCAAGAGCTAGGCCGGGAACAGACCGTGGTGCTAAGCACCCATATCTTGCCCGAAGTTAGCATGATCTGCGATCGTGTTCTTATCATAAGCGAAGGTAAGATCGTGGCTGAGGACACCCCAGAAAACCTGGCCGAGAGGTTGAAGGGTTCCGAGCAGATGGAAGTAGAGATCGGTGGTCCGGTGTCCCAGGTGTTACCGGCGTTGCGGGCCTTGAAAGGGGTGGCCAGTGCGTCTCACCAGTCGAGCCATGGCAAGGAGATCTACACCATTCAAGCAAATGAGGGTCAGGACCTTAGGGACGAGATCTCCAGAACGGTGATCGGCGCCGGATGGAGCCTACTTAGCATGCAAACCATGGGGATGAGCCTGGAAGAGATCTTCCTAAAACTAACAACCCACGAGGAGCTCTAGCGATGCGCACTGTCCAAGCAGTGGCTTGGAAAGAGATTCAAATCTACTTCTCCAGCCCCACCGCCTATATCGTAGCTATGATTTTCCTGGCTCTAGCCAGTTTCTTTTTTGTGAGGGACCTGAGCAACCCCTTCCCGCAAGCGTCGATGAGCAGCTTTTTCCAAGGGGCTACCATCATACTAATCTTGTTGGCCCCCACGCTCACCATGCGGTTATTGGCCGAAGAGCAGAAATTAGGGACCATCGAGCTTTTGCTAACCTCACCGGTCCGGGACTGGGAAGTTATATTGGGCAAATATATAGCCAGCCTGGTCTTTCTCCTGGGCACAATTGTGTTAACCCTATATTTTGTACTTTTACTGGTCATCTTTGCCGACCCGGACCCCGGTCCCATCTGGTCTGGCTATTTGGGATTGATTCTGTACGGCGCGGCAGCTCTCTCCGTAGGTTTGCTAACTTCCACGCTGACCAGCAACCAGATCGTAGCCGCCGTCGTAGCGATGGGCATTCTTTTGGTGCTTTACTTCACCGACTTCGCGGCCGGGACCCTGACCGGATTACCCGCCACAATCGTCAACGAGATCGGCTTGAAAAGCCACTTCGACGATTTCGAACGGGGTGTGATTGACACGAAACACATAGCCTACTATCTGCTGCTTACCTCCTTCTTCGTTTTCCTCTCGATACGGGCACTAGAGTCGCGGCGGTGGAGGTAGCATGAGCGAACAGCCTAGAGATTGGCGCCGGCGGCGGGGCGGCTCCGGCAGGCAGGATGAAGTAGCGGAGGAAGCTTCACCGGAACAACTTGTCGATCCGGAGGGACCTACTGAAGGCGGCGCCGGAGATGTGGAACTGTCCCGCACCCTCTTCAGCTTTTTGGAGCCGATTTTAGATGTCATAGGCTCCTACCGTTTTCCTATGGTCGTCGCCGGCGTGATCGCCTTGGTCTCCGGAATAATTGTGGTGGCGTTCGTCAGCTCCATGCGCATATACGGCATCGCCGACATCATCCTCGGCTTGGTTCTCATCGGCACGGTGGGCTTGATTTTCTTGAGCTCGGTGACGGCAGCATTTCTCAGCCGGACCGGCCGTTACGGCGTCAATTCTATAATAATGATGGCGGCGTTCATCGGGATCACATTGCTGATAGGCGTAGTCACTTTCGAGAACAACAAAAGGATCGATGTAACAGCCACCAACCAATTCAGCTTGGCTGAACGGACCAAACAGATTCTCAGCGATCTGGACGAACCGTTACGGGCCACGGCATTTTACAAAGACTTGGCATTAACCTCGGACCCCGCCCAAGCCAACAGGCGGGCTAAGGTCGAGGACACCCTGAAAGAGTTTGCGGCCCGCTCCGGGAAATTCACTTTCCGCATGGTCGACCCGGACTATAAGCCAGACATCGCCAACGCCTACTTCGGCGCCAGGCCTCTGGCTTTTGTTGCGGAGTCGGTGGTGGTGGAGTCCCTGGATTCAGACAAGATAGACGTGGTGCAGCCCACTGATCCATCCTACAGCCAATTGGAGCAGGATCTGGTGACCGGCATGCTGGTAGCTACCGGTGAAGAGCAAAAAGCGATCTACTTCCTGACCGGCCACGGGGAACGTAGCATCAACAGTTCTGGTGCCGACGGTTATAGTGAGCTACGTGCCGGCCTGGAACAAGACAACTATCGTGTGGCGCCCCTTACTTGGACCCCCGATGACACAGAAGTGTCGGTGCCGGACGACACCGCATTGCTGGTGATAGCCCGTCCTACCGGGGAACTTCCCGAAACTCATGCCGCTGCTTTGAACCGTTACATGCAAGGCAAGATCTTGAACAGCGACGGAACCGTGTCCGACCGGAGAGAAGGCGGCCGGATGATATTCTTGGCCGACACGGAGATCGTTGACACTTTCCGCCAGTTCTTGGCCATTTGGGGAGTCGTCGTTGGGAAAGGATACATCCGGGACTTGAGCCAATCCGTGCCGGGAAACCCGCAGATCCTTAGAGTTAGCGGATACAACCCTGAGGCGCCTCTGGAGATAATCTTTCCCAGAGGCGTGCCTTTGCAACCCAGCTTCATGCCCTCCACATCCCCATTGATCGTGATCAACGATGGCCTCAGGAGACCCGTACCTCTGGCCATGACTTCACCTAACAGCTACTTGATCGACGATCTAGAGCGGGCTGACCCTATAACGGATGCTGGGGATGAGTCCGACCCGCGGGGTCCATTCTCGCCTGCTATATTCGTTCAAGGGATAGGCCCGGTAGGCAGCCCGGCCCCCACGTCTCAGCCGCCGGATTCAGAGTTGTCCTGGCTGGTTGTTTTTGGTGACTCCGACTTCGTGTCAAATAGTTTCTTCAGCAGAGGCGGCGGCGCGGACCTTTTCCTGAACTCCGCCAACTACCTTCTTGGAGACTTCTCTCTGGTATCCATCCGCGACAAAGCTTTTACTTTCCGGGAGTTCAACCTGAACAAGAACGAGTTTAATTTCGTACGCTGGACATCATGGGTGTTCCTGCCTGGATTGATGGGATTGATGGCCGCCCTGGTCTGGTGGGTACGGCGGTAGCCTGGTTAAAAAGGTTTGTTGATAAGCAGGTTTCTTAACCAAGAGGCAGAACTTAATCTCCGGCGAGGGCGCGTCGAAATAACATGAACCTACGTCTTTCAATCTTATTGGTTGCTATCTTGGTGCTGTTTGGCGGCACATTCTTGGTGGTGCGGTACTTTGGACCCACCGACCGGGAGCCGGATGAGCCCTGGCTGTACCGCATCGACGAAGACAGCATTAAGCGCATCGAGGTTACTAACGAAGGTCAGACAGCGATCTATAACCGATTGCCGGGAGGCCGTCGATGGTACATCCAAGGTGACCCTGAGATTCCAGTTTTTCAAGACAAGTGGAGTGGCACGCCCTTGTTGCTTAGCGGGCCTCGGGTCAACCGGGATCTGGCCGCAACTATCGAAAACCCAGCGTCCTACGGGTTAGACCCTCCTTTATCGATCATTAAAGTCACCGACTCAAGCGGTCAGAGTTTCGAATTTCATTTGGGCAGCAATACCCCAGACGATAAAAACCAGTACGCTAGGTTGGTTGGGTATCCCACGCTTTTCACCGTGCCGTCTATATGGGCACAAGTGATCAACCGTTTGGCGACCGACCCGCCCTACTTACGCCTATTCCAGTTGCAAGACAACCCACTGGTGTTCATCCAGATCACCGAGCAAGACCAAACCGTAGCCTACGGCAAGGTGGGCGCTAGCGATTCGGAGTGGGCGATCTTGGACCCTATAGAACTACAGCCAAGCGAGGAGCCGGTTCTGGCGGACAAGTGGGGCAACACTCCTGAGATGCTCAGCGGCCCAAGAGCCGACGATATTCTGGCGGAAGATATTGATAACTTCGCTGAATACGGTCTAGATCCACCCAAGACCAAAATAAGATTGGGACTTGCCGCAGGAGCGGACGTAGAGTTTTACCTTGGTGACACAACGCCCGACGGAGAACACCGCTACGCCAGCCTGTTGGGTGGCTATCAAGTATTCTCGATGCCGATCGAACGGGCACAACGGATAAGCGCATTGGTCACGGACCCGCCGGTTCGGCCGGAGGACAAGCCAAATCCCGGTTCGGGTTGACAGACTAAGCTCATCTATGTCACAACCTAAGGGCTGAAGAGCCATGAAGCAGGGGCGCCTCGATCACGTCGAGGCGCCCTTATTTGTCGAGGAGATTTAATTGAAAGCTGAAATAATTTCCATTGGGACCGAGCTTTTGATGGGCGAGTTGACGGATACCAATGCCGCATGGATCGCCACCAGATTGCCCGCCCTGGGGATCCAACTCCGGTGGGTGTCCATCGTCGGAGACAACCTGGATATGCTATCTGAAGCCTTCTCCCGGGGGCTGGAACGCTCGGACATTATCTTCACCACCGGCGGCCTGGGGCCGACTCAGGACGACTTGACCAGGGAAGGCGTGGCAGCAGCCCTGGGGGAGACGCCTACCGTCCAGGAAGAAGCGGTTCGGCACCTGGAACAGCAATTCCGGAACCGCGGTACCGACATGCCTTCCCGCAACATAAAACAAGCCCAATTGATTCCCTCGGCCCAATTCATCACCAACCGAAACGGCACCGCCCCCGGTTGGTGGGCGGAACGCGACGGCGGCATCATCGTGTCAATGCCCGGCCCTCCTGCGGAGATGCACGCGATCTGGGACGAAGAGGTGGCGCCCCGGCTACTTAAGTTAGTGGACGATGAGGTGACTATCACCCGGAACATCAAAACCATGGGTTTGTCGGAAGCGGCGATCGACGAAATAATATCCGAGTTCTTTGGCAAGGAGAATCCCTACCTGGGCATCTACTCCAAGGCCGACGGGAATCACTTGAGGATAATCGCCCGAGCGCCAGACGAGGCGGCCGCCCGGCTTCTGATCGCCCCGGTCGAAAAAGCCATTGAGGAGCGATTGGGCCCCCACATCTGGGGATACGATGAGGAAACCCCGGAACAGGCCGTGCGTATACTCCTGCGGCAGCGGGGCCTGACTCTGGCAACCATGGAATCTTGCACCGGAGGATACTTGGTCAACAGCTTAACCGACTCACCGGATAGCGCCAGCTACTTCAAAGGAGGAGTGGTGGCCATTGGCGACGGCGTAAAGATCGCTCACGGCGTGCCGGCGGAAGTCATAGAGCGGCACGGCGCTGTTAGCCAAGAGACGGCCAACGCCATGGCCCAAGCGGTCCGGAAGGGATTGGGGTCCGATTACAGTATCGGCATAGCGGGCGACGACGGATCGCCGCCCGGTGATGGACCGCCGTCCGGGCTAGCCTACCTATCCATTGTTGGTCCCAACAGTTCAAAAGAGATGGAACTGCGGGTGCCCCCCAGACGGGTCACCGTGAAACGGCGTATGTCCAACAATGCGCTGATTGAATTAAGAAAACTGATCTCGTCGGAAGGCGGCCGGTAGCAATTCGGCATTGCCGGTCAGTCCGCTTCTTACAGTGGAAGGGATATATGGGAAGTTTCTCCGGGGAGAAAACGACCTCCCTGCAGTCCCCCCTTGCGAAGGGGACATAGCTGCCGACCTCATTAGCTTAATACGATAGGGGTACGGCTAGCCGTACCCCTATCGTTAATCATAAGCGAACCAGTTGCCGTTGGTCTACGTAGTTAGCTGGCGGTACAGCATGGGCAGCCGTTCCGGCAGGGCCCAAATGTCCCCTAACACCTCGTATCCCATGTCGCCGCACATGCTCTTCAGGTAATCGTGCCCCGATTTATCCACCGTTAGGCAGAACGGGGTAATGTCCTTGCGTTTGGCCTCCAACAGAGCCATGTGGGTATCGTGGACGGCGTACTCCTTCTCCACTCCTTCCCGGCTGTAGCCCCGGTCCTGGGGCCGGCCGTCGCTGATCAGGAAGAGGATCTTCGTGGTAGCGTCGATTTTTTCTAGCTTGGTGATGGAGTGGCGTATGGCGGCGCCCATGCGAGTGGCATGGAGCGGGGTGACCTTGTCGATACGCCGCTTTACCTTATCTCCAAATCCTTCGTCGATGTCCTTTATTACGTAGAACTCCACGTTCTCTCTGCCGTAACCCGAGAAGCCGTAGATACCATAGGTGTCTCCGATAGCTTCCAGGGCCTGGATGAGCAACGCGGTACTCTCCTTCTCCAGGTCGATGATGCGCTTGTAGTTCCGGCGCACCAAGCCTTCCCGGCGGCGGCGCAGCCACACCATGTACTCCACCGGGTCATCGGGAGCGTCCCGGTCGTCCACCACTTGACGGCCTTCGTCGATGGCTTCGGCGGTAGATGCGCTCATGTCCAACAAGAACACCACTGCCACGTTCCGCCGGTTCCGGTTGCGATGCCAGTAGATCTTCTCATCCGGCGGGACATTCATCCGTAGATCGGCCCAAGCTTCCAGAGCGGCGTTGAGGTCAATGTCCTCGCCGTCGATCAGCCGGTAGATCTTCTTCATGCTCTCGGGCATGATCAGCTCAAACTGGCGCTTGATGTGGTGGGACAGAGAGAGATAATTTTTCAGAGCGTCGTTGTAGAAGGTTGTGTCGCCCTCCTCCACGACTTTCTCTTTGACGATGCACCAACGCGGCTTGTAGTCGTTGGCCCTAAAATCCCACTCGTCGTAGGCAAAGGTCTTGGGTTCCCGGGCCTCCAGCTCTCCGCCTTGGTCGTCGTCGTGCAGCAGAGGACCGTAACCCTGCCCCGGCTGAGAGTTAGGCGGCGGCGTGCCGGCTTCTTTCATCAGATTCTGGGCGAAAGCGCTCATGCTGTCGTTGATGTCGCCTTGTTCGGCGTCCAACTCCAGCTCTGAGCTTTCCTGAAGGAGCTGTTCCAGCATCTCTTGGGAGATCGGCTCGCCCTCGCCTTGCTGGTCCTGGTCGGACTGCAACCTGGTTAATAGCTGAACCATCTCCGGCTTGAAATCTCCACGGTAGTCCACCGGCTCGGGCGACTCCCGGGACTCCCCCTCGCCGGACTCTCCAGAAGCGTCCTGCCCGGCTTGCAACTGGTCTATGAGGGATTCGTATTCTTCTTCCGAAAAGTCACCGGGCTCCTCCAAGTCTTCCTGTTCCCAATCTTCTTCCGGCGGGTTTTCGTTGGCGATCCGGGAAATGATCTCGTAAGCCCTCAAAGTGGCTTCCGCAGTGTCCTCCACTTCGGCTTGAGCGTTGCGCAGTTCATGCAGAATCTGGGCCAAGACGACCGCGGCGTCTTTGTACTCGATGGGCACCGGCAGTTCGGTGAACTGCTCCAGGCTCATGTGGATAAGCAGCTCTACTAAAGCCTGTTGCACGCCCATCTCTTGAATATTCGGACGGTTGGCCAACGCCTCGTCCTGGACCCGGTTCGCGGCAAGGCGTATACCCGGGTATTCCACCTTGATCCGGTAGTCCAGACGGCAGTCCTCCAGCACGGTGAAGAGGTCGAACGCCAGTTGGCGGTCTTGGAACAGAGACAAGAACCGGCCGATGTCGGTTAGAGATTGGGCGGGCTCAACGCCCTCCTCCTCCGCCGCGGCCTGTTTCCCGGCGTTAACTTCGTCCTCACGCGGAAATCGGCGGTTATCGAACAGTCCGCTGGGCTTGGTGAAATCAAATAGGAAACTTCCGAACTCCAAGTGACCCACCTGATGGGTGGAAACCACCTTGAACCAGGAGAAATTGTCCTGCTTGTCGGGATAGTGGTCCACGATAGTGGGTAGAAATACCTTAGTGCCATCGGTGGAAGCAGAATCCTCATCAACCCAACCGATGTTCTTCCTAACCAATTCTTGGGTGTCTAGAACGTCAATGGACGTGCCGGACAAGGCGCTGCAATACAGCCGGATGATACCCTTCACCCGGTCCAGTTCGAGGCTTGATGATAAGGTTTCCAGCATAGCGACGGAAGTGTTGGACTCAACCTTGAAGAAAGCGATGCCGCTTTCCGGGTTGTCCTTGAGCAGTTCCATGCCGCGGTGGAACCAAGAGTCCAACTGGCTGATGGTGATGCGGTCCAGCACGCCGCTAAGGCTTTTGAGGAAAGGCGGCACGGCCTCGGGGGAAACCGCCAGCAAGGTCTCGCAAAGATCCAGGATATAACCCTGGGAGCCGGCGGGGATCTTGCTCAACGATTGGGTGCCGTCGGCCAAGAAACGGGATGTTTCCCGGAGGCCCACTTTGGCCAACCGCTCTCCCAGTTTGAGGAAACGGCCGGTCTGGTTTTCGTCTACCAGCTGCAGTGCCCTGGGCACCAACTCTAAACAGGTTTTAATCTCACGCCAGCTACCATCGATCAAAGCTCTGGCCATGGAGAGGAAGGCCTCGCGCTCCCGGCCCATCGCCGGCAAAACGTCCCGGCCCAACACCAGACATTCGCCGGCGACGTCGTAGGATTTGTAGGACATTGCCTCGATCAGGGAAGCGAATACCTCCACATCCCAGAATGGCAGATTGCGAACTAGGTCCGGGCTGACTTCGAAGAACTTGGCCGCCAGGGTGCTGGATTTCCAAGTCCCCTTATACAAACTGCGGCCCAGGCCGGCCCAACGGGGTATGTACTGCGGCCTGAGGTTGGGGACGATGGAAGAACTGGCTTTGAAGAATGCCACTGCCAGCGTGGGTGAATCTTGAGCCAGATAGGTGCCGCACCGCGCCCATTGCATGAACGAAGGGAAGGACAGGAACCGGGAGACTTGAGGCCCGACCTTGTAGTACTCTACCGCCGATTCCCAGGATCGAACCGTCTGGGTCCCGATGGCCAGGCCTTCTTTCGCCCAGAGGACAAGTTCCTCTTCGCCGAAAGCCGCCTCTATCGTTTCCACGGCTTCTTGGTAGGCTTCCAGAACCGCCGGGGGTAACTTGGCAAGCTCAACTTCTATTCCCGCCAGAGGAGACGTACTCAACTTAGTGTTCCTCCTTTGCCGTCCCATCCTCCAAAAGTTCCAAGAACTGCTGGACGATCTTTGCCGTAGCGCCGAAAACTAGATGCTCATTATAAGCGTAGGACCTGCTTGTGACCGGCACGCCATCTTCCAAACGGGTCTCAACCCGGTGGTTCAACGGATCATTGAGATCGGCCACGGGGATTTCCAGGACCTCAGCGATCTCATCCTCGCTGGGATTGAAGGGGTAGGGATAGGGGATGGTGCCCACGTACACGTTTACTTTGAAATGGCTCCTGGTAACGACTTCGTCCAATTCTCCCAGGATGGTTACGTCAGACCGATCAATACCCATTTCCTCTTCGGTCTCCCGCAACGCCGTATCCAACGAGTCTCGGTCCTCGGGGTCTCTGGCCCCTCCAGGAAGGGAAATCTCCCCTTTATGGTGTTCCACCTGCTGGGACCGCTTGTTCAATAGAATACAGTATTCACCGTCTTTGGGGTATAGCAGCAGCAGCACAGAGGCAGGTGTTAGAGACTGTTCGCCCACCGTCTGTTTAGTACGGTGGGCTAAAACTTGGCTGACGATGTCTGGAGGAGATAAGGCCATCAAACCCCTACTCGAATATAGAGGACACCACCTCTTCGATGCTTCGCTGCAGTTCCGGTTCGTCGGTCAGGGTCCACACGATGGCCACCTGGCAAGCCCGGCGGATACTGATACCTTCGGAAATCAACTTCCCGGCATAGATCAACAAGCGGGTGCTGGCGCCTTCCTGGAGGCCATGCTCTTTCAAGTTGCGTATCTTTTCCCCGAGCTTGGCTAGGGAGTCTGCTATCTCGGCACTACACCCGCTTTCCCGGGCAACGATCTCAGCTTCGATGTCCCTTGGGGGATAGTCAAATTCTATGGACATGAACCGCTGCCTGGTGCTGTGTTTCAAGTCCTTCAGGGCGCTTTGGTAACCGGGGTTGTAGGAGATGCACAGGAGAAACCGGTCGTCCGCCTCGACGATAGAACCGGTTTTCTCAATAGGTAATATGCGCCGGTGGTCGGTCAGCGGATGAATCAGAACCGTGGTGTCCTTACGGGCCTCGACAACCTCATCCAGGTAGAGGATAGCGCCGTTCTTTACCGCCCGGGTCATGGGGCCGTCGATCCAGCGCGTCCCGTTGGCGTCTAAAAGATACCTTCCCACCAAGTCGCTGGCCGTAAGGTCTTCATGACAAGCAATGGTGACCAGAGGTACCCGGACCTCTCCTTCTTTGAGTTCCTGGGTACCGTCTCCTTTCGTAACGGTTAGAGGACGGCCGAGCTTCCAGGCCATATATTCCACGAATCTGGTCTTGCCGCAACCGGTGGGACCTTTGAGCAGCACCGGAATATGCTGATGGTAAGCCGCAGTGAAAAGATCTAATTCGTCGCCAACGACCCGGTAGTAAGGCTCGTCGCGTACTAAGAATTCCTCGATGGCGTATTCTTTATAACTCGGCTGATCTGTCTGTACCATTAGCCTCTCTCTGTCTTCACGTTTACTCTATTGTCCCACAGAGCCATAACCGTTTGTTCCAAAGCGGATACATCGGTGGAGTTATCCACCACCAGGTCAGACCGCTCTATCCGCTCGGCACGGTCCATCTGCGAGCCGATGCGCCGGCGGGCTTCCTTTTCATCCATGCCATTACGGGCTTGAAGTCTTTCAACCACCAATTCGACAGACGAGTCGGTGGTCCAAACCTCATCAACTAGGGAGTCCCATCCGGCTTCGAATAAAAGGGCAGCCTCGACGACCACCGTCGAGGCCCCTTGATCCCGCAAAACTTGTATCCTGTCCGCCACCATCCTAGCCATGCGAGGATGCAGAATCGCGTTCAATTTTCCCAGTTGCTGGGGGTCCGAAAACACTATGGCGCCCAGTTTTTGCCGGTCGATCTCGCCACTGGGCTGCAATATTTCCTTACCGAAGGTATCGACTACCTCGCGCCAGCTTTCGGAATCGGGAGCGTAGGCCTCGTGACCGACCTCGTCGGCGCTGATGACGGACGCCCCCAGTGACTGCAACAAGCGTGCAACCTCGCTCTTACCCGTCCCTATGCCCCCGGTGAGTCCGATGACCAACATGAGTTCCCGGCCTCCGGCCCACTAACTTTGCCGGTCATGGATAGTCTAGGTTGACCTTGACCAGCCTTTGAGGGTTCTAACGACTGAGTCATTCTACCAACGCAGCCTCAGATGGTCAACATCAGTAACGCCAGCGACAGAACTCGGAATCTAAGGGTGTGCATGCGTTGAACCGGTATGGGCAGTGGACGCTGGCGGTAGGTATAACGTGGCAGGTATGACGAAGAGATTTGCCGCTCTCTGGCCTGGTTAAGACTGGGATGAGCCAGTGGTTTTAGACTGAAACCGGATCTCACCCCATTTTGTGAGGTAGGTCTCCTGCAAATCTCGAAACATGCTCTGGTACTCTTCGCTTTTTATGGGACTCGTGGTCATTATAACCGCGTCTTCCCGGTTGTCCGAATAGTATGCCTTGCGGGCGCCCACATTCTTGAACCCATATTTTTCGTAAAGCCGCTGGGCGATGAAGTTGGAAACCCGGACCTCCAAAGTCATTACTTCAGAGCCGTATTCGACGGCTTCTCGCAACGAACCTATGAGAAGCAATTCACCTATGCCGTTTCCTCGCAGACTTTCCCTCACCGCAATCTCGGTGATGTGGGCCTCGTCCCCCTGATACCAGACACTAACGTAACCGGCGATGGGCGTAGGAGAATCACTGTCTCCCTGGCTACCCGGCACCAAGCGTTGGGCACTTGTCAATACCCGGGACCACAAAGACCGGGACCCCTCCGGGTCAGCGTCCGTGGGAGGTTCTTCTTCCTCCGCCGCCTCACATGCCACTAGGTAGCAAGCGTAGCGGTTGTTCAACTCGCGCTTAAAAGGGGTGGTGACCCAGAGGGGAGAAAACGCCTCCCTCTCAATCTCAATCACCTGGTCAATGTCTCCAGTTTGGAGACGCCGCAGTGAAACGTCCATCGATCTCTACGACCGGACTGCAGGATTCAACTGGAGCAGGTCGGCCAGCGTACGTGGTCCGGAAATTGGCCCCATTCTAGCATAGAGCCGTATTTTTAATGTAACTGGGTTGTCAGCCAGTTACTGGCAAATGCTTCAATCATTTATACTTAAATATATCGATATCAGATTCCGCTGGAGAATCGGGAATCGGCTGGGCGCGAACTGGGTGATAGCCTCGGCTATGGGAGAGTAGGGATGCGGGTTCGAACCTTCCCGGCTAAGTTGCTGCCGGCGGCGGCACTGTTCATCCTCTTGTTGACTACGGCGTGCGGAGGCGACGAAGCCACTCCGGCGGGCACTGAGGCTGCGCAGCCTGTCTCCTCCTCTCCGGCTGTTGCCCTCCCGTCCACTGCGGTCCAACCCTCCGCCCAACCGCCAAAGACCAACCCCACGCCGGCCGCTACACCGGTTCCTTCGGTTATGCCGACCGTGATTCCGGCGGTTGTGGCAACACCGCTCCCTTCGCCCACGGCAACGACTCCTCCTATCGCGCCGCCAACACCGGCATCACCGCCGGAGCCCGCGTCTACTCCCGGACCATCGCCCGTTCCTCAGACCGCCGCGTTGCGATTGGAAGTAACTTTCCCTCCGGAAGACATGGTGGTGGACAAAGATGTCATCACAGTTACCGGTATCTCCTCGCCCGACGCCACAGTAAGCATCAACGGTAGGCTGGCCATTCCCAACGCCGAGGGCCATTTTTCCTTGGAATTAATCATTTCTCCCGACGACAACCCCCTGGCGATCGAGGTGATTGCTACTTCGGTTGCCGGGGAGGAACTGTCCCTGGTACGCACGGTGATTTTCGTCCCCTAATCCCACACCAGACTGCCCGCCAGCAGCCCCCAAACGACGGAGGCCCTGAAAATGTTAAGACCAAACGCCGGAGCAAAAAAAGGTTCGACAAGCTCATCGCGATCCGTGGGGATACCATTTTCGGTTCGTCCCGAGCTAGTCGCAGGACCCCGCATCCGGCGTTCGATCTGGTTTGTTGGAATCGTACTCCTCACTCTGATCTTGGCCCTGATCGCCACAACCGGGACCGCCGGAGCCGCTGGACCGCGTCAATCGCCTCAAACCGGCATCTTCGGAGAAGTCGTGGGTATCACCGGGGACCATCCTAGGGCAGTGGCCGGTGAGGTTGACATCACCCTGAACACGGCTAATGGGCCGGTGGAGATTACCGCGAACCCTGGCACGGCGATCCGGGTTCCGGGACTGGAGCAGCCCACGGTGGACGACATCCCGTTGGGCAGCGCCGTGGCGGTTTTGGCGGCCAACGGCCAAGCTGTTTCAATCCTCGTTATACCGGTCCAACCGGTGCGGTCCCGCCACTTCACCGGAATCGTGACCGGCGTAGGAGAAGACGGAGTCGTAGACATCCAAGACGCTGGTGGACGGACGATCTCATCCGTCTCGGCCAGTGACCCATCCATATTAAAGCCAGGTGACTTGGTCACCGCCGTTCTGGAGCAAGACCTAAGCACCGGTTCTCTTTTGATCACCGGGCTAGACCGGGCCTTGGACAACCTGCAGCGCATCGAGGTGGCCCTTGAGCGGGCCGAGAAGGCCCGGGCAGCTGGCAAATTGTCGGCCTTGCGGCAAAGGTTGAACGAAAACGCCGATCGCCACTTAACCCTGGCCCAAGACGTGCTCGCGGGAACCGATTCCTCACGGCACAGCCAGTTTCAAGAACGATTGACTGAAGCCAAAAACGCCTATGCCCGAGGAATGTCACGTTTCGGGGCTGGAAAACCCTCAGCCACTGTTTCGGGCATCGTCACCTCCATCGACATAGAACGCAAGTTGTTGACGGTGCAGCCTTCCAGACTTCCGGCGGTGCAGGTAATCATCGATGGCGCGACCGCCATCAGGTTCCAAGGAAGGGACATCTCCTTCAGCCGATTGGACCTGGCCAACCGGGTTCAAGTCCGCTACGATCTGGAATCCCGGACCGCCAGCCGGATTTTGGTATCCGCCGGAGCAACCCTGGACAAAGCCACCGCCCAAGAGTTGTTAAACACAGTGGACCCAGGGGCCGTCAACGGGCCCATCATCCAACTCGACCTTGATACGAGCTACGACGCACTGCCGAGGATCACCATTCGGGACTCGGCCAGCCAGGCCACCGTGACCCTTAATGTATTGCCGCAAAGTGTTCTTCTAGTGGACGGTTCCCCAACCAGTCTGGGCAAAGAGCTATTGGACACCAACGTGACGGCGATCTTCCAACCCGACTCCCTGGAGTTGATCGAGTTGGATTCCCAAGCTGGCGTTGGGGACAGCCCACCGGTTCGCGGAGTGATATACCGGTTCGTCGCCAAAGCCCTGCCCGGCAACCTGTCGATCATGACGAAGGATGGAGAGGTCCGGTCATTCACCCGTACCGTCGAGACGGTAGTTCGGCGGGACGGCCGCCGCGTATCCATCAATGAAGTCAGGTTGGGCGACTTGGTCCGAGCTAATACGCGCATCCTGGAGGCGGCCGGCGCGGCCGGGAATGCCGCGCCGGTGTTGGAGGTTCTCAGCCTCAGTTCACCGCCACCGGCGTCGATAAAAGGGGTTATCGCAGGGATCACAAGCGCGGACCAAGGATCCACTCGAGTGACGATTACTACCAACAAGTTGGATATGTTGGTGATTCTGGTGAACGCCGAAACTCAGGTGGTTAAAAGAGGGAGATCGATAGGGGTCGACGGTCTTTCCCTGGGCCAGCGCGTGGTGAACGGCGCCTACCATCCTATAACCGGAAAGACGGACCGGTTGACCGTCCAACCGCCTCGCGCTGCCCGGATAAGCGGGGAAATCACTCTGGTCGAAGAGTATTTGTCGGCCGTAACCATTCAACCCCGGCGGGGCGATCCGGTGATACTGCTGTTCCCAAAAGCAGATCCCCCCGCCATCTCACGCAAAAACAAACGCGGCCTAAAGTTCAGCGACCTGAAGACCGGAGACCGGGTACGCGCCGCCTTTTACGACCCTGCCACCAACCGGGCGCTCCGGCTGGTGCTGGCCCCGGACCCCGATCTGGATTATTAGCAATGGGGGCGACCCCCTCTCTGACTCTCCCATTTCGTAAGGGGGAGACGACAGCCCGCTAAGGGCGAGTTGTCCTTAGTCTGCAACGCTAACCTTCCCGTACAAGCCGTCATAGCCTGGTTCGATACTCACCTCGCCCATCCGTGCCTTCAGGATGTTTCGGGCCAGGGGTTCTCCTGCGGCGGCCACGAGGTCGGCCTCCTCGGCCCACGCCAGGATGTTCAGCTCATTACCCAACTCCCCAATGATGCGGCTGTACTCTTTTTGGACCCGCTTGCTGGACGGACCAAGGGCCAAAGTTTCCGCGATGATTTCCTGCAACGGGACCAACCGGATGAAGGGTGGAAAGCCTTCTTGGTTCTGTACGAAGCCGGCGGCGTCTCTATGGCCAGCTCTTTCGCCATCGGAAAGCCCATTGATCCGATGCAGTACGCCCACCGTGAGCGGTCTGTCGCAAGCGGGGCAACGTTGGCCGACACGCTGGGTATCTTCCGGAGAGTGTCTTATCCCGCATTTCCGGTGCCCGGTGTAGTGATACTTACCCTCCTCAGGGTAAAACTCCACCGAGTAGGCAATTTGGCGATGTTTCAGGGCTTGAGCCAATTCGCCGTAGCCCAAATCTCCTTCAAATACCGTAAGCTCCCGCCCCAGTTTTGGCGCGGAGTGGGCGTCGGAGAAGGAAACTATGGCTCGGCCGGCCACCTCCCGGATGTTCCAGTTCATCGCCGGGTCGCTGGACAGCCCGGTCTCGACGGCGTGGATGTGGGGCGTCATGTCCAAGAAGCACTCTTCCAGGTGGTCAAAGCCGGATTTGGACCCGAACAATCCGAACCAAGGTGTCCAAACGTGGGCCGGGATGACCATGCATTGGTGGTTTATGTCCAATGCCAAAGCGGTCAGGTCCCTGGCGGACATGGGCAAAGTCGGCCGTCCGTCCGACTCGAGTTTGGCGCCTGCCTTGGAGAAAGCCGTGCAAAGTTCGGCCACCGTGGCAAAATCCGGAGCGAACAGCAACATGTGAACTCTCCGGCTTCGTCCTCCCTGTTTATAGACGCAGCTGACTTCGGTTCCCAACACGAAGCTAACGCCGCCGAACCGGTATAACCCCGGCGACACCGGATCCAACTTCTCCTCCAACTCCCGGCGCCAAGCCGGGTGAGTGAAATCTGCGCTGGAAAGCAAGTCGATACCCTTAACCCGAGACCATGCAGCCAGACTCTCCAGGGTAAGGTTCTTACTGGTGGCGTAGGCGTAGCGAGAGTGCAGGTGAAGGTCCGCGGCGTAGGTCATGGGCCCAGTCTAGCACGGGCGTGGGAGGGGCGTTATGTAAACCGGTCAGATCGCGATATCGCCGGGCTGGTACCACAATAAGACTGGTTCCGCTTTCGCCCGTAGGTCGGGCCGTATCTTGACCGGTTGGACCGCCTGACTTATGATTCTGACCGGTGAAAGTGCTAACATAGCATTGTGAAATAGTCGGCCGCCCCTCAATAAACGCCAACAGGAAATAGGGGCCGGCCAACGTCCGCCAAACCGTAGGAGGTTTTAACAGCATGCCCGCGAAACATATAATCCGCGACGAAGAGGCCCAGAAGGCTTTATTGAGTGGAATCGAGGCGATAGCCAAGGCTGTCAGCCTGACCCTGGGACCCAGGGGACAGAACGTTATTCTAGAGAAGAAGTGGGGAGCGCCGGTTATCACCAACGACGGGGTGGCCATCGCCAAAGAGATCGACCTGCCGGAATCCTTCGAAAACATGGGCGCTCAACTGATCAAAGAAGCCGCCACCAAAACCAATGAATCAGCCGGCGACGGCACAACCACCGCCACCATCTTGGCCCATTTAATTGTCCGGGAAGGGATGAGGCTGGTAGCCGCCGGCGTTGACCCCATGGCGTTGAAAAGAGGCATCGACAAGGGTGTAAAAGCCATCGTCGCCGAGTTGGATACCCTGTCCACTCCGGTGGACACTAGGGAACAGACCGCTCAAGTCGCCACCATTTCCGCCAACGATGACGAGATCGGCGAGATAATAGCCGATGTAATGGATCACGTGGGCCGTGACGGCGTCATCACCGTGGAAGAAAGCAAAGGGATCGAATCCGAGACCGAGTACGTCGATGGGATGAATTTTGATCGCGGCTACATCAGCCCTTATTTCGTGACCAACCCGGAGCGCATGGAAACCGTGATTGAAGACCCCTACATCCTGATTACCGATAAGAAAATATCGTCGGTGGCCGACCTGGTGCCGATCTTGGAGAAGCACCTCCAGGTATCCAAGAATCTGGTGATCATCGGCGAAGACGTTGATAGCGAAGCTCTGGCAGTGTTGGTGGTGAACAAGATGCGCGGCACCATCAATTGTTTGGCATTGAAAGCGCCCGGATTCGGAGACCGCCGCAAGGCAATGCTGGAGGATATCGCGATCCTCACCGGTGGCACGGTCATTTCCGAAGAACAGGGGCGGAAACTGGACCTTACCAATATCGAAGATCTTGGACAAGCCCGGAGGGTGATTTCCACCAAAGACAAGACAACCATCATCGACGGCAAGGGCGACAAAGCCATGATCACCGCCCGGGTGGACCAGATCCAGATCCAGATGGACGATACAACTTCGGAGTACGACAAAGAGAAGCTACAAGAGCGCATGGCCAAGCTTGCCGGCGGCGTGGCAATCATTAAAGTAGGCGGCGCCACCGAGCCCGAACTAAAGGAGCGCAAGCAAAGGGTTGAGGACGCTCTTTCCGCCACCAGGGCGGCCGTGGACGAGGGCATCGTGCCCGGCGGCGGCGTGGCCTACATCAGGGCGATGCACGTTCTGGACAACTTGGGCCTTGAGAGGGACGAGGCGAACGCGGTAACCATTCTTAAAAAGGCTTTGGAGGAACCCATTCGGATAATCGCCTCAAATGCCGGACAAGAGGGTGCCGTCGTTCTGGACAATATCCGCCAAAACCAGTCCCAAAACTACGGCTTTGACGCCTCAAGGATTGAATACGGAGACCTGGTGGACAAGGGCATCATCGACCCGGCCAAGGTGGCCCGCATCGCGCTGGAAAACGCGGCAAGTGTAGCCAGCATGATATTGACCACCCAATCCCTTATCACCGAAGAGAAAGCGAAAGACGCGAATGCCGGTCACGACCATGGCCACGACCACGGCGGCGGTATGTTCTAACCGGCCTTCCTGAATAGGTCAACAAAAACATCGGGCCCCGGCGGTTTCGTGCCGGGGCCTGTTTTAGTTTCAGCCCTTCGTTGAATACCTGGGGCTCCGCTCAGACGTACTTCAACAGTATTTCCGCCAACTCTCGAGGTTGCTGCAGCATCACCTGATGGCAGGAATCTAGCTCAACTACGTCGACTCCCGGCACCCGCTGCGCCATCCGGTGTTGTGACTCCGGCGGTAGTATCTTGTCCTGATTCAGTACCACGTAGGTCACCGGGCTCGTAGGCTCTGGCTGGTCCAACACCACCTTGGTGGTCAGTACCCGCCTAGCCACCGGCCCGAAGCGGCCTACTGAGTGGACCACTTCCATGGGGTCCATGCCGTTGCATAGGTAGTTGTAGATCGCCGAGCGGGGCAGTCTCAATCCTTTGCTGGAAAAAGCGCTCAAGACCGACAAGATACGAAAGGTGACCCTGGTTTTCTGAGGGAGCACGCTGAGCATGGTACGCTGGTAAAGAGGGACCATGCCAGCCACCAAAACAATGCGCTTGGGAGGCTTGTCCAACTGCCCGGCCGCTTGAAGCACCATGCTGCCGGCGAAGCCGTGTCCCACCAGCACCAGATCCTTCAACTCGTGGCGTTCCACTGCCCTGGTAATGGCATGAACGCACTCTTCCAACCTGACGTCGGTGGTGTCTCCGCTGGCATCCGCGCCGTGCCCCGGCAGGTCCAATGTGAACACCCGGTTTGCGACGCGTGGGGAGTAGAGCCGGGGCGGATGCTCCACCGGCGCAGTCAGGTAACCCCACACCTGGCCCCAAGTCCAAGCCCCTTGTCCGGCGCCGTGGACCAAAAGAAAGTCTGTCATACTTCCATCTTACCGGGATTTTCCCCGGTCAGCCAATTCATCAGACGTTTCATCCGCAAATCCGCCTATGCAGCAAAAGCATCTCGTAATGCCGTCACGAGAGCTTCTTCCTCCTCGGGCATCACGGTGCGGGGGTCCAAGATCACCCGGTCGTCTTCGATACGGGCTATCACCGGCGGATCCGCTTCCCGCAGTCTTCGCATCACCCGCTCCGGACCTCCGGCATCGCCCTCACAGGAAAGGGCCAGCACCCATGTCGGCAGGGTCTCTCCGGGAAGGCTGCCTCCTCCGATGGCCGATCTACCGGAAATCACCTCTCCGGGAAGGGAAAGCTGGTTCTTCCACCGGGTTACCCGGTCTTTGATGCCCTGCTCGCCGGCGGAAATCATCTTCCATATGGGAACTTCCGCTTCGGCCTCCTGCTTCAGATAGTGCAACACCGTCGCCGTCAACCCGGCCAGGCTCATTTTATCTATCCTGACGGCACGGGCCAGGGGATGCCTTTCCAAACGCCGGACCAATTCAGTCTGGCCGACGACGATGCCCGATTGGGGCCCGCCCAGGAGCTTATCTCCCGAGAAAAAGACCAGTCCCACACCGGCGGCGATGCTTTGCTGGGGAGTTGGCTCGTGGGCCAGTCCGTAGGCTTCGGTAGGTAACAGAGCGCCGCTGCCCACGTCGTGCAGCACCGGGATGCCCCTCTCCTTTGACAGCTCCACCAGTTCGCTGGGCTCAACCTCAGCGGTGAACCCCTCCACCCGGAAATTGCTGGAGTGAACTTTCAACAGGGCCGCGGTATTATCCGTGATCGCGTCTTGGTAATCCCGGATATAGGTCCGGTTGGTGGTGCCCACGTCCACCAGGGTAGCGCCGCTTTGCTTGAGAACGTCCGGGATCCGGAAGCCCCCTCCGATCTCCACGGCTTCGCCCCGGGAGACGATGACCTCTTTGCCCACCGACAGAGCCGACAAACCCAAAAGCAGGGCGGATGCGTTGTTGTTCACTGCCAGGGCCGCTTCGGCTCCGGTTACTTGCTGCAACAGCGATTGGAGGTGAGCCTGCCGGGAGCCACGGCGGCCGGTGCTCAGGTCCATTTCCAGATCGGTGTAGCCTCGGGCGGCCTGGGTCATGGCATCGATGGCCGACTGGCTCAAAGGGGCCCGCCCCAGGTTTGTGTGGACGATTACCCCGGTGGCGTTGATCACCTGGCGAGGGGCCACTTCATTGATGGACCGAAGTTCCCCGCCAACCCCGTCCGCCACATCCCCGGCAGAGGGCGCTTTGCCACCGTCCCGTATCTTCTGCCGGGCGCGGTCCAACTCCCGCCGCACCAGGTCTACTACCCAGTCGCGGGGATAGCTTTCGGTCAGCGCGGCCATACCGTCACTAGACATCACCCGGTCCACGCTGGGCAGATCGCGAAACTGCATCTGTGCAAACTCCTTGCGGCGGCCACCCGGCAACCGCGCTTTATTTTAACATGAGGGAGTGTGCGAGCTGGCTAATGCCGCGGAGGACATAGAGTTACGCTATACCGGTATGTACTATAATGCTATCGATGGCAGCTACACCACCTGAATACAAACGGTCATTTGAAGACGAGCTAGACTGGAATCTCCTTGAACAGCTCGACAGGGTAGTACTGCAGATCAGTGGATTCTCCTTCCGTACAAAACAACTCTGCCTTGCCATAGACATTGCGGTCGTAGGGTTGCTCATAAATTTCACAGACAACGAACTTGATCAGTCCATCTTCGTTGCGGGATTCGTAATCCCCCTAAGCTTCTGGGTTCTCGACTCCATCTCCTACTATTATCAGGTGAAACCCCGTGGTGTGATGGATAACATTCGGGATCGATTGCGGGAACGAAACAGCGAGCAGTTAATCCACGGCGCTCAAATCAACGTTATAGACAGGTCCCGTACTGAGCGGAATTCGTTCCTAAGAGTACTTGGCGCGTTCTTCAACCATTCGATGTGGCTCTACTTATTGTTGGCGTCAGCCGATCTAATTCTTTGGTATATGTTCAGCAAGGACTTCATCGGATGAGTAACAAAGCACGGGTCTTCATCAGCTATACCAAGCGCGACGGCGCGGTAACGAATCGCCTACTGCAAAGACTAAACGACAATCTAAACGAGATTTCATCCCCGTACATTGATGCTCTGCGCCCACAATCGCACCGATTCCAACAGTTCGCAGTTATCAAGGCACTTCTTTGCTCTCATTTTCTGCTAGTTGTGGAGTCGCCTGCTGTCTACAGTTCCCCATGCGTCAGACTTGAATTACTCTTGGCTAAGCTAAGGCTGTTGCCAGTGCTTCGCATCTCGGTAGAGAAGATCCGCGAACCACTAAACGAGGCTTAAGAACCTCTGCGCCCGGCGGTTCAAGGAATGTTAAATTGACCACATTCCATTGGTAATCTTGGAACAACAGCAATTCGTTACCTTGATTCCAAACGTTTCGAATTATTTTCCAATCAAATTCAGGAGCAACCGCTATGCAAACAGGGCTTCCGCCGGAGCTAGACGCGCTGAAGAACACCATTCGTCAGGTCGTCAAGGACGAATGCGTGCCGTTGGAAGCACACTACCTGGCTAACCCGCCCATGGAAGGCCAGGACGACGGCGGGCCCAGGGGCATCGCTCAGGCCGTGATGGGCATCGTGGGCACCCTGGATAAAGAGAAGTGGGGCCGGCTCAATAACATCTCCAAGCAGACCGGCATCTATACGTCATTCGTGCCGGAAGAATACGGCGGCGGCGGCATGGGGGCTTTGGGCCACGTAGTCTTGGACGAGGAAGTTCACAAGAGCATCGTCCAACTCCCGACCTCACCCGTGCCGATGATGATGTTCGGGGCCTGCACCCCGGAGCAGGAGCAGCGTTACCTGCACCCGGCGATCCAAGGGGACTTGCAATACGCTTTTGCTCAAACCGAACCCGAAGCGGGGTCCGACCCCGGCGGAATGATGCAAACCCGGGCGGTAAAGGACGGGGACGACTGGGTGATCAACGGCACCAAGATGTTCATATCCGGGGCGGCGACCGCCGACTTTATCCTGCTGCAAGCAGTCACCGACCCGGAACTGCGTCAGCGGGGCGGCATAACCATGTTCATCATCGACAATCCCACTCCGGGGATGACCTTTGATCCCATCCGCATCTGGACCAGCCCGACGCGGTCCCAGCAGCATTTCATCCACCTGGACAACGTTCGGGTGCCCCAGACCCAGGTTCTAGGCGAAGTGGGCCAGGGATTCACCTTGGGGCAGAAATGGCTGGTGCATCACGACCGGTTGCTTCGGGGGTCCATGGCCACCGGGATACTCAGCCGAGCGTTGGATATGGCTATCGAATGGTCCAAACAACGGGTGACGTATGGCCGTCCCATCGCCGACCGGCAGGCCATCCAATGGATGCTCACCGACGTCTACACCGATATCATGACCCTAAGGTCCTTCACCCGGGAAACAGCGGCCCGGGCGGACAACGGCGAGGACGTTCGCGTCGAGTCGTCCATGATTAAGTATTGCGCCGGGGAGTGGGGTTGGCGGAGCATCGACAAGATAATGCAGATATTCGGCGGTATGGGCGAAACCCTGGACATGCCGATCGCCCACTGGTATCTCCTGTTACGTCACGCCCGCATCGGTGGGGGCACATCGGAGATTCATAAGTTCGTCATGGCCCGGGCCCTGCTTAACGGAAGTGTTTCATATCAAGGGTAGACGCTCCAAGCCCGGCAGATCACCAACAGGCATCCGAGTAGCCTTTTCCGGAGACCGGAACATCGCCGGTGGATCCGGCTTGCCATCCATGGATCCGGCGGCAGGTTAACCCAAATGGTAAGCACTGCCGAAGCTTTAAACTGCACCACCCATGAGCCACTACCGGTATAGGACCGTTCCGGCGCCATTCACTGCTACAACTGCATCATCGAGTCGATGCAGACCCAAGCTTATAACCTGGCCCGGCGGATGCTGGAAGATTGGTCCCTGGCCGAGGACGCGGTGCAAGAGAGTTTCGTTTCCGGTTACCGGGCCTTCCACCAATTCCGGGGCGACAACCTCAAGGCCTGGGTGATGCGTATCGTCGCCAATACTTGCAAAGACATGCTTCGCTCACGCCGGGCCCGGCCCGCCGTGCCCTTGGATCCCATATCATCAGACCCGGACGACGCCACAGCGCCCCCTTCAGCGGCGGACCTACCGTCTTCTGAAGAGTCGCCGGAAGCCTACGCCGAACGGGAGGAGTTGGCCCGGACCATCCAAGCAGGCCTGGCTTCACTGCCTGAAGAACAGCGGCTGGCAGTCCTGCTGGTAGATGTGCAGGGTATGGACTACGAGGAAGCCGCCGCAACGATGCATTGCTCTCTGGGCACGGTAAAATCCCGCCTCAGCCGGGGCCGGGGGCGAATGAAGGACTACCTACGAAACACCGGGGAACTATTGCCCGACCTTTTCCGTCAAGAGGTATAGGGCCTATTATGCTGATCTTTAAACGAGGCCACGCTCACATAAACCAGGACGATCTGTCCGAGTACCTGGATGGCCGGCTTTCCGGTACCGCCGCCGCCAGGATAGACCGGCGGCTGACCGAGTGCGCCACCTGCCGTCAAGATCTAGACGCCCTGCGTTCCACCGTCTCGCTACTCCAGCAGATGCCCGAGTTGACGCTGCCCCGAAGTTTCATCATGCCGGGACCACCGCCGGCCCCAGTAGCCGTAAGGCCACCGGCTCCTCTGCGCATGCCCCAGTGGGTATACTCCGGCGCGGCAGCCACAGCCGCATTGGTTTTCGCCATTCTGGTTTCCGCCGACGCCACCGGATTGCTGGCCCCAAAACTCACCGCTCAGCCGGAAGTAACGGCGCAGGCGCTTCGGGCGGCGCCCGAAAGCTTCCAACGAGAAGACAGGGATGGCGCGGCGGGAGCCATCGAGATGGCCGCCCCCCAAGCCCCGGTTGTAGCCGAGGCAGTTTCAGCGGGAAAGGGCCTCAGTGTCGCTGTGACTCAAGAGACTGAGGTAGCCGAGGCGGTAGCCCCAACCCTACGGCAAGCGGCAGTCCCACCTGAAACCGCCGCCAAGGTCGAAGCCCAAGAGGATGCTTCGGCTGCCGCTCCAGGACCTGCCATGGCCGCCGCAGAGGTGGAAAAGGCGGTGGAATCCAAGTTAGCACCGCCTCCCACGGTAGCAGCCATGACCGCCACCGAGGTTCAGGAAGTCGCGAACTCCCAGGCAGTTCGACGTCGGCCAGAAGCCGCCATGGCTGCGCCTGCGGTTGAAGAAGCAGTGACAGCCGAATCAGTCCCGCCTACGCCAGAAGCCGCCATGGCCGCCGCTAAGGCCGACATATCAGCGGAAGTTAAGGCAGATCCAACGCCTTCGATAATCTCCCTTACTACCCTGCAGCGAGCTCCGGAGCCTACGACGGTGGCCCAAGAATCGGCTATAGGTATCCCGCCACCCTATAATCCGATTAATACTTGGCGGGTTCTGGAAGGTTTGGCGGCGGCGGCGGCAGTGGGCTTTTTAATAATTTGGATACTGAGACGGCGTGCCGGGCGCTAGAACGGCCGCATGGTTGGACCGCCTCGCCCGGAATCTTCGTCGTTGGGACCACCGTCTTTCCGGCCACCGCCCATCAGTTCCCATGCCCGCCAATCTTTATCCCAATCGTCGCCACTTTGGTCAGCCGTATTACCTACTGTAAATCGGCCATCTTATTGATCAATCCAGCCACCCACCGGTCTATTCTGAATTCATCGTCTATCCGCCGGGAACTTTTTTGGCCGGCGGCCCGTCATAGATACTGTAGGCCATAAACAGATCCCAAACGGGGGAAACCGGCCAGGAATTATTGGGGGGATATTCCCCGGCAAGCAAATACAGGAGGAACCAATGGAACGACAAGCAGGAACCAAGAAAGGAATCTTGATTTTATTTGGGCTGGGACTAATGTTGATGCTGGTGCTGGCATGTACATCGAGGGAGGGCCAGGTGACCGGCGCCGTCCAGCAAAACAACGGCCAGCCGGTCCAAGCCAGTGTAGCTCCTGAAGTATCACCCGCCAACAACGCCATGTTGGAGTTGGCCGAGCGCCGGGCAAGGGCTCTCGAAGCGTCAGCAACTTTTGATGGACCGATGGCCGCGCGGCAGGGAATCATGGTAAGCGGCCGGGGCGGGGCTTCTGCCGAGGCAGACCTGGCGATATTGAACTTGGGAGTGCAAACCCTGGCCGACACCGTGGCCGAAGCCCGTGAACAGGCCGCGGCCGCCATGGGACGGGTTTTCGAGGTATTGAAGGCTAAGAACATCGAGAACCGGGACATCCAAACCAGCAATTTCAATATCAATCCCAGGTATACCAGCCGGGAAGTGACTAGATGCCCCGGCGCCTTGGATACTGGTGTACGCCAGGTCGCGCCCGCCGTTGAACCCAAAGTAGAGGCGAGCCGGGAAATTGCCGTGGCGCCAAGTATAGAGATCGCCCGGTCCCAGGGAAAGCCCGAATGCTTCAAAGAGCGGGAGCGGGTCATCATCGGCTACGAAGTTACCAACCAGCTAACGGTCAAGTTGCGGGACTTGGACGACGCCGGCAGTGTCATCGACGAAGTGACGGCCGCCGGAGGAAACCTCATCCGATTCAATGGAATCAGATTCACGATCGACGACACCGACGCCCTGCAGGATGAGGCCCGGGCAGCGGCCATCGGCGACATGATGGACAAAGCCAATCAAGTCGCCAGCCTGACCGGAGTGGAACTAGGCAAGCTCATCAACATCAGCGAATCCGGGGGCCAGCCCCGCGTCTCCTTCGATACTTTTGAGCGGGTGTCTTTCGCCGGCTCTAACAAGAGCGCTCCCACGCCAATCATGGGCGGAGAGCTGGAGGTAACGGTTACGGTACAAGCGCTGTACGCCATCAAGTAACTATTTTCCGCCGTTCTCTGAGTGAATCACTCGGCGCCAACCCCTACCCTATGACACATGGGTGGGGGTTGGTTTTTGCGCCATCAATGGCCGACAGCCATTCATGGGACGATAGGACAGATGAACTTCGATACAACTGGCCAACTTGCTAAGGTAGCTTCGGGTTGCTAGAATCATGGAATATCAGTTCACACGATACTGTTACTTATGTAACATAGGCGTAGGCGATATGGCGAACGCTATCTCAACCCTTCCAGGACTAAACGCATAGACTTTCTGGTAGATTTTCAATGACTCCCATGAAACGCGCCGTCAGCCTGGCCCGCCAGGCCCTGGGCACCACCAGTCCCAATCCCGCCGTTGGAGCGGTGTTGGTTAAGGACGGCGTGGTGCTGGGCACCGGCCATACTCAACCTGCGGGAAGCCGCCACGCCGAGATTGAAGCCCTACGGTCGGCCGGAGACTCATCCCGGGGAGCGACTCTCTACACTACCCTGGAACCATGTTGCCATTTCGGCCGCACTCCCCCTTGCACTCAGGCCATAATCTCCGCCGGAGTAGCGGAGGTGCTAGTAGCCGCGATCGACCCCAACCCTCGCGTCTCCGGTAAGGGAAAGACGGAATTGGAAGCCTCCGGCTTGCGGGTCGAGGTTGGAGAGGAAGCCGAGGCCGCCGGGGAACTGTACGAAGCCTTCGCCAAATACATCACCACCGGGCTTCCCTTCGTCATCGCCAAGTTCGCTATGAGCCTGGATGGCAAGATAGCCACCAACTCAGGAGATTCCCGGTGGGTCACCGGTCCCCAGGCCCGGGAGGTCGTTCAGCGGCTCCGCCGGGAAAGTGACGCAGTGATGGTCGGCATCGGCACCGTACTGGCCGACGATCCCCAACTAACAGCTCGGAACGACCAGGGAGACCCATTGACTAGGCAACCATTGCGGGTGATCCTTGACAGCCGATGCCGCACTCCACCAGATGCCCGTATGCTTCAAGAGCCTGGGTCCACGCTGATAGTGACCGCCGGCGATTCTACCGCTCAGCAAGCTGACCGCCTGAAAAACGCAGGCGCAGAGGTGTTGCCGGTGGCTTCCAACCATGACGGAAGGATCGACCTGAACCAAGTCATGGCTGAACTGGGTCAGCGCGATATTGTCAGCCTTTTGGTGGAAGCGGGCGGCACTCTGCAAGGATCCCTCTTCGACACCGGATTGGTGGACAAAGTGATGGCGTTCATCGCCCCGGTGATTATCGGGGGAGTACAGGCCGCCTCCCCCGTCGAGGGGATCGGCGCATCCCGCATGGCCCGCAGTTGGCGGCTGACCCGAACTAATCTGCAAGAAGTGGGACCCGACTGGCTGGTGACCGGCTACCCGGATCCATCTCCAAAGGCCCCATCACGGCAGACGGAGGCATAGATTGTTCACCGGCATAATAGAAGAGGTAGGTACGGTAGCTAAGTTGGGTGACTTTAAGCTCACCATCAGCGCGAGCAAAGTTCTGGAAGACCAAAAGATGGGCGACAGCATCGCGGTGAACGGGACCTGCCTAACCGTTGTCGACCATGACCGGTCAACCTTCTCCGTCGATCTATCGCCCGAAACGCTGAGCCGCACCTCCCTGGGCAGTTTGGCCCAGGGTCATAAGGTCAATCTAGAGCGGCCCCTGGCGGTGAGCGACCGGCTGGGCGGACACATCGTTCAGGGCCATGTCGATGCGACGGGCCGGATAACATCGTCCAGAACCGAGGGTAATTCCCAGATCCTACGGATCCGCTACCCCAACAGATTGAGAGTTTATATCGTGGAAAAAGGGTTCATCACGGTTGACGGTATCAGTCTCACCGTGGTACAAAAGGGTACGTCGTCCTTCACCCTGTCGGTGATACCCTATACACTGGAAAACACGAACTTGCAGGACAAAGGACCCGGCGACCGTGTCAACTTGGAAGCAGACATCGTAGCGAAATATGTGGAGAGCATGCTAGCAAGATGACCCAAGGGTATCTGACAGACTCGATCAACTCTGCCCCGCAAGAAGGAAGGTTATATGCCTCTCTGTAGCTTGGAAGAGGCCCTAGAAGACCTCAAAGCCGGAAAGTTCGTAATCGTCGTAGACGACGAGCGGCGAGAAAATGAAGGCGATCTGGTGATGTTCGCCGAGACAGTGACCCCGGAAGCCGTCAACTTCGCGGTCACCGAAGCCCGTGGGCTGCTATGCATGCCCATCATCGGGGAGCGGTTGGACGAACTGGATATCCCTCTGATGATCTCACAAAACACGTCCACCAAGAATCACACCGCTTTCACCGTTTCGGTTGACTACAATCAGGGCACCACTACCGGTATATCAGCGCAAGATAGGTCCGCCACCATCCAGGCGTTGATCGACCCGGAAGTCAGAGGCGATAAGATGTCCCGGCCGGGCCACCTGTTTCCCTTGCGGTACCATCCCGGCGGCGTATTGGCCCGGGCTGGACACACGGAAGCCATCGTCGATCTGTGCGTGATCGCGGGTGTGTACCCCGCCGGGATCGTCTGCGAAATAATGAACGAAGACGGCACCATGTCGCGTATGGAGACGCTGGAGAAGTTCGCGGATAAACACCAACTGAATGTCCTAAGCATCGCCCAGATCATCGCCTACCGCCGCCGCCACGAGAAGCTCATCGAGCGAGTGGCCGAGGCCCGTCTGCCCACCAAATACGGCGAATTTAAAGCCATCGCTTACCGTAGTCCTGTGGACCCCGGAGAGCACATCGCCATGACCATCGGGGAGTGGGAGCCGGACCAACCCGTACTAGTTCGGATCCACAGCGAATGTCTGACCGGCGACGTCTTTGGCAGTCTCCGTTGCGATTGCGGCGAGCAGATAGAGATGGCCCTGACCATTCTGGGCAAAGAAGGGGCCGGCGTATTTCTGTACATGCGGCAAGAGGGCCGGGGCATCGGCCTGCACAACAAGATAAAGGCCTATTCACTGCAGGACGGCGGCCTGGACACCATTGAAGCGAACCAGAAACTGGGCTTCGAGGCCGACCTTCGGCATTACGGCATCGGCGCGCAGATCCTCCAAGATCTGGGAGTGAAAAAGCTCCGCCTATTGACTAACAACCCTCGAAAGGTAGCGGGTATCTCGGGCTTCGATCTGGAGATCGTTGAGCGGGTGCCTGTGGAGGCTTCGGTTAACGACGAGAATCGGGACTACCTGCGGACCAAAAAGATGCGCATGGGCCACATTCTGGGCAACTGCTAAACGCGGCTGATCCGCTAGTAATCAAAGAGGCGGGTCTTTCGGACCCGCCTCTTGCTTTTGATTGGTCTAGGTGGTTTTCCGGACGAGGTGCAACCCGAACGCTAGGTTTCCTGATTTCCAACTCGCGACATTAAGTAGGCTTCGATAAATCCCCCCAGTTCTCCGTTCAACACCGCGTCGGGATTGGTGCTCTGGTAATTAGTCCGGTGGTCCTTCACCGACTTGTAGGGGTGTAGAACATAGCTCCTGATCTGGTTTCCCCACTCCGGAATCGCGCGTTCACCACGTAGTTTAGCCATCTCTTGTGACTTTTCTTCGTTCATCTTGGCCAGCAGCTTGGCCTTGAGGATGCGCATGGCGAACTCCCGGTTCTGGTGCTGGGAGCGTTCGTTTTGGCAAGTAACGACGATCCCGGTGGGAAGGTGGGTGAGTCTTACTGCCGAAGCGACCTTCTGGACGTTTTGGCCGCCCGGCCCGCTCGACCGAAATACGTCCAGTTTGACATCGTCGGAGCGGACTTCAATCTCCGGGTCTTCCTCTGCCGAAGGCAGTATCTCCACCTCAGCAAAGGAGGTGTGGCGCAGGTGGTTGGGATCGTACGGCGATAACCGGACCAGCCGGTGCACGCCTCTTTCGGCGCTGAGGTATCCGTATGCGTAGGGTCCGGCAACCTCGATGATCCCGCTGCGCAGACCGGCTTCCTCTCCGTAGGACATGTCCATGATTTGAACGGCGCGGGTGTCGGATTCCGCCCATTTGACGTACATGCGAAACAGCATTTCCGCCCAGTCTTGAGAATCGGTCCCACCGACTCCGGCGTGTATCGACACGATGGCCGAGCGTTCGTCGTAGGGTCCGGAAAGGGTCAGAATGATTTCTTGCTTCGCCAGGGCATCCGAAATCTCTTTACCCTCTTCCTCCAGTTCGCTTTGTAGGGAGTCGTCCCCTTCCTCCATCGCCAATTCCGTCAGTTCGAACAGGTTGCCGGTCCTGGACTGAAGCCCGCGCCAAGTGGAAACTGTATCTTTGATTCGGCCCAATTCTTGCATCTTCCGCTGGGCCTCCCGGGGATCGTCCCAATATCCGGGGCTGGAAGCAGCCAGTTCCATCTCACCTATGGTCTTTTCTTTGCCTACGAGGTCAAAGACGCTCCACGACAGAATCGATCTTCTGGCGCATGCTGGATAGGTCTTGCTTTAGCTGTTCCATCGCAATGTCAATCCTCGTAAGCCGTTACCGGCGAATTCGTGATACCCAGATCCAGTAGAATCGCTCAGGCGTGCAGAACCGTTGGTATCCAAGAGTGTTGTGAAAAGTTAAACCGTCCAACCCGTCCCCACACTTCCACTTATCCAGTATATCAGACATCCAAAATGGTCCGGCTCAGCCCACCCCTAGCTGCTCTCGGAGCCAGGCTTCCCGGACAACGCTATGGGGATGGCCGCCTCCTTCGCTGGCCCCGTCGTAGACTCGTAGGTCGCAATGAGGCAATCGAGCCGCCAACAGTTCTCCTATGCGCAGAGGGCACAGCCCCCGGTCCCGGCGTCCCAGGCTAAGCAGTACGGGGGCTTCTACCTTGGGAGCGGCCGCAACCGGGTCCAAAGGAGCCATGCTGCCCAGGATCGCCTCTTTTCGGTGGGGGTAAACTCTTAAATAATCGGTGAGTTCGGCCAAGGGATAAACCAGATCGTGCTCCAGAAGCTCCGGATGCCCCAAGGCCAGCGGAGTATCGGCCGCCACGGCGGTGATCCTCGGGCGGCGGGCGGCGGCCAGCAAGGACAAGGCCCCGCCGAGACCGTTGCCGGTCAACGCGATAGGCCCTACTTCGGCCAACGTTTGCCCCAAGAGAGCGTCAACCGCCCGCAAAGCGTCGGCGAACACCCGCATCATCACGAAGGTATCCTGCCGCTCTATACCCTGGGTAAGCAGACCAGGGTAATTGGCCTGGAACACCGACTCACTTTGCCTCTGGCCCCGGTGGGTAGCGTTCATCACCAGAGCAACCGATCTAAGTGGCGTATATACGATGTCGTGAACGCTGCCGTAATCAGGCATGCGCAGCAATGCCGGGACCGGTCCATTGGCCGAGACCGGCGCCGACAGCCAGCAGAACAGCCGGTACCCGTCCAATCCGGTGTAATGCAAGCGGTAGACATCCCAATCGGGCTGGGAGTAAAAAGCGTCCCGTTCCTGCTCAAGATCCAACGGGATCTGCTCCAATTGGCGGTCCAGGGAGTCCCAGATCGCATCTGGATCGGTCCGGTGCTCAGTCATCTGCGCCGCCGGGTTTGGTCAGATTTATCTGCCGTTCCAGCCACTCGGTTTCCTTGGCGGGGTAGTCGTGGGCGTTGCCGTGGCCCGAATCGGGAAATAGCCATAGCTCTTTGGGACCGGTCAGACGCTGATAAGCGGCGTAACTCGTTTCCGGTGGGCAGACCTCGTCCTCCAAAGCGATTCCCACGACCATGGGACACTTGATCCCTGGAGCGAAGTTAACCGCGTCGTAATAGCGCAGGGTCTCCAGCATTTCCCGGGCCAGGTCCGGATAGACCCTGGCGTAACAGTTCAGCTCGTCGTAGGGGTAGCTACGCAGCATCCTCATCGACTCGGGGAAACAGCAAAGAAAGGGATAGCCGGCCACGCCACCCTTAATCTCGGCACGCAGGGCCGAAGTTATTAAAGTCAGTCCTCCTCCCTGGCTGCTGCCGCAAGCGAAGATACGTTGGGGGTCGACTTCCGGACGGGACAGCAAGAAGTCGACCGCGCGCGAGCAATCGGAAATAACGCCCTTGTAACCGTAAGTATCCCGGCCTTGGATCCCGTGGGTCAACAATCCCGGATATCCGGGGTTGAAATCGGCGTGGCTGCCCAGCTTTCCCCGCACCGCCACGGTCAGAGTGACGACTTCCTTACGGCCCCAATCCCGCCGCAGGCCGGGTTCGCCTTTGTAGCCGGGAAACCGGATGACGGCCGGAAAGGGTCCGTCTCCCTCGGTTGGCACACAGTACCACCCGGATATCTCCAGGCCGTCAAGGCTCCGGTAGTGGACGCGGGAAACATCCACCTCGGCGTTGGACCGCATGGGATCCGGAGACAGGCTCGGCTCCAAGGGAATCTCCGCCAATCCGGCCAGCACCCGCTCCCAGAAATCGTCGAAGTCTTCCGGGCGGGTAACTTGAGTGACGAATGCGTCCAGGTCCTTTTGGTCAGCCAAACATGTGCCTCCTGCCCGCCGTGGTTGACCCAGAGGAATCGCGGCGATGCGGACCATTATATTCCCCGGTTCCCCACCGGGCAAAGCAGTCTGCCACCGGCAAGCCAGGATGTACCGCATTGGAACTCTCGACATTCTGGCGCAAACCGGGTGTACCACCTGCCCACCTTCGTCATTCCGGCCCTTCCGCGGAAGGGGAATCCAGGAATCTTTCCGCACGAGGGCACGTCTTTGTGATACACCGTCTCCCTAACCACAATAAATAAGACCTGATGACCCTGGGAGAATCCGGCCCAGACTAGAAGTCATCCAAGCGAGGGGATAACATGGTGAGGCGGGCAGGCCGCCGGGCCGCTCATTTAACTAATCCTAGAGGGGCACAAGTTGATCTTATTTATTGCCTTGGCCTTAGGTCTGGGCGCCTACCTTTTGGGATCGGTGCCGACGGCTTACATCATGGTTCGCCTAGTCACGGGACATGACATCCGGCGGCTGGGTTCCAAAAATGTGGGCGCGCTCAATACCTACCAACAGGTGGGGACGTGGCGCGCCGTGCCGGTCTTGATTGTCGACGCCGGGAAAGGCGTGCTGGCCGTGTTGGTACCCATCTGGCTAGGCGCCCCAAATTGGACGGTCTTGGCAACCACCACTTTAGTAGTGGCCGGACACAACTGGCCGGTGTTCCTTGGGTTTCGCGGCGGCAAAGGGGCGGCGGCCATATTTGGCGTCTCTTTGGCTTTGGTGCCGGTGCTAACTCTGATAACCCTGGCCCCGGTGGCCTTGATCATCCTAGCCGTCCGCAACGTGGTCCTTGGCGTGGCCTTTGGCTTCCTCATGTTGAATATACTTCTGCTGGTCTCCGGCCGGGACCCGGAGCAAGTAGCCCTGTGTATATTCTTGACGCTGATGGTATCCGTCACATATTTAGTCAGCATCTGGAGCCATGTTGTGCAGTCCATCAAAGACCGCCGATGGAAGGAGTTGTTCACCGGCCTGGCTTAACACCCGGAGACGGATTCCAGGCATAGGCTAACCGATATTCGCATATTTGCCAAGCCGCATAAGCTATAATGTACCAAGCCTTTTTCTCAAGCGCTCAGACGACCTGGCCTGGGTCTGACCGCTGAAAGCCGGCGCCTGATAGCTTCTCTTCCAAATTCCAGCTAGGTTAGGTTACATGCTAGACCACGGAACCGTCGACACCGGACACGTCAGTCCCGAAATAGCCCTACGGCACCGCCTGCGCCATTCTGCAGCTCACGTAATGGCTGACGCGGTGCTTAGCCTCTTTCCCGAGGCGAAAATGGCCATCGGGCCGCCAACCCAGGACGGATTTTATTACGACTTTGACGTTTCCCGCCCCTTCACGCCGGAAGACCTCGAACAGATCGAAGCGTTGATGGTCAAGACCATCGCCGCAGGCCACTCGTTCCGCCGCGAAGAGATGACGCGAGAGGAGATCACGTCTCTTTTTTCAGATCAGCCCTACAAGCTGGAGATAATCGAGGGGCTGGCGGAGGAGGAAACCCTCACCGTCTATCGCCACGACGAATTTGTGGACCTTTGCCAAGGCCCTCACGTTGAGAACACCGGAGAAATCGCCGCGGTCAAGCTGCTAACCGTCGCCGGCGCATACTGGCGGGGCGACGAGCATCGGCCCATGCTGCAACGGATCTACGGGACCGCCTTCGAGAGCCAGGAGGCGTTGGACGCCCACTTGGCGCGTCTGGAGGAAGCGGAGCGGAGGGACCACCGCACTTTGGGCCGGCAATTGGGACTCTACAGCATCCATGATGAGATTGGGCCGGGGTTGATCGTTTGGCATCCCAAAGGCGGCCTCGTGCGGACCCTCATCGAAGATTACTGGAGAGAACTTCACCGCCGCTGGGGCTATGACATCGTCTACTCCCCCCACATAGGACGGGGCAGTCTGTGGCAGACCAGCGGTCATTTGGAATTTTTCCGGGAGAATATGTACGGCTCGCTGGAAGTGGACGAGCAGGAATACTTCCTCAAGCCCATGAACTGCCCATTTCATATCATGATCTACAAGTCGTCGCTGCGTAGTTACCGGGAGTTGCCGATACGATACGGCGAACTGGGCACGGTGTACCGCTACGAGCGCAGTGGCGTGTTGCACGGTCTGATGCGGGTTAGGGGCTTCACCCAGGACGATGCCCACATCTTTTGCCGCCCCGATCAGGTAGTAGGCGAAATCGGCCGGGTCTTGGACCTGACTTTCGAGCTTCTTCACGCCTTCGGTTTCTCCGAATACTCCATCATGGTGTCTACCCGGCCTGAGAAGGCCGTTGGGGACCCGGTGATGTGGGAGCATGCCACGGAGTCTTTGCGCGAGTCGTTGGAGCAACGGGGGTTGTCCTTCGGGATCGACGAAGGCGGAGGCGCATTCTACGGTCCCAAGATCGACATCCATATCACCGACGCTCTGGGCCGGGCCTGGCAATGCACCACGATCCAGTTCGACTTCAACCTGCCGGAGCGGTTCGACCTTACCTACCAGGACGACGAAGGCAACCGGGTCCAACCCTACATGGTCCATCGGGCCATATTGGGGTCGGTGGAGCGATTCTTCGGGGTATTGTTAGAGCACTACGCCGGCGCTTTCCCCCTGTGGCTGGCTCCGGTGCAGGCAGTGATCGTTCCCATCGCCGACCGCCACCTGGAGTACGCCGGTCAGGTGCAAGACACCCTGGCGAAAGCCGGTTTCCGGGTAGAAGTAGACTCCCGCGGCGACCGGATGAATCAGAAGATCCGCAACGCCCAGATGCAAAAGGTGCCCTACATGCTGGTGGTAGGCGACAAAGAAGCGGAAGCGGGGTCGGTATCCGTCCGCCACCGCGACGAAGGCGACCTGGGACCAATGCCGATCGCTTCGTTTAAGGAGCGGTTGGGTGAGGAGGCGGCGATTCCCTCGGCTAATGCAACGACTTAAATCACGGCATCGCGACGGATAGATAATGGAAAAGCTAACTCGAATCACCTTCGATCCAAACGTTATGGGTGGCCGGCCTTGTATCCGCGGTTTGCGCGTCACAGCGGGCACGATAGTCGGGCTGGTTGCCGCAGGATACACCACCGCTGACATTTTAAAATCCTATCCGTACCTAGAACATGAAGATATCAATGAGGCTCTTGCGTACGCCGCTTGGCGTGCAGAAGAGATTGAAATACCTTTGACCGGCGGCTGACAGTGTAGTCAGTCCGTGAAATTACTTATTGACATGAACTTCTCCCCAGACTGGGTTGATCTGTTCGCACAGAGTGGCTTGGAGGCGGTCCACTGGTCAAATATAGGAGACCCCCGAGCTTACGATCAGGTCATCATGGATTGGGCTCGAACCAACGGCTATATTGTATTTACTCATGACCTCGACTTTGGGAGTCTATTGGTCACGACACGTGCTCATGGACCAAGCGTAATCCAGGTTCGCACGCAAAATATAATGCCCCAAATCCTTGGCCAGAAGATTGTCCAAATAATTCAGCAGTACGAGCCAGTGCTTGAGAGTGGCGCACTGATTACAGTGGATGAAGTCAGATCGAGAATCCGAATTCTCTCAATCGAGTAAAGTTCATCATCGGCAAAATTCCACCACACTCCCCCTTTAGATATTCTCGTACTCCGCAGTCCACATGGCCGGCTGGCCGTTCCAGACGTGCTGGATGTTCTCGAAGGCGTTGACCGCCCGCTTGGGGATGGACTCCAAAGTCGGGCCTGCCGTGTGGGGGGTGATTATCAGGTTCTCGATCTGAAGCAGGGGGTCGTTGGGGTCCGGGGGCTCGTGCTCCATGACATCTAATCCAGCGGCGGCGATGGATTTGGATATCAACGCTTCCGCCAGGGCCGTTTCTTCGATGACCCCTCCCCGGCTGGTGTTGATGATTACGCTGGTCGGCTTCATCATCCCTAATTCTCTTTTCCCGATCATCCCGTAGGTCTCCCGGGTCAGGGGCACGTGGGTCGTCACGATGTCCGAAGTCTGCAGCAGCGTGTCCATCGAGACCGCCTGGATCCCCAGGGTTTCTTCCTCCACTGGGGTCAAGGGTTGGTATTTGTCGTAGTATTGCAACTCCAAGTCGAAGGCTGCCGCGCGCCGGGCTACTTGCCGCCCGATGTTGCCCATGCCGATGATGCCCAGGGTCTTGCCCTCAATCTCGAACACGTCGATCTTGCGGTCTTGCTCCGGCTTCCACCGCCCGGCCTTGACGTTGTTGGCGTAGAACATCATGCGCCGGTGGCAGGCCAGCATGAGCATCATCGTGTGCTCAGCGACGGCGACCCGATTCGCTCCACCGTTATTGGCCACCGCGATGCCCAGGTCCGCGGCCAGAGGAAGGTTCATCTGGTCGTAGCCGGCACTGAGCAATTGCACCAGCTTGCATTTGGTAGCTGCCTGCAACACCCGGTCGGAGATGAAGCTTGGAAACACGATTATAAAATCGGCGTCCTTGACCAACTCAACCTTTTCGTCGTCATCCATGTCAGCCGGAGCGGTCACGACGTCCATTCCGGGCAACGCCTTATCCGCCACCACCTGGCGCAACTCCGGGTCCAGGTTGGTGAAAAACACGATCTTCATATCGGCCATCTGATATTTTCTCCAAATTTGATTGTCAAGGGAGACTATCTAGCCTGGAGTTTATCATAGGCATAGGACAGCGTTTTAGCGGACGGGGAAATCCCCCTATGTCCCCCTTTACGAAAGGGGGATTTGGTCCGCATTAGCTACAACAGCAATATCTCAGTCGGCCTGATGTTCTCAGTCATCCATCCGAACGCCGTTTGCTAACCCCCCTTTCATAATGGGGGGTTGGGGGGATTTGGTCCTAGCATTCCAAACCAAATTAGTTGAAAATAGGTTGCAGAAATCGACGCCGCCGCCTGCGGCGGGAAATAGGTGAGTTCATGCCCAACCGTTTGATCAACGAGACCAGCCCCTACCTGTTGCAGCACGCCAACAATCCCGTGGATTGGTATCCCTGGGGTGAGGAGGCTTTGGAGCGCGCGCGCAGCGAGGACAAGCCTATCCTATTGAGCATCGGTTATTCCGCCTGCCATTGGTGCCACGTCATGGAGCGGGAGTCCTTCGAAAACGAGACCATCGCCGGCCTGATGAACGACAACTTCATCAGCATCAAGGTAGACCGGGAAGAGCGCCCCGACCTGGATCAGGTGTACATGCAGGCGGTGCAGATGCTCACCGGCAGCGGTGGGTGGCCGATGACGGTTTTTCTCACCCCGGAAGGCAAGCCATTCTATGGCGGCACGTACTTCCCTCCCGAAGACCGCCAAGGCATGCCCGGCTTCCCTCGCTTACTGACATCCATCGCCGAGGCCTACAGCACTAACCGTGGCGAGATCGACCGGGTTACACAGCAATTAACCACTCAGATGAGTCAGTCCAATCAAGTGTCCCAGGGAACCAGCATCCTGACGGTAGATATCCTGCACCAGGCTTATTCCAGCCTGGCCACCAACTTCGATTACCAAAACGGCGGGTTCGGCAACGCCCCCAAATTTCCCCAGCCAATGACCCCGGAGTTCCTGTTGCGTTACTACCATCACGGCTACAACCCCCGGGCATTGGAGTTGGTTGAGTTAACGCTGGAAAAGATGGCCTATGGCGGTATTTACGACCAGATCGGCGGCGGCTTCCATCGTTATTCCACCGACGCCTATTGGCTGGTGCCTCACTTCGAGAAGATGCTCTACGACAACGCCCTGCTGGCTCGGGTTTACCTCCACACCTACCTGATAACCGGACGCGCCTTATACCGCCGCGTCGTAGAGGAGACCCTTGACTACGTTTTAAGGGAGATGACCGACTCCTCGGGAGGGTTCTACTCGGCCCAAGACGCAGACAGCGAGGGTGTGGAAGGGAAATTCTTCGTGTGGTCGCCGGACGAGATTAACTCCGTCATGGGTGACGCCGATGGCGAAGTTTTCGCAGGCTATTACGGGGTGACCGCCGGCGGCAACTTCGAAGGTAAGAACATCCTAAACATCCGTCAAGACCCGGAGGAATTCGCCGAGACCAAAGGTCTAACGGCGGACCAACTTGGGGACATCATCAACCGGGGCAGCAAAGCGCTTTTGGAGGTACGGGACCAGCGCATCCACCCGATGCGGGACGACAAGGTACTGGCCTCCTGGAACGGCCTCATGTTGCGTAGCTTCGCCGAAGCGGCAGCGGCTCTGGGACGGCCGGATTATCTAGCCGTCGCGATTAAAAACGCCGAATTCCTAGCCGGTTCCATGAAATCCGGCGGCCGGTTGCTGCGCACCTACCGCGACGGTCAGGCCAAGCTGCTTGGATACCTGGAAGACTACTCCTTCGTTATCGACGGTTTGTTGGCCCTTTACGAAGCGACCTTCGACCTGCGCTGGCTCGACGAGGCGGTTACTCTAGCCGATTCGATGATCGAGCTTTTCTGGGACGAGGGCATCGGCGGCTTCTATGACACCGGGTCCGACCACGAAACTCTGGTGGTTCGGCCCAGGGACGTTTTCGACAACGCCCAGCCCTGCGGCGGGTCGGTGGCCAGCGACGTTTTGCTCAGGCTGGCGGTATTCACCGGCAACAACGACTACTCCGCCAAAGCCGCTGTCCCCCTGCGAAGCCTGCACCAGGCCATGTCCCAATCGCCCGGCGGCACCGGTCATTGGCTAAGCGCATTGGACTTCTACGTTTCCCCGCCCAAGGAGATCGCCGTTATAGGACCCCGAGACGACCCGGCCACCCAGGCTCTGTTGGACACCGTGTTCCACCGATTCCTACCCAACAAAGTAGTCATGGGCGTCGAAACCCCCTTGATTCCCGCCGTTGACAACTCGGAGGCAGATATCCCCCTCCTCGCCGGCCGCGGCATGGTTGGGGGCCTACCTTCGGCCTACGTTTGCCAGAATTACGCCTGCCAATTACCCGTGACCGACCCGGCCGATCTGGCGGAGCAGCTATCCGGGTGAAGGGCCGTCGACACGCCTGAACCCTTCACCGGCGGTTTGTGCCGGGAGAGGATGTTCTACGCCACACAAAACCTGTTTGGAACCGTTCGGTTCCTCGTTTTCTGTGGTATTGTTGGCCCTGGTGTTGCTGTTGGCGGAGACGATTGATGACCCTTTTGGTATACCGATGGTGGTCCCGGCCGCCGGGGTCCTCGTCCCTTTCGGTTTCCGGTTATTCCTCGGCAGCAGGTTGCCCAGTACCGTAATCGTGATGGAGGCCGGATCGGCAATGCCCAGCCCGAACCCGGACGATTCGGGAGGCAGCCATTCCCCCACCCAGGTGGGGAATCAACCCGGTTAAGCACATTTCCCAAATCTCAGATCAGGCAGCAAGAAACCCTTTGCTGGTTCAGCCCAAATCTCGCCTATGATTCCTAATCTTTCGCCACCTGAGTGGATAAGCCGGGACGCTACGCTGATGATTAGCGCCCGGGGAATACGGGCCTTTGCCCAGGGCTACATGGCTGTTCTCCTGGCGTTTTACTTTCTTGAGTTGGGGTACAACGTTGTACAGTTGGGCCTATTCATCAGCGTCGGCATTGCAGGCGTGGCATTCTCCGCTTTTTTCGTCGGACTGATCTCCGGAAAGGTGGGGCGCCGCAGGCTTCTCGTGTTTTTCTCCCTGGTATCCGGCGCGGCTGGGCTAGCCCTGATCCTCAGCGAGGAATACCTAGCCCTATTGATCGTCTCATTCGTTGGGAGTTTGGCGGCGGGCGGCGGCGGGGGAGGAGAGAGCCCCGCTCAGCCTTTGGAGATAGCCAGCCTACCCGATACTACGTCGAATGAAAGGCGTACTGACATCTTTTCCATATATACGATCGTGGCTCGGTCCGGCACTGCCCTTGGAGCGCTGGCCGCTTTGCTCCCCACCGTTTTCCAAGAACAACTCGGGCTAAGTCCCAGTTCCTCTTACCAGGTGATGTTCGTAGTGTTCGCCGCTCTTCAACTCACCGGCGCGCTGCTGTACAGTCTGCTATCTTCCGCGGTGGAAGGCCCTCCCACTCAGCAGCAATGGATCAACCCCCTAAAGCTCCCTTCACGCCGGCGGATATTCACCCTTACCGGGCTATTCACGGTGGACACTTTTAGCACATCGATGGTGCACCAGAGCTTGATCGCCGCCTGGTTCATCGCCAAATTCGATCTAAAACCGTGGGAACTGGGCCCCGTATTTTTCTTGTCCCATGTTCTGACTGCCATCTCCATCGGGGTGGCCGCCAAGTTGGCCAAAAGGATCGGATTGTTGAACACCATGGTTTTCACGCATATTCCGTCGAGCATATTTTTCATCTTCGCGGTGTTCTCACCTACCGCTTGGCTGGCGATACTATTCTGGCAAGTCAGGGCTTTTTTGAGCCAGATGGACGTGGCCACGAAAGATTCGTACACCATGGCCGTGGTCGGGCCTGAGGAAAGAGTCGCCATGGCCAGCATCCACATGGTGAGCCGCAGCGGCGCCGGGGCCTTCGGACCCTGGGTGTCATCGACTCTGTGGAACGCCCTGTCCGCCAGCGTCCCATTCGTCGGTTCAGCGATTCTAAAGATCAGCTACGACCTTTCACTGTACGCCATATTCCGCAACGTAAAACCCCCGGAAGAAGTCCGCAGGGAGCAACTCCGATCTGAGGCTAAAGAGACGGCATCCTAGAAAGCCGTTAGGATAGTCCAGGTCTTTGCCTCGGCGTCACTTATCGCAGGGGTTTTAGGTGTGGAGACTACCCTGCGGCGAATCGTGGATGTATAATAAATCCGCTTCCCAGAGACTAGCAGCGAATGAGTCGCTGCCCTGGCGAAAAGCGATCAGCAGTCAGCCCTTAGCTATCAGCTTTTGGCCCTCTACGTGGATTGGCAGATTTCAGTTCTCGGCCTCGGGAACCCCTGACTGCTGACCGCTGAAAGCTGGAAGTTATCAGACTACTTTTGGAGGCTTTAATCACCGATGCGAAGTAAAGTGACCGTGGTCGGCGCCGGCAATGTTGGCGCCACCACCGCCCTGAGGATTCAACAGCTTGGCTACACCGACGTTGTTCTGGTCGACGTAGTCGAAGACCTGCCTCAGGGGAAAGCCCTGGACATGCTGGAAGCCGGCCCGGTTACCGGGACCGACGCCAGAGTGACCGGCAGCAACAGTTACGAAGAGAGCTCGGACTCAGACCTTGTGGTCATTACCGCCGGCATCGCTCGCAGACCGGGCATGAGCCGGGACGACCTACTTCTGACCAACATGAGAATCACCTCGTCAGTCACGGAACAGGTGGTCAAGTATTCGCCTGACTGCATCATCATCGCGGTAACCAACCCGCTGGACGCCATGGTGCAGAACATCTACGAGACGAGTGGATTCCCCAGAAACCGGGTGTTCGGCATGGCGGGAATCCTGGACACGGCGAGGTTCCGCACCTTCATCGCCGAAGAACTGAACGTTTCCGTGGAAGATGTCCAAGCCTTGGTCTTGGGCGGACACGGGGACGACATGGTCCCCCTGGTCCGTTACACCTCGGTGGGGGGTATCCCCATCACGGAACTCATGGCCGAAGAAAAGATCGACCAATTAGTAGCCCGAACCCGCGCTGGCGGCGGCGAGATCGTCGCACTCCTGAAGGAGGGCAGCGCCTATTACGCCCCCTCCGCCGCCATCACCCAGATGGTGGAGGCCGTGCTCCTGGACAAGAAACGCATCTTACCCGCCTGCGCCTACCTAGAGGGCGAATACGGCATCAACGGACTGTGCGTGGGCGTGCCGGTGAAGCTAGGCGCCGGGGGAGTGGAGCAGATCATGCAGATCGGCCTTACCGAAGAAGAACGGACCGCATTGAGACACTCGGCGGCTAGCGTCCAAGAACTGGTGGACGTGATGAAGAAATCCAAGGAGGAAGCTGCCGGATAGCCAGTCCCCACCGACGGGCTGGGTTCAACGGCGTGCACCCGCCACACTGTAGTTGAGGAGGCCTCTTTTGCCGGAACGCTCGCCCCTGGAACGTGAACTGCTGGATAAGGCGGCAAAATATCTGCCGGGTGGCTATACCGGCAACCTGACGGTGCGAGACGACCTCAACTTCCTGGTTCAAAGAGGACAAGGGTCCCATATTTTCGACGTCAGCGGCAACGAGTACGTTGACTGGTTGATGGGATCGGGTCCGATGTTGTTGGGGCATGCCCATCCGGCGGTGGTGGAAGCGGTGATCAAGGCAGTGGAGCAGGGCAGCACCTTCTTCGCCACCAACGAGAAGGCGGTTTTGCTGGCCGAGACGCTGGTCGACGCCGTAGCATGTGCCGAACAAGTCAGGTTCACCACCAGCGGTACCGACGCCACATTTCAAGCGATGCGGGCAGCCCGCTCTTTTACTAAAAAAGAAAAAGTCCTGAAGTTTGAGGGCGGATTCCACGGCACCAGCGACTATGCCTTGATGAGCGTCACACCCTCGGCGGCCGAAGAGTTCCCTCAGGCCGAAGCCAACAGCGGTGGGATACCCAAGGCGATCCAGGACCTGATGCTGATCGCTCCTTTCAACGACCTAGACACCACTTCGGCTATTATCGACGCTCATCATGAAGAGCTGGCCGCGGTCATCGTCGAGCCTTTACAACGCGTGATTGTCCCCCAGCCCGGCTTCCTGCAGGGATTGCGCCAACTCACCGCCAAATACGACATTCCGTTGATCTTCGACGAGGTTGTCACCGGGTTCCGGTTGGCCTATGGCGGGGCTCAAGAATATTATGGGGTCATACCGGATCTTTGCTGCATGGGCAAGATTATGGGCGGCGGTTACCCTCTGGCAGTAGTCATGGGCCGCCGGGACATCCTCTCGGTTTACGACCCGGCGGCGGCGGATGCCGACAGCTTCGTCAGCCAGATCGGAACGCTAAACGGGAACCCTATCGCCTGCGCGGCCGGACTGGCTACCCTGGCCGAACTGCGCAAGCCTGGTGTATACGAGGGACTTCATGAAACCGGCAGCCGGTTGCGGCAGGCGTTAGTCGACTCGTGCGCCGAGAATGACATCCCCGTCCGTATGTGCGGCGAAGACGCGATCTTCGACGTCTATTTCACCGGCCACCCAGTGGTTAACTACCGGGACACATTGACCGCCGACGGGCAGATGATGGGGCGTTTCAATGCGGGACTGCTGGAGCGGGGAATCCTGAAGGGCGGCCAGAAATTCTACCCATCAACCGTCCACACGGAAGAGGACGTGGACAAGACCATCCAAGCGTTCCAGGAAGTCGTTCCTACTCTGAGGGGTTAGGCAGCCGCGCCAACCAACATTCCTGTGAACTATTTTATGACCGCTGAGGATTTTCTGCAGATTAACTATCCCAATGGTCGGCAGGAGTTAATAAACGGCGAACTCATTAAATTCCCGTTTGCTGATGCCAGGCACGGATGCGTCGCCATGAGCATCGGAACCGGGTTGGCAACCTGGGTTCATTCCAATAAGTGCGGAAGAGTTTTCGCGCCAGGAACCGGATTCATCCTTCGGCGCAACCCGGACACAGTACGGGCTCCCGACGCTTCATTCGTCACCGGGGACAAGCTGCCGGAGGGCGAATTGCCGGTTGGCTACCTGGAACTGGCACCCGACTTGGCGGTGGAAGTGGCCTCCCCCAGCGACTCGGCAAGGGAAATTCAGGAAAAGGTAGCAGACTGGCTGCGGGCCGGGACGCGTCTAGTCTGGGTGATTTATCCGGCCACCCGCTCGGCAACCGTCCACGTGTCCGATGACCAGTTCGAAGAGGTCTCTGAAGAAGGACCTCTGCTGGGAGAGCATGTCATACCGGGATTTGCTTGCGATCTAAGCGAGCTTTTTTCCTAACCCCCACCCGGCAGCGACTACCCTTGGGCCATAACCCAGGCCACAGAAGCCGGCTTTCATCAACCGTCTACTTCGGCGGAAAAGGCGAAAGTGACACCCCATGCACACAGTCCAGACCTCAATCACAGCCATGCTAACGAGACTGGAGGCCCTAGCGGTTGCAGGTTTGCCAATAAGGCCGCATTCTTGAGTGGCTTTGACCTCAATTGCTATAGCGCTGTCAGCCTGCACCGCCGCATCGCCGACACCGGCGGTATCCCCAACCCAAACTCCCGCGATTATCTCTAGTCCCATCCAATCGCCGACACCGGCTCCCTCGTTGATACCACCTCCGTCTTCAACGACTCCTCTACCGGCGCTGGTACCTTTGTCGACTCCGACACCATTACCAACAACCAACCCTACGGCTACCACACGCCCGACTCGTGTTCTCGCGGCCACGGCACGCCCTACACCCACTACCACAGCTATGCCACGCCCAACACCCACTACCACGCCACTCCCGGCGGTCACCCCAACGGACCCGCCTCGGCCCACACTCACTCCCACCGCCACTCCACTCCCGGCGCCCACTCCCACAGCTACGCCGCTCCCGACACCGGTTTTCATATTTGACTCCCACGACCATCTTCCGCTGGGCCTAACTCCTGTCGAAATGATTGCCGTCATGGATAAACTGGCAGTAAGAAAGATAGTTCTAATGGCGCTTGGGGATTATTGGGGGGCAGCAAGAGACCAAAGGGCGCTGACCGCCTATGAGCAGTACCCGGACCGTGTTGTCCCGTTTATCGGGTTGAACGGTATCGATCCGGTCACGCGCTCCGATCTACAGTACGTGGACGGCCAACTGGCCAGCGGAAAGTTTCGCGGTATGGGGGAGCTTCTATCCCGGCATTACCCCTTCGCAAGTGTGACCGCAGCCGGAACGTCTTTGGAATCCGGAGATTACATCATCCCCATGGACTCGCCGGGCGCGCAGGACCTCATGTGCCTGGCGGCAAAGCATAACGTGGTTTTAATCATCCACATGGAGACCACTGCGGCAACCGTTATGGCCTTGGAGCGCGCTTTACAAAAAAACCCCGCCACCAAGGTCATCTGGGCTCATCAGACCCCTATCAAGACCCTCGATGGATCAACAGCCGAACACGCCCGGAAGGCCGACCCGGAACAGATCGCGAACTTAATGGACAAGTATCCAAACCTGTATGCCGATATCGCCCCGGGCTTCGAAAAACACTTTGTGCGCGCCAGTGATGGACGCCTTCCTGCCAATTGAAAAAGCCTCTATGAGCGGTACAGTGACCGGTTCGTCGTAGGCTTAGACGGACCTTTCGTCGCCACTTGGAAGGAACCCACGGGTGTAGTCGTCAGTAACAACTTGATACGCGCGTGGCTGTCCCAACTCACGCCTGCCACGCAACGCAAGCTGGCCGCCGACAACATGGAGCGAATACTGGAGTCCAAGCCTTCAACGGGAGTACAGTGCGAATTTCTGACCAGATAAAATCTTTGGACGCTATCCCGCCGCAACTCCCAACTTGGTGATGAGGGCTTTGGTGCTTACTATGTGACGCTGCAGTCCCAGGTCTTTGGGCGTGATTCCCATGGCCAGGCCGATGGCCTGGGGCATGTGGATGATGGGAAGGTCGATGGAACGTTGGGCTTGGGCTGAGGCTTTCGGCTGGAAGGCGTCCAGGTTCAAGTGACAGAGTGGACAAGGCGTTACCATGGCGTCGGCGCCCAGGTCCTTTGCTTCCGCAGTATGTTTGCCCACCATGGCCATGGAGTTTTTCTCGTTGATCGTTAAGATCGGAAAACCGCAACACCTGGTCTTACCGGCAAAATCCACCACCGTGGCCCCCAGGGTCTCGATGAGCCGCTCCAGCGAGTTCTGCCGCTCCGGGTTATCCTCGAAGTCCAAGGCGTTGGTAGGGCGGAGGATATAGCAGCCGTAGAAGGGCGCCAGCCGTATCCCGGCCAGTGGCCTGGTGATCAGCGGCTCCAACTTCTCCAGTCCATAATCCTCAATCAGTATCCACAGCAGATGCTTGGGCTCGGCGTTGCCGTTATACTCCAGGCCCTCTTCGGCCAATTCAACGTTGACCTTGGCCAGATACTCTGGGTTGGACTTCATCCGGTGGTTGGCCTGGCTCATGACTCCCTGACATGTACTGCAAATGGTCATGATGGGCAGGCCTAAGTCCTCGGCCATCGCGAAGGTCCTGGCGTTAAGGGTATCTCCCAGAAACTCGTTCTTTTCCTGGAGAACTCCCGCCCCAGTGCAGGACGCGCCGGGCATCTCTTGCAATTCAATATCCAGCCTTTGGCAGATCAGTTTGGCTGCCGGATACAACTCCGGGCACCCTCCGCGGGACACGCAGCCGGGGAAAAAAGCGTACTTCAACCTGGTCCTCCGGGATAAGCAGAATATGGCATGAAACGGTTAACTTCGGTCTGGGTCTTCGACTCTGCGGAAGAGTTTCCGAACCCGGTCGGCGTTCTCTATCTTCTTGTGGATGATGGGAGGCAGCTTGCCGTGGGTCAACGCCCGCAGCGCCTCTGGGGCCATGTTCAGTAATACCGGCAGGTTGAACACGCCCACCGTGTTGGGAACAAGCCGTAGCTCGTCAAGTTGGCCGCTGTGCTCCAGCGAGCTGCTGAAGGCTTCGGCGTGGCGGGCCCCATAAGTATTGTCGAACCCGGCGTTGATGGCCTGTTCGCGTAGGGCCATGATGCGGTCCATGGGGGCCACTCCCTTGGGGCAGACCTCAACGCACTCGGCGCAACGGGTGCAGTCCCACATTCCGGTAGGCCCGTTCAGGGCTTCCAACCGGTCCCGGGACACGCCTTGGGCATCGCCGTCCCTGGGGTCGGCCGTAAACCGGTAGGCTTTGGCCAGGGCCGCCGGACCCAGGAACGTTGGGTCCACCTCCATCACGGTGCAATCGGATACACATGCGCCGCACATGATGCAGGCGGTAACCCCGGATAGGTGGAGCATCGCTTCATTAGAGGCGATGTACTCGGCATCGGGCTCGGGACCTTCGGGTCGCAGATAGGGATCCACTGCCATGATTTTAGACCAGAACATATCGAAGTCCACGACCAGGTCTTTCACAACGGGCATCACTCCGGCCGGCTCGATGATGATTACGTTATCGTCATCGACCGCCAGGCGGACTTGCATCTTGCAGGCCAATCCGGCGTGGCCGTTGATCCGCATCGCGCAGGAGCCGCATATGGCGCTGCGGCAAGAACAACGCAGGCTCAAGGTGCCGTCTATCTCTTCCCGGATCTTTATCAAGCCGTCCAGCACGGTGGCGCTGTCATCCAGCGTGAGCGAGAAATCCTGCCAATAGGACTCGGGGGCCTCTACTTCCGGGTCGTACCTCTTGATCTTGAATGTGACATCCATGGATCAGTATTTCCTCTCTTCGGGAGTCCATCTAGTGATCGAAACCGGCGAATAAGAGATTTCGGGTCCCTCTTCGCCTTTAACCGTGACGATATGTTTCATCCAGTTCTCGTCATCCCGGTTGGGATAGTCGGTGCGGGCTTGAGCGCCGCGGCTGTCCTTCCTCTCCAGGGCGCTTACGGCGATGGTCTCGGCGCAATCCAACATGAAGCCAAGTTCCAGAGCGAACACCAGGTCGGTGTTGAAAACCCGGTTTTTGTTGTCCACCGGCACCCTGGTGTACTTCTCTTTCAAACCTTGCAGATCGTGCATCGTCTCCAGCATGCCCGCTTCGTCGCGGTACACCGCCAAGTTTCTGTTCATGGATTCGCCCATCGCCAAGCGGACCGACCCTATTCTATCGCCGTTCTGAGGGCGGTCGATTACCTCTTGGATGCGCCTCTCCTCTCTTCGAGCGGCCTGCTCCACATCGAACTCAATATATTCCTGATCCCGGCAGGCTTGAGCCGCGTGGACGCCCGACCGTTGCCCGAATACGATGGTATCTAGCAGAGAGTTGGCGCCCAAACGATTGCCGCCATGAACGCTAACGCAGGCGCATTCTCCCGCGGCGTAAACCCCCGGCAGGTTAGTTTGCCCGTCGACATCGGTCTTGATGCCACCCATCATGTAGTGCATTCCGGGACGTATCGGTATCGTGTCAGTAATCATGTCGACGCCGGCCAGGTCGATTCCTATCTCCCGGATCTGGCTGAGCTTCTCCATGATTAGAGCTTTCCCCAAGTGGCGGCAGTCCAGGTAGACGCAGCCGTTGACGCCGTTTCCGGCGTTGAGCTCGGTCTGCTCAGCGCGGGACACCACGTCCCTCGAGGCCAGTTCCATCATGTTGGGGGCATAGCGCTCCATGAACCGTTCGCCGTTCTTGTCCAGCAGGTAGGCGCCCTCGCCACGGGCGGCTTCGGATATCAACACGCCGCTGCCCGCCAGAGTCGTTGGGTGGTACTGGACCATCTCCATATCCATCAATTGGGCCCCAGCGTTGTAAGCCAGGGCCATGCCGTCCCCAGTGACGATCAAGGCGTTGGTGCTGGGCTCGAACAAGCGGCCCAGACCGCCGGTGCAAAAGATCACCGTCTTGGACCGGATGACGAAGACCTGCCCGGTGCGTATCTCAATGGCGGTTACTCCGCAAACCCGGCCGTCTTCTTCGATAAGTCCGGTCACGAACCACTCTTCGTAGCGCCGGACCCCCGACTTGATCAACTGCTCGAACATGACGTGCAGCATGGCTTGGCCGGTGAAGTCGCCGACAAAAAATGTTCGGGCGCGGCGTTGACCGCCGAACGCCCGGGTGCCCAGCTTGCCTTCGTCATCACGGTTGAAGGTGACACCGAAGTGCTCCATGTCGATAAGGGCTTGCCCCGCTGACTGGCACATGACCTCAATGGCGTCTTGGTCTCCAAGGTAATCGCTGCCTTTAACAGTGTCGTAGGCGTGGTCTTCCCAGCCGTCGCCCCGGTCGGTAAGGGCGGCGTTGATCCCGCCTTGAGCCGCATTGGAGTGGCTGCGCACTGGGTGGACTTTGCTGATGATGGCGACGCTGGCCCCTTCCGCCCGTGCCGCGATGGCCGCGCGCATTCCCGCCAGCCCCGCTCCGATTACAAGGACATCATGCTCCAACATGGGCGACTTTTCCTCCGATCAATCCTGTACGATTATTTCTCTTCGACACGGCCATCATTTATTCACGTGGGCCGTTGTTACCCGCAACGAAAGGACGGTCCAATAAGACCGCCACTTAATATATCAGAAACCCCATCGCCGTTCTAGAACCGGCCGGCTCAGGCAGGTTGATCCGTGCCCAAAAGCCTAATGGCCAACAGTAGTGACGCGATGCTCTTGCTATCCTGGATCTCGCCGCTCTCTATCAGACCGGGGATGCTTTCCAAGGGCACCCGCTCCACCGTTATGTATTCGTCATCGTCGGCGGGCAAACGAGCTGGTGTCAATTCAACCGCCAGGTAGGCGTGCATGAACTCGGTGGCCCAACCGGGAGAAACCCAGAAGCCGGACAACTTCCGCAGAGACCCGGAGGTAACGCCTACTTCTTCCTGCAGTTCCCTTAGGACGGTTTGTTCAGGGGTTTCGCCGGCTTCCACCCCTCCGGCCGGCACTTCAAGCAGGCTGAGTTGAGCCGCCTTGCGATACTGACGGACCATCAAGACGTTATTGTCTTCGTCGATGGGCACCACACACACGGAGTCTTCGTGTTCAACGATCTCCCTCGTGGTGGTCCGGCCACTGGGAAGCTGGACCGTGTCGACTCGAAGTTTAACTATCCGACCCTCGAATACAACCTTGCTGTCCGTCGTGGGTTCAGGATCAGACTGTTCCGTCACGTTCAAATAACCTACTGTCCGCGGATGCTGAAGCCCAGGCGGCGAGTCAGCGTGGCGTAAAAATGACTGGGCGGGTTGGCCCGCAAGAATTTAGCCTTGTAGGGGCTCTGCTTGACCACAACCCGGTCTCCGGGGGTTAAGGTGTAATCCACATAGCCATCTACGCTGAGAGTGGCCTTTTCGTATCCTTCCAAAGTGAGGACAACCTCGGTGCCGCCATTGAGGACCAGACCCGCGGATAAACCCATATGAGCCGCCACCGTTTTTAGCACCATATCGTCGGACGCCGGGTCCAATATCGGCCCGCCCACGGCCAGGTTATACCCGGTGCTGCCCGTGGCGGTGGAAAGGATAACCGCGTCGGCGCGGAAAGTCGTCATCTGCGCGCCGTCGATCGTCCCGCTTATGATCACTACGCGGGAAACGGCTCCCCGGGCGAGAACAACGTCATTGAGGGCGTGGAAAGGCCCGTCATCATGCTCCCCGTTGGGCTGGCCCCAGATGACCTGCGCCTGCAGCATGTACCGCTCTTCCATGCGGCACTCCCCTTCTAGGTAGAGCGGGAGTTTTTCCAGGGCCTCGTTAACTTGAAGCTCGGTCATAAAGCCTAGCCGTCCCATGTTTATTCCAACCATGGGGATGCCACTGGGAGCGGTAACCTGGGCGGCACGCAAGATAGTTCCGTCACCGCCCACGGTAATGACCAACTCGGTTTCCTTCGCTCTCTCCCTAAGGACCTGAAGGTTCTCCGCCGGCGAAACCCAAGTGTCCTCCGGCAAGGCCAGATCGTGCAGGATCGTAGTGCTCAGGTCCAGAGCCTCAGGTATTCGGCCGTTGTATATTATCCCGACGTTTTTCATCTTTTTCGTATGGTATTACTATAGATGTTCAGACTAATGACAGACGCAGTCCGTACCCGGCAATGAGGCAGGGCGAGTCTAGCACCGGCTCTTGATCAGTGTCAATGGCGGCTAGCGCCGGCGGTTATTCATCGGCCTGAGATCCTAATTGCCAAGTTGGGCTTACAGCATCAGGGCGCCTACCGCGATCTCGGCGGCCCGCAGAACGAAACCAGGGGCAATGCCGATGCCGACCATGGCCACACCGGACACAGTCAAGGCGAACCAGGCGACGGGGGAAATGCCGGACGTTTCCTGTTCCTGGGGCGGCTCCAAGAACATTACGCGGACGATTCTCACGTAGTAGTAAGCCGAGACAACGCTGTTTATCACGCCCAGGATCGCCAGCCACACCAGGCCGCTTTTAACCGCCGCCGAGAAGATGACCAGTTTGGCGATGAAGATGCTGGTGGGGGGCACTCCGATCAGAGCCACCAGCGCCAGGGTCAGGACTACCGCTAGAAATGGCGCACGCCTGACGAGCCCCGCATAATCTTCGATCAGATCGCTGCCGGTTCGTTGGCTAACGGCGATGATGGCGAAAAAGGCGGTCAAGTTAGCCGCGGCGTAAGCGGCAAGGTAGAACAGCACGCTGTTGAGGCCCAACGATATGAACTCGGGACCTTCCGTGACAGATCCGGAAGCTTTTACGCTGGCAGCGATCCCCACCAGGATGTACCCGGCATGGGCGATGGTGCTGTACCCAAAGAGTCTTCGTATATTGCTCTGTCCAATGGCCGCCAGATTACCGAGGGTCATGGAGGCAGCAGCCAGCACCGCGATCAAACTTGCCCAATCCAAGGCTATGGGGAAGAACCCGGTGAACAACACCCGGATAAGGACGGCGACGGCAGCGGCTTTGCTGGCCACGGACAGAAAAGCGACCACCGGGGCCGGCGCTCCTTCGTAGATGTCGGGAACCCACATCTGAAAGGGGACGGATGAGATTTTGAAGCCGAATCCCACCAGCATCAGCACTACGCCGACGAGTAGAGCATACCCGCCGAAGGGTAGCTCCAGCGCCGCCGCTGACGTGATGGCAACCGCGATCTCATCCAGCTGGGTGCTTCCGGTGAACCCATAGATCAAGGCCATTCCGTAAAGCATCACGGCCGAGCTGATGGCGCCAATAATCAGGAATTTCATCCCGGCTTCGCTGGACTTGGATGTCATCAAGAAAGCGGACAATGCCGCCAGTGGGAGAGTGGTCAGTTCCAAGGAGATGTAGATGGTTATCAGCTCGGTCGCCGATGCCAGCAGCATCATCCCGGTGGCCGAGAAGAGCAGCAACCCGAAGTACTCACCCCGGAAACGCTCTATCCTCATCACGTAGTCCACCGACGACAAAGTCACCAATCCTAACGCGGCCAGCACCAGGTAGTTGAAGAACAATGAGAAACGGTCCACCGACAGGCTACCCGCCAAAACACCGGCGGCCCCAGATTCGGCCTCGTCCACCAGATTAACGGCGCCGGCCAGGTCGACGGACTGGATCACCAAGAACGCCAAAGAAACCAGTAACCCGGCAAAGGCGACATAGGGTAGGAAACCTTTGCGCTGGAAAACCAAGTCCAAAAGGATGACCAGGATACCTGTACTAGCCACGGCCAACTGGGGGGAGATCAAGTAAAGGTCGTATAAGTTCATGGCATCACGGAACGGCCGCCGGGATCAAGGCCACTATGGGACGTAAACCGAATTCGAACACGTCGGTCAAAATGGACGGATAGATCCCGACCCCCACGATGGTTATCACCAGTATGGCCATTGGCAGCGCCTCGATGAGAGAGGCGTCTCTTACGTCGGCAAAACGGTCCCGCCGGGCGCCAAAGAATGCCCGTTCCATCATCCATAGGATATAGCCGGCGGCCAGGACTATCCCAAACACCGCGAGAGCGGTGGGCCAGGGATAAGCCCGGAAGGCCCCCAGGAACACCAGCACCTCGGAAACAAAGCCGCTGAGTCCGGGTAAACCCAATGAGGCAAACCCGGCTATCAGAAGTCCGGCAGCTACCAAGGGCATCCTACCGGCCAGCCCGCCCAGATCGGGAATATAGCGAGTGTGAGTCTTGTCGTAAACCAAGCCCGCTCCCAAGAACAGCAGGCCGGTAATAGTCCCGTGGGTGAAAAGCTGCATGGCGGCGCCGTTCAACCCGGCGGATGTCAGCGTCCCGTGGGTCACCCCGATGGAGCCTATGCCCACCAACACCAGCCCCATATGGCTGACGCTGGAATAGGCGATAAGGCGCTTCAAGTCGGTCTGGCGAAGGGTGACAACTGCTCCGTAAATAACACTGACAACCCCCAAAGTCACCAGCGCCCAGGCGAAGTGTTGCGCCTGGCCGGGGAACATTCCAACGTTGATACGGAGTATCCCGTAGCCCCCCATCTTCAACAAAACTCCGGCCAGCATCACGCTGGCAGCGGTGGGCGCGTTGGTATGGGCGTCGGGCAGCCAGGTGTGCAACGGCCATACGGGCAGCTTGATAGCGAAGCCGATGAAAAACAGCCAGAACAGGGCGCCGAGAGGCACCAATACCCCGGCCCCCAACATGGTCCCTTGGGTGGAAAGGGCCCTCATGTCGAAGGTGCCCACATCGGGGGTCAGGAACACCGCCACGATCGCCACCAGCATGAAAGCGCTGCCCAGGATGGTGAACATCAAGAACTTCATCGCCGAGTATTCCTTGCGGCCAGTGCCCCAAATGGCGATGAGCATGTACATCGGTATTAGTTCCAGTTCCCAGAAGAGGAAGAACAGAAGCAGGT
>JAKUQE010000169.1 GCA_022450395.1 Dehalococcoidia bacterium | reverse complement strand
CTTGGCCCGTCTCTCCGGCGAGGACCAAATATTCGTCATCGCTTTCTTGCGCAGCCACGGATCGATCAAGGAGATGGAGCGGGTATTCGGCATCAGCTATCCCACGGTCAAAAACCGCTTGAACCGGGTTTCCGGCCAGTTGGAGTTCGTGGAGACCGACCCAGCTCCGTCCCAATCCGAAGTGGTCGCCCAACTCAAAGCCGGCGAAATAACCGCGGCCGAAGCCATCGAGAGGTTGTCTCAATGATTTGGCCGCCATCTCTCTTACGGATACGGATCCGCAACAACAATATCCGCTTCAGTTTGTGGCTGCCCCTGTTCCTCATCTGGCCGCTCGTCCTATTGGCCATGGTGATTCTAAGTCCAATAATTATTCTGTGCGCGGTCTTATTGTGGCCATTGGGCTTGAGCAAACCTCTGCTTTTAACCGGCCCCGTTTTGTTTAGACTGTTCTGCTCAATGAGAGGTCTGGAAATAGCGGTAGAGAAATCGTCGGACCAAGTGCTGATCTCATTTCGCTGATCGATCTCGTTATTCAAGATACCGATGGAGGCTTCATATGACCGAAAACAGGCCGCAGATCCTTGACATGCTATCCGAGGGAAAGATAAGCGTGGCCGAGGCCGAAAGTTTGCTAACCCTACTGGAACAGCCACCTTCCGGTAAACCCAGTGGGAGCGACGCCGGAGAGGGCCGCAACCCCCCGCCCAAGTACCTGCGGGTAGTGGTCGAGGAAGACGGCGAGTCAGGCAGCGAACGGGTAAATATCCGTATTCCCATGGCTCTTATCCGGTCCGGGGTCAAACTTGCCGCCCTCATTCCAAGAGAGGCTACCAACCGGGTGAACGAGAAGTTGCAGCAGAAGGGCATCTGCATCGACGTGGGCAACCTGAAAGTCGAAGACCTAGACCAACTGGTCGATGCCATGGCGGAGATGGAGGTGGACGTGCAAGACGGCAAGGAGCACGTGCGTGTCTTCGTCGAGTGACCGCGGTATCTGATCAAAAGTGGCGCCGAAGTCTTTAGACCCGGCATTCCCAGTTGAATAAAAGCCACCGGGTGCTACAATCCCTTGGAGCGATCCGCGGGCATTTCTGCCCAGCAAATTCCAAAAAGGGGTAGCGTCATGGTGACACTGGGAACGGCTGAGTTTACCTATGAAGTAGCCGAAGACTGGGGGACGCTGCCCGACGGCTGGTCCTTCAAAGAAGCCGCCGCAGTGGGAGTGGATTCAAAAGACAACGTTTACGTGTTCAACCGGGGCGAACACCCATTGATCGTCTTCGACAGGGAGGGGAACTTCCTCCGCTCTTGGGGCGAAGGCGTTTACCCCAGAGCCCACGGCGTGACCATGGGCCCCGATGACACGATCTATCTGACCGACGACGGCGACCACACCATGCGCCATTGCACCCTGGACGGAAAAGTGCTCATGACCTTGGGCATCAGCGGCAAGCCGGCCCCCTTCATGAGCGGCAACCCCTTCAATCGCTGCACCCACCTGGCCATAGACCCCGCCAACGGGGACTTTTACATCTCCGACGGCTACGGCAACGCCCGGGTGCACAAGTACTCTCCCGACGGCAAGCTCCTGTTCTCCTGGGGTGAGTCCGGGACCGGCCCCGGCCAGTTCAACATTGCCCACAACATCGCCACCGACATGGACGGTTGGGTTTACGTGGCCGACCGGGAGAACCAGAGAATACAAGTCTTCGACCGCAACGGCAAGTTCGAAACCCAATGGATCAACATGGCCAAACCTTGCGGCCTGTACATCGATAAATCGGGCGACCAGCGGGTCTACGTGGGAGAGTTGGGCGTGGCCATCGGACCTAACAGCCAGGCCTACGGGCTTGGACCCCGAGTCACGATCATGGATATCAAGGGCAATGTACTGGCCAAACTGGGCGACGGACCAGAAGGTATCGAACCCGGCCAGTTTACCGCTCCCCACGGAGTTTCCGTCGACTCCCACGGCGACATTTACGTGGGGGAAGTCTCCTGGACCCACTCAAGGAGATACGCCAATCCGCCGGACGAGATCCGTTCGCTGCAAAAGCTGGTCCGCCAGGGCTAAACGACAATAGCCGGGCCGTTTTACCCATAGCAAGCCGCCAACCGTGCAGCGATCAAGTCCCCCTTTTTAAAGGGGGATCTAGGGGGATTTCTCCCTCCGCAAGAATCTCGATCCAGAGTCAAAGATAAATTCAGAGGTTCAATCACTTGCGGTCGTCCAATCTCACTACCACTTTGGAGACCTAACCGTGGCGCAAGACGTCATCGCCATAATCTGCGATTGCGACGGCACGCTCTGCCCCGACACCACCAACCAACTTGTTTCCAGCCTAGGAATCAACACCGAAGAGTTCTGGAACCGGGACGTGGACGCGCTGGTCAGTGATGGTTGGGACCATACTCTCGCCTACTTGAACAAGTTGTTGGAAGTTACCCGCGACCGGCTCATCGACCCCCTTAGCAGATCCAAGATGGAAGACGTGGGCCGACAGGTGGAGTTTTATCCGGGAGCCTTGGATTTCGTTCGCCGGCTCCAGGATAGACTCAGTGGAAATTCCGAGTACCGGGAGGCCGGGATCTCCATCGAGTGGTACATTCTCAGTAGCGGTATCGAAGACATTCTGAGGGCTACCGAGTTGGGTCGAATAGCCACCGACATCTTCGGCTGCGCCTTCGATTACGAACCCACCGGCCGCGCCACCACCGTCAAACGCTCCGTCACTTTCACCGAGAAGACCAAGTTCGCCCACGCCATCAGCAAGGGCATCTCCGGCGAAGAATTGCGGCGAAGGCCCTACCGGGTCAATGACGCGATGAAAGAGGAGGACAAGAGAGTCCCCTTCCAGAACATGGTTTACATCGGCGACGGTCCCAGCGACATCCCATGCTTCTCCATGATTAAAGCCCTAGCCGGCCACGCCATCGGCGTGTGGCCTCCGGAGGACTCGGAGCTGAAGAAGTCCTTCGAGTTGGCCCAAGGAGACCGCCTAACAGTGGGCCCCTACAAGGCAGACTACCTGGAGGGAAGCGACCTGTTCCGGATGCTTTGGCGCATCGTGGAAGGTATCGCAGACTCCATGCTGGAGAAGCGGCAACAGCAGTTCAGGTCCGCGCCCAGCCACTGACGAAGACGCTCTAACCACAGAGATCACAGAGGGCGCAGAGAAACCGAAATTAAAAAATGCGTACCTCTGCGTTCTTTGCGTGCTCTGTGGTGAGTTTTTAGATTACCCAGATAGAGGTTTAACATGGAAATTAGATTGGGCAGCCAGGTGAGAGACGCCAGTGAAGCTGAGGGCACGGCGATCATCATCGACGTTTTTCGGGCCTTCACCACGGCCGCCATCGCCTTCGACCACGGTGTCCGTGAGATAACCTTGGTTGCCGATGCGGAAGATGCCCTGGCCCTGCACAGAAGGGGAGTGGGCGACTTCTTGATGGGAGAAGTAGCCGGCAAACGCCCCGACGGGTTCGACTTCGGCAACTCTCCCTACGAGATCTCCCAGGTTGACCTGGACGGCAAGACGCTTGTCCAGTCCACTCGGGCGGGCACCGTGGGCGTAGCCGCAGCCTCTAAGGCCGACACGATCTACCTGGGATCATTAGTGGTAGCCCGAGGCACCGTCGACGCCATTTTGAAGGACAACCCCAGCGTGGTATCCATCATCGCCATGGGCGACCAGGGAGTAGTCCGTTCCGACGAGGACGAACACTGCGGCATCTACCTACGAAACCTATTGGAAGGCCGTCACCCCGACCCCGCCGCCCTGCAAAGCCTGATCATGCAAGGCGGCGCCACCCAAAAATTCTTCGACGACAGCCAGCCTCAGTTTCATCCCAAAGACGTAGAATTAGCCCTTCAAGTCAGCAAATACCCTTTCGCCATGAAGATAAACCGGGAAGACGGACTGCTGGTGGCCCGGAAGGTCATGGCTGAGTAGGGAAGGCTATGGATTCCATCTAGCGTCAATATGCCCAAAAAGGCTATGGGAACACTTAGTCTTGCTACCCTCCGCTAAACCGCGCCGGGTCCAGGGAGGATACGCCGGGGACCTCGGTGCTGCCCTTTACAATCAGGTCGGCTAGGCCGTGGCACATGCCGGTGCTCCAGAGGATGCCCTTGCGTCCGGAGCCGGTGCCGACGTATAAGTTCTCCCACCCCGGCACCTTACCCACGATAGGTAGCCCATCGGCGGATATGGGCCGGAGGCAGGCGGTTTGCTGGACCAGTTCGGCATCGGCCAGGGAGGGCGCCATCTTCAGCAGGTCACCCATGATTTTGTCCCGGGCCGCAGTGGTGATCCCCACGTCGAAGCCCGCCTCTTCTTCGGTGGTTCCAGCCCAGATCAACCCGTCAGGCTTGGAAGCGGCGTAGCTGCCGGCGTAGTTCAGGGAAGCCCGCATCGGATCGGTGGTCAACTGTAGGCGGATTACTTGGCCCTTGAGTGGGCTAACCGGAATCTCCACTCCGCACCAAGAGGAGGCCTGTTGAGACCAGGGCCCCACCGCCAGGACCACCGCGCCGGCCTCAAGTCGGCCGGTTTCCAACGTCACACCGGAACAGCGGCCGCCCTGGCTGATCAAGCCGGTCACTCGGCGCAGGAGGATCTCGGCGCCGAACTTCTCCGCGGCTTGGGCCGCTGCTAGATTGTAACGGTAGGCCTCGATCGCTCCGGTCCCCTTAGCATATGACGCCCCCAGGCACGCCGGATTGGCTCTTGGTTCCACTTTAAGAACGTCCGATTGGTCCAGCCATTCGACATGGAAGCCCTTAACGTCCTTTTGCCATTTGATCTCTTCCTTGTACCGCCGAGCCTCTGAATCGTCGAAGGCCAGGATCAATCGATCCCGGAGGTGGAACTGGGTATCAACCCCTGAAGCCTCCTCCAGCTCCGGGGACAGAGAAGCGTGCCGTTCTAAGCACCATACGCTGAATCCCAGAAGCGGATCGGGAATCCCGGCTCCTTCCAACGGTCCCAGTCCGCCGAACGCGAATCCAGAGGCGTGGCTGGCCACGGCGTCGGCCTCGACTATCGTCACTTTCAACCCTTCGCGGGACAGCAGATAGGCGGTCAAGCAGCCAATGATGCCGCCTCCAACAACAATTACATCGCGCCGGTCGGTAGCCACCCTTATTAACTCCTTAGAACTTAGGCTCGCCGCAAGGAACATGGGCCAGAGTACCAGCCTTGGGTGTCATTATCAACGAGCTAAATGGACTTCGATTCCCGCATCCAAGCGGCTCCAATTCCGATCGGTGGTAAGCACCGGTACCCCGTGTCGCTGTGCTAGACCCAGACAGGCTCTGTCGCCAAAGGATAGTCCAAGTGACCGCGTGGAAATCCGAAGCAATCCCGCCTCGTATGCCTGATGAGCATCGAATGAGATTACCTCCAGTTCCAATTCCTGCAAGGTTTCTCTGACCGCTTCCGCTGGCATTCCGCCCTCGATCAGCTTGGCAACTACTTCTGAAAGATTTACCGCACTGATCGCTGCGTCCGAAACTGCGCCGGCTACTACTGACGCTCCAGGCTCCGCGTTTAGCAAGGCCAAAACGGCCGAGGCGTCCAGGATTACGTTCACTCTTTAGCCGCCTCAGCTCGACGTTCCTGGATCAACTCGTCAGAAAGATTCCGTCCTTCTGGGATGTATTGGCGCAAAATCCCCTGGGCGCGTTTGATCGCCGTTTGGCGGGTAAACACGCGGACCTCACCATCCTTAAAGGCTAAGATCACTTCGTCGCCAGGCTTGATGCCCATGGCCTTACGAAACTCGGCGGGAAGGACGATTCTGCCACCTTGGCCTACTTTTGTCTTAATACTATCCATATGCCACCTCAATATAAATATACCACTGATCGAATTAATGGCACATTTTTAGCTGTTGCCCGGATTGGACGATCCGAGGTATGCTGGCAATAAATCGTCGCCTCCTCATCCTCCCCATTTACTAGCCACGGCAAATACGCTAGGTGTACAATCTGCTCTACTCGATTACCGGCCCACTCCAAATATGAACAATAGCTCAATCTCGCCACACGACCCATTTCAACGCCGGTTGATCTCCGTCTCCGGAACGGAGATTGCCTATGTAGACGTAGGGTCAGGGGATCCCATCGTATTTCTCCACGGCAATCCAACATCGTCCTATCTTTGGCGCAACGTCATACCTCACCTGCAAAACCTGGGGCGATGCCTGGCCCCAGACTTGGTGGGCATGGGGGAGTCGGGCAAAGCGAAAGACGGGAACTACCGCTTCTCCGATCACGTGTCCTACTTGGACACTTGGTTCGACAAGCTGGCGCTCAACCAACACGTGACCCTAGTCGTCCACGACTGGGGGTCTGCCCTTGGGTTCCACTGGGCCCACCGCCACCAGATCCGAATGAAAGCGATCGTCTACATGGAGGCCATCGTCCGTCCTCTCACTTGGGACGAATGGCCCGAGTCGGCGCGGTCGATCTTTCAGGCCATGCGCTCGCCCGCCGGTAATGAAATGATCTTGGAGAAAAACCTGTTCGTAGACCGAATCCTTCCGGCCAGCGTGATGCGGGCACTGACCGCAGAGGAAATGGATGTCTACCGGCGCCCCTATCTAGAGGCAGGGGAATCGAGGCGTCCCACCTTAACCTGGCCTAGGGAGATACCCCTGGACGGACAGCCCGCCGATGTAGCCGAGGTGGTGACCGGTTATTCCCGGTGGTTGGCCGTTAGCGACTTACCCAAACTGTTCATCAACGCCGACCCGGGCGTGATCTTGGTGGGCGCACAAAGGGAATTCTGCCGCGCCTGGCCGAACCAGGAAGAGGTTACTGTCCCGGGGACGCATCTCATTCAGGAAGACTCTCCGGACGAGATAGGTCAAGCCATCGCCCAGTGGTACTCGACCTTGTGAGAGTACCTTGCCTGATAATCGGCGTCGTGGTGACGTTGCTCTTTATGATCTTGATGGTGACTTGCCGGACCATCGGATTGCCGCTGTCCGACGATGCCCCTTCGCCAAACTCGCGGTAGGAGCCACCGGCAGTTCA
>JAKUQE010000168.1 GCA_022450395.1 Dehalococcoidia bacterium | reverse complement strand
GGCAATTTGCACGGCAGCCTGGACCGTCGCAGCTATGTCCGGGGTTGGTTGAATCACTAAGTCAGGCAGTGGAGTAGGGATCAATTGAGTCGCAGGCGCAGGGAGTGCCTCAGTCGTGGCAGTTACGACAGCCTCTACTGTCTCGGCGATGTTGGGTGTCGGCGAAGAGTGCGCCGTCCCACTCGGTGCAGGATTGGACTCTATGGCTGAACCGCTGCAAGCTATTATTCCAAGCAGTGTTAGCGTAACAGAACCAGCAAGAATCTGATAAATCCGACGCATATCTGGTTTTTCGACCGCCATTGTACCTAGCTACTTCATGCTTGCTGGAGCCAGCCGACTCATGCCGGATTGTTACGTCGGAGAAGGGGGATTGGTCCACGAGCAAGCACCGGAGGGTTACTAATTACATGCTAGGAAGACTTACTCTTTCTCCGCTTAATTACGCCCACCGCCCACCGCAAGTCAGGCCGGTGGTTGATATGGTGTATCGGATTATGAATTGTCTGAAGCCAAACGGCGTCCTTCCGGCGGCGCGGGCCGAATCGGATATTCTAAAGGCGTGTCTAACAGCATAGAACAGCAGCACCGGTTTCAAATTTCGATACCGGCGCGAAACCGATTATCTGATGTGAGTTCTTCTCGGCTATAGTCCCAATCTCCAGGCATACAGGACCGCGGAGACAGCGGTGGCTAGGTTGAGGCTGGAAACTCCGGGAGCCATGGGAATGGATACACAGTGGGTGGCTCTGGCCAATAACTCCCGGCTGAGTCCTTCCCGCTCCGCGCCGAAGGCAAGGATGGCATTGGATGGCAACAACCCCTGCCGCAACGGTTCCCCGCCGGGGTCGATAACTACCAAAGGCCGATGACAAGCAGGGAGGGAATCGATCCGGGCTACCGGTATCGCGTACTGCAATCCCGTCGCGGCGATGACTGCCGCCGGGTTCCAAGGGTCCTGCGGGCCGGTGGTTAACACCCCGGCCGCTCCCGCCGCCGCCGACACCCGGATGACCGCGCCGATGTTGAGAAGATTCCTGGGGTTCTCCAGCATTACCACGGGAGCAGGATCCTGATCGTCCAGCATCTGGACCGGGGACACTTTGGGACGCATTGCGATGGCTATAACGCCCGTGGGGGGTGTCACCGGCGCCAGTTTGGCGAAGACATCAGCGGGAATTACCCGAACATGTTCGGCGACCTTGGCGGCGGCGTCGGGAGCATACTCCGCTACGAGTTTTTCCAGGTCTCCATCTTCCGCCGCAACAACGTCCAATAATTCAGCGCCGAAGCGAATGGCGTGTTTCAGAGGATGAAACCCTTCCAGAACCACCAGGGTGTGGTCGCCGCGAGCGCTACGAAAGCGATCGATGCGAACCTGGTGGTTCATGGTACTCGCTGCTGCCTTAGGCCGATCGGCTACGGCCGCCGGAGGGACGCTGCCGATTTCCCGGCCTCGGTCCTCTGGGGACGCTGGGCGTGCCTGAAGAGATTCCCACAGCCGGTCCCCGCCTTCGCGTGGCTTGGCCACTGGCAGGTCTGCGGTTACCCGGATTGCCGCCGAATTGGCGGCCATTAGTCTGGGGCTGAATGAACCGGTCTGGCGGGAATTGGGCTTCCGGATCGAAGTCGCCGTAGTTGAACCCAGGCAACCGGCGCCGTTCAATCTTGGCGTTCAAGACCTTCTCCACCACGCGCACCATGGGCCGGTCATCTGGCACCGCCAGGGTGAAGGCTTCACCGGTTTGTAGGGCTCGGCCGGTACGGCCGATGCGGTGGGTGTATGCGTCTGCCGTATCCGGCATGTCGAAGTTGATCACGTGGGAGAGGTCTGGCACGTCGATGCCGTGGGCCGCGATGTCCGTCGCCACTAGGATGTCGAACTTCCCTGCCTTGAACCCGTCCATCGATTGCTGCCTTCGGTTCTGAGACAGATTGCCCTGCAGCGACGCCACCCGGTACTTGTGGTTCGCCAGGTCTAACGCAAGCCTTTTCGTGCGATGCTTGGTGCGGGTGAAGATCAATGTCCGTCCCGCGGGCGTCTGTTCCAATAAGGCAAGTAGCAGGCCCTTTTTAAGTGCTTCAGGCACCGGGTACAGGGCATGAGATACGGTTTTCGCCGGCGCGATGGGGTCGACTTGTACCGTGGTGTGGTCATGTAGGATGTCGGCCGTCAGCTTTCGAATATCTTCTGGCATCGTAGCCGAGAAAAGAAGGGTTTGGCGCTTGGTTGGCAGCAGCTTCAGTATGCGCCGGACGTCGGGTAGGAAACCCATGTCGCACATGGTGTCGGCTTCATCCAAAACCAACACCTCGATCCCCGACAGGTCGATGGCGCCATCGCCGACGAGATCCAGTAACCGGCCGGGGCATGCAACCATGATTTCCGGGTTGCGCCGCAATCCCTTTAGCTGCGGGACCTTGCTCACGCCACCATAGATCGCGATGCTGGTCACTCTAGTATCCTGGGCAAGGTCGCTGCACGCCTGGTGGATCTGCTCGGCTAGTTCGCGGGTTGGCGCCACGACAAGCGCGCGCACTTTGCGTGTCCCGGCATGGCGGATCAGATGGTGGATGATGGGCAACGCGAAGGCGGCTGTCTTGCCGGTGCCGGTCTGGGCGAGTCCTAGAAGGTCTTTCCCCTCCATGATAGAGGGAATCGCTTGCTGTTGGATGGGGGTTGGGGTGGTGTAGCCTACGGCTTTGACACCGGAGAGAATAGCTGTATCGAGGTTGAATTCTTGGAAACTCACAGAGGGTGGTTGCTCCTTGACCGCTTTGAGCTAAGCCACACTCTCAGCCCGATATTCGCCGTCATTTCGATTCGGTCATCACCGTGATGCCGTATAACCAGTATAGCAGGTGCCGCGGTTCGGAGGATACTTGGCTAATCTCCCGGGAACCGGCTAATATCTAGAAGCTATGAAAACACTCAGCTCTGGAACGGGGTAACGGATGCGGTATGACACGATAATTATCGGCGCGGGTTCCGCTGGTTGCGTTCTTGCGTCACGCTTGACGGAGGACTCTGGACGTTCGGTATTGTTATTGGAAGCAGGGCCAGACTATCCGGACCACGAATCGATGCCCGACGAGATTAAACACGACGCCAACCAAAGAGCGTCCGAAGATAACGCCGCTCACAACTGGTCCTTCGTCGGGTCAGCGAGCCCTAAGCGCCTCGACTTGGTGTCCGTGCCTCGGGGCAAAGTCACTGGCGGCACCAGCGCGATAAACCACCAGATATTTCTTCGGGGCGCGCCCGAAGATTTTGACAATTGGGCCTCCATGGGGAACGATCGGTGGAGCTTTCTGGAGGTGTTGCCTTACTTCAGGAAGCTGGAAACTGACTTGGATATTCGCGACGACTTTCATGGTTCCCAAGGGCCGATCCCCGTGCGCCGGCATCCCCGCGAGACCTGGTTGCCGCTTCAAGCCGCCTTTCACGCCGCCTGCGTTGCAGAGGGATTCCCCGAAGACCCGGACATGAACAATCCGGAAGCTAGTGGGGTTGGACCAATCCCGCTGAATTACATCAACGGTGTGCGTGTGAGCACGGCCTTGAGTTACTTGGACTCTTGCCGGCACCGCCTCAACTTGACGATCAAAGGCGGCGTTCTTGTTAAAAGGGTACTGTTCGACGGCAAGCGGGCCACGGGTATCGAGGCGGAGAGCGGCGGTGAAAACTTCACGGTTGAAGGCGATCAAATCATTCTAAGCGCCGGAGCGGTAGCTTCACCCCAGCTGTTGATGCTGTCAGGCGTGGGTCCGGGTGTCAATCTCGCTAGCGTGGGAATCCCCTTGGTTCATAACCTGGAGGGGGTCGGGCAAAACATGAAGAACCATCCCTCGCTATCCATAAGGTTTCAACCCAAAGAAGGTTATTCTCTGCCACCCGAATCTCCCCGTAACCAAGTCGCCCTACGGTTCTCGGCCGCCGGGTCCACTACGCGGAATGATATCCAAGTCCAACCCATCACGTCGGGTCCGCTGGGGAAAGAAGCCGACGAGATTCGGATTGGCTGCCGGCTGGAGTTACCTCAGAGCGCCGGAGAACTCACCCTCACGTCCGCCGACCCCCAGGTCCAGCCCAAGCTGGACTATCGATCGTTGACCGAAACGCAGGACCGGGAGCGCTTCCGAGAGGCCGTGCGCACATGTGTCCGTATCTTCGGGCACCAAGGCTTTAAGGACATTATCGAAAAACGCATTTCGCCCAGTGAAAACGACTTGGCCACCGACGCCAGCTTGGACTCATGGTTAGATCGTAACGTAGGAGTGGCGGGACATACCTGCGGCACCTGCAAGATGGGACCTTCATCAGACCCATCGGCAGTAGTTGATCAGTTCTGCCGGGTGCACGGGCTGGATGGCCTGCGGGTGATCGATGCCTCGGTCATGCCGGAGATCACTCGGGCCAACACCAACGCCACTACCATCATGATTGCGGAGCGAGCCGCCGATTTTATTCGGCATGGCGATGAATAGCAGCCAGCCGGCTTGCGAAGATGCGGCCTCAACCCAGCGATTAAAAACACGCCCAACCGGACAAAAAGACCAGGAGGAAACATGACTCGGGTGCCTAAAGACGAATGGGTAGACCTGAACGGACTGAGCTTCCATTACCGGGACTGGGGTGGGTCCGGGCAACCGATTGTTCTATTGCACGGCCTAGCGTCTACCAGCCATATCTGGGACATGGTGGCGCCCATTCTTGCTGAGGACAATGCGGTGGTCGCGCTGGACCAGCGGGGCCACGGAGTCAGCGCCAAGCCTGATGACGGCTATGATTTCACCACGGTCAGCAAGGATCTCCTAGATCTGATTCAGTACAGAAACATGGAACGCCCGATCGTTGTTGGACATTCGTGGGGCGCCGACGTTGCTCTAGAGTTCGCCGTCGCGTACCCGGAGATAGCCTGTGGGATATGCTTCGTTGACGGCGGTATGATCGAGCCGTCGACCCGTCATGCGGACCTGGCAACGGCCAAAGAAGAAATGGCCCCACCAGATTTCTCCGGCGTCACCCGGGAAGCCTTCTTGGAGCGGTTCCGGTCACGTCGAGGTTCGACATTCAGCGGGGATCAGGTTGAAGAGATAGTCCTGGCCAATTTCGAAGTCCTAGCAGACAACACACTGCGGGCCAACCTCAGCCGTGACAACCATCTGCGGATAATAGAAGCCCTTTGGGACCATCATCCCCCAGCCCTCTACCCCAAAGTAAGCTGCCCGGTGTTAATCATGCCCGCCAGACAGGAGAGCGACGCGACGGCCAGCGAAAGGGGAGACCGGCGGGCCAAGTCGCTGACGGTGGCACAGAGTCTATTGCCGATCAGCAAGATCAAGTGGATGGAAGACAGCGTCCACGATGTTCCCATGCAGCGGCCAGAGTTGGTGGCGGCTACGATTAAAGAGCAGATTGATGGTGGATTCTTCGGCTAAGGCGTTTCGAGGAGTGCGGGCCAAACGCGCTCTACCTAGGATGATTAAAGAGGACACTGGTCGCGCTTAGGGGGCATTTGCAGTTCCGTTGCATGGCGATGGGACCACCTCCTAGACATTGACATACAATTAATGATGTCGATATCATACACCCTAAGGGTGTATAGGTGGATATTGAGTTCGCGACAAACCGGCTGGTTAGGGCGAGTCGTAGTCTTTCAGAAGCCACTCGGTTTTATGGCGCTCCCATCGGTAGAAGGTACATCCAGAGGTTGGCGATAATTCGAGCAGTCGATGAGTTCAGCCAACCATATGGACACCAAGCATTGCGGTTGCACCCGTTGAGGGGAGACCGTGCCGGACAGTACGCGATGGGCCTGACAGGCAATTATCGGCTCATCATCCAGCGAATCAGCGACGAACGAGTCCGCATTCTGAGTGTGGAGGACGATCATGGCAACTAGAGCGGACGCTTACCCCGATGTGGCTATCCATCCTGGAGAATATCTAGGTGAAGAGATTGAGGCGCGGAAAATCTCACAAAATGAACTAGCCCGGCAGATGGGGCGGCCGGTAAACACCATCAACGAAATAATCAACGGAAAAAAGGCCATCACTGCAGAAACAGCCTTGCAGCTTGAAGTGGTCATGCCGGAGATTCCGGCCAGGTTCTGGCTCAACTTGGAAACCGACTACCAATTGACAAAGGCTCGAATCAAGCGGGATCGGAGTTAGGAACTCCCGTCAAGAACATGACCGATGGCTGCGGAGTGGTTGCATCGATCTTCCTGATAATCATCAGGATTCTGTTTCGTAGGTGGTGTGGGAAGGAAAAATTGGTGGAGCTGGAGGGACTCGAACCCTCTGCCTCTTCAATGCCATTGAAGCGCTCTCCCGGTTGAGCTACAGCCCCACTGATGATGAGGTGGTTCTCGGGGCGCTCTCCCGGTTGAGCTTTAGCCCCAAAGAGCGCACCCGTGCGGGTGCGCTCTTCCAATATAGCAAACGGGCTGTGTACCCGCAACTGCTGAAGGTTGCTCTTTAGCTCTTTCTGGTGAACTTGACGACGGTCCGGCCCTGGCTCCCCTCGTAGGGTTCAACCACGTAGAGGTCCTTGTGGGAGTCTACCCAGATGCCATGGCAAGATCGGTGAGTGAGGTCGCCCCATTGTGCCAGTATTTCCCCGTCCAGATTCAGAATGCTGACCAATCCTCCGTTGTGCTCCGCGACGTACACGATATCCTCATCGTCCACGTACATCACCGCCGCCCCGATAAGCTTGCTGGGCCAGGTGGTGATGTACTCCCCGTCCTGGGTGAAGGCCTGGATCCGGTCGTTCTCACGGTCTGCGATTAGCAGCCGTCCCTTGCTGTCGATCCAAGCGCCGTGAGGAAGGTTGAACTCCCCCGGCCCGGATCCCGGACCGCCCCACGACATGAGGTGCTTTCCATCGGCGGCGAACTTGTGGACCCGGGCGTTGGCGTAGCCGTCGGCGATGAATACCTCTCCGGCGTCGTTCACGGCGATGCCGGCGGGCAGGTTAAATGGGTCTCCGCCGTGAGTGACATCCCCGTAGCCGGTGGAGCTGAACACGGTGTTGTCGACACCGGTGTCCGAACGGAAGCCCTTGACGCCTATGGTCATCAACAGTTTGCCATCAGGTGTGAACTTCATGATCTGGCAGTCGTTTCTCTCCACCAGCCAGACGTTGTCGTCTTTGTCCAGAATAATGGCGTGGGGAAATAGGAAAAGCCCGGCTCCCCAAGACGATAGGT
>JAKUQE010000167.1 GCA_022450395.1 Dehalococcoidia bacterium | reverse complement strand
CTCCGGCGAAGCGGCCCTATCCGCCGTGTTCCCCAGTTCCAGAGACCGCCTAACTTTCCCCGAGTTACTCGGCGAAGGGCATGAACCCCACAAGGTGAAGGAAGTGTGGATGATGTTCCACGGCGACACGGCCGACAAGTTCGTGGACGTGAGCGCCTATATGGATACCGCCGTGGACGCATTGAAGCAGCACCAGACCCAGGTATCGGAAGAGGACGCCGAGGTCGACATGAGGCAATGGCGCAACAGCACCGGGAAGAAAGTGGGATTCGAATTCGCCGAGGCGTTCAAGGTCTTCCACCTGGAGTGACCGGACGTTTCCAGTAATTCCCCTCCTTACGATGGAGGGGATATGGGATATAGGGAAGGTTTGTCCGGCGAGAAGACGGCCTCCCTGTAGTCCCCCCTTCGTAAGGGGGGACGTGGCTGCCAACTCTCATATCCCGATGCAATAGGGGCACGGCTAGCCGTGCCCCTACACTTTTGCCCTTGTGATAGTGGTGGGGTTCTAGGCGGGTTTTCTGGCTACGACCTTGACGCTGGCTACGTTCATGGGGACGCCTTCGTCGTCGAACCGGATGTTCTCTTCGGAGATGTCGATGTCCACGAAGCCTGCATTCTTTAGCCGTCCCAGGTAGATGTCCCGGTGCTCGGCCCCGGCGATGCATGAAGCCCAGGCTTCGGGATCGGTGCGGGTTGGGCCTTCGTCGGTTAGGGACATCATGTCCGAGAGATGGATGCGCCCGCCGGGGGATAAGACCCGGAAGGACTCACGAAAGACGGCGTCCTTATCGGGGGACAGGCAGACTACGCAGTTGGATATGACGACGTCCACGTTGGCGTCTGGCAGCGGCATATTTTCAATCTCGCCTTTGAGGAACTCCACGTTGGTGATGCCCAGGTTGGCCTGGTTCTTACGGGCCAGATTCAGCATGTCGTCGGTCATGTCCAGGCCGGTGACGTGGCCTTCCGGTCCCACCTGCTGGGACGCTAGAAAGCAGTCGATTCCGCCTCCGGAGCCCAGGTCAAGCACCCTCTCACCGGCTTTCAGACCGGCCAGGGCGGTGGGATTGCCGCAGCCCGCCGAGGCGGCGATGGATTCCGCGGGTAATCCGGCGATCTGACCCTCTGTGTAAAGGCGGAGCGCACGCTCGGTGTCCGCCGGGCTGCAGCACCCTGGATCGCTGCCACCCTCAGGCTGGACAACGGTGAGTTCGATGACTCCCTTGGCCCGGGCCCCGTATCTCTCTCGGACCAACCGCTTGATCTCTTCTGAGTTCGTAGTCATTGCCATACTCCTGATCTTTAGTTTTGTCGCCCCAGTGGAACATCGTCTTGAACTCCAAGCGCTTGTTCTACCGTTTCCTCTACCGTGGGCAGCATCTTCTGCCACACCAGGCCGGCCGTCCGGAACGCGTCCTGGCCTTCGTCCGTTAGCCAGCAGACCCTCCGTTTGCGCCCCAAATGCTCTTCCATCCGGTAAACTACGTAGCCCCCCTCCACCAGTTCCTTCATAGTGGAGTAAACCATGGCTTCGGTGGGTTCGCAGCAGCCTTGGCAGGCGTCTCGGATGGCCAGGTTAAGCTGGTATCCGTGCACCGGACCCTTGGCCAGTTGGCCCAGCAAGAGGAACCGGCAAAGGCTGCGCTTAACCAGGTTCTCCCAGTACGCTTCGTCCCGCATCGATTGTTTGTTTAACTGTATAGTCATGTTCTATCCGACAGGGTAACTAAACGGGGTTTACTAAACCACGTTAAGTATCATAATCAGCTAAGGACTCGGTGTCAACCGCCGGGCAAATCGGGATTTATCGACGCCTGGGTATGGATTCCCCTTCTGCGGAAGGGCCAGACTGACGAAAGGCTCGGCGCGACGGTGGCCGCTGAGCCTGTGGTAGAATGAGGCTCCAAATTCGGCCCTTGCCAGTATTGCGTTCGGTTTGGATACCCCAACATACATTGTTAAAGAAGAAAGAGGGACATGAAAGTAACACGCGCGACAACTCGGATCATCCAGACCCCGGCGGACAACCCTTTGGTAGTGGGTATTCCGGTGGGGGACGCTACCAGGGAATTTGTAACACTGGAACTGGACACGGATGAGGGCATCCAGGGAGTAGGCGTAACCTTTTTCGGAGCTGCGTTAACCAACGCCCTTAAATCGGCGGTGGACACTCTCAGCGGATTGGTCATCGGACGAGACCCCATGCCCGTCGAGTCCATCGTGGCGGACCTGCGCGCCGCCGGCAGCGGCTCCGGACCGGGCGGCATCTTCACCCTGGCCCTTTCGGCGGTGGACATGGCTCTATGGGACATCAAAGGCAAGGCGTTGAACGTAACGGTTAGCTCGCTCTTGGGCGGCTACCGGGACCGGGCGCCTACCTACGCCAGCGGCGCGCTGATGCGGCCGATGAACCTGGAATACTTGGCCGAGGCGGGGCCTCGCCTGGTGGAGATGGGCTTCAAGCAGATGAAGACGCAGATGGGTGCCGAGCCCACGGCCACTCTGGAAGTGGAGCGGATGCGGGTGATGCGGGAAGGCATCGGGCCGGATATCGACCTGATGTGCGACATCAACCAGCTATGGAACGTAAACCAGGCCATACAGATCGGCAAGAGGGTTGAAGAGTACAACCTATTTTGGCTGGAAGACGTGGTGGCCCAAGACGACTACCAGGGACTGGCTCGAGTGGCCGACGCCCTGACTACGCCCATCGCGGCTGGCGAGTACGTCTACGGCATCACGCCCTTCCGCCAGATGTTGGAGAACCGGTCCATCGACATCGTAATGATCGACTTGCTTCGGGTGGGCGGGATCACCCAGTGGAAAAAAGTGGCCGGCATGGCCGAGGCGTTCAACATCCCGGTGGTAAGTCACCTGGTGCCCGAGATCCACGTTCATTTGATCACGGCCATACCCAACGGGCTGACGGTTGAGTACATGCCCTGGACCCTGCGGCTTTGGGAAGAAACACCCAAGATGGAAAACGGAGAGCTTGTGGTGCCGGACAGGCCGGGATTGGGGCTGGAATTCAACCAAGAGACAATCAAGCAATACCAAGTGGCCTAGCTATCAGCGATCAGCCGTCAGCTTTCAGCCAAAGGTTAACCGCGTAATCTACGTAGGAGAAGAGTGATGGTTTCACAGTTGCGGATCTACACGATCAATCGAGGGATGATGGATTCCTGGCTCAAGCTGTTCGAGGAACACATCCGGCCCATTCACCAAGGGTTGGGAATTCCGATAGAGGCCAGTTGGGTCAATGCCGACCGCACCGAGTTTCTTTGGGTCCGGTCGTTTAACAGCGTTGAAGAGATTCCGGAAAAGGAAGCCGCCTACTTCGCCTCTCCGGGGCGTTCCGCTCTCGGCGACCTGCCCACCAGCCACATCGCCAAGATGGAAGTTAGAGTTATAGAAAAGGTTCCTGTAGCGGCCTAGGACCCAACTACAGGTCTTTGCGCATCTCGATGTGGAGAATGTCCACTTCCATGAATGGGTCCCCGTGTTCCCGGTAGCCGTGCGCGGCATAGAAACTCTTTACGTACTCTTGGGCGTGAAGGACGCTTTGGCGCATCCCTTGAGTCCGGGCCTCGTCCTCCAGGAACTTTAGGATCAGGCCCCCTACCCCTTGCCTGCGCCAACTCTTATCCACCGCCATCCGCCCGATGATGGCGACGGTAGAGTCTCGGGACAGCAGACGCCCGGTGCCAACTATGCTTCCGTGATGCAACGCGATGACGTGAGTGGCGGCGGCGTCTTCCTCGTCCAACTCCTCTTCTGGCGGCACGTTTTGCTCCGCAACGAACACCCGGAAGCGCACGCTGATGGCCGATTCCAACTCTGCCTCGGTTTCAACCAGCTTGACGAAGAAGGAGCTATCAGTCATCAGCTTTCAGCGCTCAGGACCGCGGGCCACAAGCCGAGTGTCATTTCCATTCGATCTGCACTATCTCCACCAAAGGCGTAGATCCTCCGGTCTCCTGATTGCGCCGAACTATGATAACGCGGCATCGTTCTGCCCAAGAACACACCCGGATTTATTGGCTGACATCTGATAGCTGAACGCTGAACGCTAGTCGAAGACGATCGCCCCCCGGCCAACCTCACCCTTATCCATGTCGCCGTAGGCTTCGTTGATCTGGTCCAAGGAGTAGTGGCGGACCACCAAGTCGTCCAGATTCAGTTTTCCCGATTGGTACATGTCCACCATGGTGGGCATGTCGGTGCGGGAGCGGGCCGAACCGTAGTAGGTCCCCCGCAGGGTTTTCTCGTTGCGTACCAGATCGACGGCGTTGATGGCGGCCTCGGCGCCGACGGGCGCGATGCCCACCACGGTCACCGTGCCGCGTTTGCCGCACATGTCATAGGCGGCTTTGGTGGTATCGGCCGAGCCGAAAACTTCGAACGTATAATCGGCGCCTTTGCCGCCGGTCAGCTCCTTGACCTGAGCCACCGGGTCCCGGTCCGAGGCATTGACCGAGTGGGTCGCGCCGAACTTCATCGCAAATTCCAACTGGCTCTCCCGAATGTCCACGGCGATGATCTTGGCGGCATTCACCAGTTTGGCGCCCATGATTACGTTCAGACCCACCCCGCCGCAGCCTACAACCGCTACGGTGCTGCCAGGCGTGACTTTGGCGCTGAACAGGACGGCCCCGACTCCGGTGGGCACGCAGCAGCCGATCATCGCGGCCTTGTCCATGGGGATGGGCGACGGAACCGGCACACAACCGGTCTCGGGCACTACCGCGTATTCGGCGAAGCAGGCAACCTTACCCATGTGGTGGATGGCTTGGTCACCCTTATGCAACCGGGTAGTCCCGTCGTACATGAAGGGACCGGTGGCCGCATGGCTGTCGCAAAGATTGGAATGCCCTTCCAGGCAAGACTTGCAGAGGCCGCAAGCCGGTACGAATGAAAGAATGACCTGGTCACCCGGGTGCACCGACGTAACGCCGGGACCCACCTTTTCCACGGTGCCCGCTCCCTCGTGTCCCAAAACCACGGGCCGGGCGATGGGGGCGTCCCCGTGCATGAAGTGCCGGTCTGACCGGCAGACGCCGGCGGCCCCGATCTTGACCATCACCTCACCGGCTTTAGGGTCGTCCAACTCGACTTCCTCAACGACCAGAGGTTGGTTGACTTCGTAGAAAACGGCGGCTTTCATTATGGCGCTCCTGACGGGGGGATTTTGGACCATCATCGCCTTGGCGGCGGCATCTGTCAATGACGGGGAGTTGTCAGCTATCAGCCGTCAGCTTTCAGCAAAGTGATGGGTGTGGCGGGGGAAATCCCCCTCGGTCCCCCTTTACGAAAGGGGGAAGCATGGCGTATTGCCTTCAAAAAAATTGGTAGACCGCTGACCGCTGACCGCTGACCGCTCGCTACGCTTCGATCTTCTCCAGGGGGGCGAAGCTGAGGAGGAGGCGTTTGATCCCTACTTGGCCTTTGAAGTGGACGGTTATTTCGTGGTCGCCGGAGACGGCCAGGCATTCCATAACCACTCCTTCTCCGAAGGTGGTGTGACGGACAAGATCGCCGATACCGGGGACCGCGCGAACGGGAGTGGGGGTGGCATCTCCGTTGACGGGCGTTGTCCGGTTGTTGCGGGTGATGGGCGTTGACGGCTTAGCTCTGGTCTGAGTTTGATGAGCAGGGGATACCAGGTTGGCGGGAATCTCCCGCAGGAAGCGCGACGACATGGTAGGGCCGCTGTTCCCCATAAAACCGCGCCGGAAGGCTCTTACCAGGTAGAGACGCCGCTGAGCGCGGGTGATTCCCACGTAGCACAGCCGCCGCTCCTCTTCCAATTGTTCTTCGCTATCCATGGAACGGCTGTGAGGAAGTAAGCCCTCCTCCAACCCCACGATGAAGACTACCGGGAATTCCAGTCCCTTGGCTTGGTGCAAGGTGATGAGCGTCAATGACTCTTCCGAGTCTTCGTAATTATCAACGTCGGCCACTAGAGAGACCTTTTCCAGCAAGCTGGCCAATCCATCTCCCGGATCCTCGGCGTTGAACTCCTGAGCGGTGTTCCGGAACTCCTTGACGTTGTCCCACCGCTCATCGGGCCGGTCGTCGCTGTTCTGGATGAAACTCCGGAGACCGGTGTCCTCCAACACCTGGTCGATCAGATCCAAGATTCGGACCTGGTCGGCCCGTTGGACCAGTACCTCGATCATGTCGGCGAAGTTTGCGATGGCGTTGGACGCCCGGGTAGCCAACTGGACCGGACTGGGTTGACCCTGGGAACGGGCGGCGGCGATCTGCTGCATGGCCCCCATGAGGGTGGCGTCCTGCTCCCGGGCCCAACGGGTGAGGTCCTGCATGGACTTGGCTCCGATGCCCCTCGGAGGAACTCCGATGACCCTGGTCAAGTTGACCTCGTCCAATGGGTTGTGGATCAGGCGGAGGTAAGCCATCAGGTCTTTAACCTCCCGCCGGTGGTAGAACCGGACGCCGCCCACGAGGCGGTACGGCATCCCCCGGTGCAAACAGGCCTCTTCTAAAGCTCGAGACTGGGCGTTAACCCGGTACATCACCGCGCAGTCACCCGGTTTGATCCTTTCCTGGCGCACCAGCCGCTCGATCTCGCCGATGGCGAAACCGGCCTCTTCCTGCTCGTCGTAGGCCTCGTGAACCACGACCGCCTCTCCTTTGGCGTTTTCGGTGAATAGGCCCTTTTCTAGGCGCATGCCATTTACCGAGATCAGGCTTTGGGCGGCTTCCAGGATGTTGCTGGTGGACCGGTAATTCTGTTCCAGGTTGATGGTTTTGGTCCGAGGGTAGTCGCTTTGGAAGCTGAGAATGTTGCGGATATCCGCGCTGCGCCATGAGTAGATCGATTGATCGGGGTCTCCCACCACGCAGATGTTCTGGTCATCGCCGGTCAAAAGGCTGGACAGCCGGTACTGGGCCACGTTGGTGTCCTGGAACTCGTCCACCATCAGGTACTCGTAACGCTGTTGGTACCTCTCCCGCACTTCGGGATGATCTTGAAGTAGCTGGGCAGACTTCATGAGCAGGTCGTCGAAGTCCACGGCGCTGTTGCGGGACAGCAATTCCTCGTAGTGGTGATACACCCGGGCGGATATCTCTTCGAAATAATTCTGGCTGTGCTGGGCCAGGCCTCGAGAGTCCATCAGCAGGCTCTTGGCCCGTGATATCACGCTGCGGACGGCTTGAGGAGGAGTTTGCTTGGGATCCAGATCCGCCATTTGTAGGCCCTGCTTGATCAACGAAAGCTGGTCGTCCGCATCGTAGATGGTGAAACTCGAGGAAAGACCGATCTGACCCCCTTCCCGCCGCAATAATTGGGCGCAAAAGGAGTGAAA
>JAKUQE010000166.1 GCA_022450395.1 Dehalococcoidia bacterium | reverse complement strand
GCGGAAGAACCGCTCATCCGCAAGCCACAGGTAGTCATACCCCCATTCCTCGATCCGGCAGGCCAACGATGCTAGTTCCGTAGCCGGCAATTCGCCCAAGAGCAAGACGCCAGTCGTCACGGGATTCATGGGCTTCTCCTCAGCCGGCAGATGGCTCCCATCAAGCAGCTTTACAACGCGTTGGTGGATTTCCCGCCATCGGCAGGAACGGGTATTCCGGATCTAAAGGGAATCAGGAATTGTTGCCGTGACGCGACCGCGGCGCAACCGCTGCATCACGCTTGACAGCACCAGGTCAACCACGAACCACGTCGCGAGAAACGCGCCGGTTTCCAAGAGAAAGCTGTGGAATTTGTAAAACAGCTCGGCGATGAGCAAGGATGACCCGAAAGCCGGGGCCTGCTCCGAGAGTAAACGCCGTAGCGGTACAGCTCGAATCAGCGAGTACATAGCTACTCCTTTGTGGTTTCGATATTATGCCCGCGGGCAAGCATCAACCTGTGGATGATAGGGCATGGTACCGCTTTTCGGCAACATGCCCTTTTTCTTCATGCGTCCGCCGATGAGTGAATTGCGCGTGAAGGTCGCTCCGTTCCGCCAGACTCCATCTAGGATCCGGCGGGAGGAGCGGCGCTGGGAATGATAGCGGGAATACCCAACTCCTCTACCAGGCTTACGAACTGGAAGACGTCATTCTCGACCACATCTTCCAGAAGCTTGATCTGGACGTCGATACGAGTGGAAAGGTCCTGGAATACCTCACCGGCCTGTTTTGGGGGCGCAAAATCGGCGCTTGCCACCACGGCGATTACTTCGGCCAGCTTGCGGTTCAACTTCACCGGCAGATTAAGCCGGTCCCGCGCCCCTTTGTGGCCCACCTGCACCAACTCGTTTTCGATCGCCGCCAGTTTTTCTTTCAAGGGGACCGCCGCGCTCGCCACCGCCTCTGCCGAGGAGTGGGATTCGGCCCTCTGCTCCCACTCCTCCACCTGGCGCCGGATGTTGCGAAGCTTGTTGATAGAGTCGTGGGTCTCGGACAACTTGTCCCGGATGCTGATGTGGAGGTCAAACTGGGAGTCGAAATCGGCCTGGCTGGCGGCCACTCGAGGGTCTTTGACGATCTGAAATTCCTGGGTTCGTTCCGTGCCGTCGACGGATAGGCTAAGCCGGTAGTCTCCCGGCGGGGCCGTCGGGCCGGTGTTCATCTCTTCCGTGGTTTTGTCTCCGGGCACTTTCCTGGCGTCGGGGTAGCGCATGTCCCACACGAACCGGTTTATACCGGACACCGCGGGAAGCCGTGGCTCCTGGTCCCCGTCGCCAGACGGATTCTCTGAAACGGTGCTGGTGAATGTATTTATCAGCTGATCCTGGCTATCCCAAATCTTCAGGGTCACCTCTCCTTCTGGCGCTTCCTTCAGATAGTAGGTAACGATCACCCCTTGCGGCGGATTTTCACCCGCATCCAGGAATCGGCGCACTGTTTCACCGCCGGGGCCCTTTTTTTCGGTGTAGGCGACGTCGGCCCCTAGGGACAAGCGATACTGCTTGCCCTTGGAAGGTTTGCGGGACGCGGCGGGCGAACGAAGCCGGACCGAGGTGCGGGGCTGCAGCAGTTGGACCGGCGACTCCGCCAATTCGTTGGTAAGCTGATGAAGGGTAGTCAGATCGTCCAAGATCCAGAAGCTCCGGCCGTGGGTGGCGGCGATTAAGTCATTATCTTTGACGGCCAGGTCGTAGATAGGTACCGAGGGCAAATTCCCTTGCAAAGGCGACCAGGCTCCGCCATCGTCGTAAGAGACGTAAACGCCGGTCTCGGTGCCAACGTACAACAACCCTCGGCGGCCCGGGTCCTCCCTGATGACCCTTGTGTAGTCGCTTTCGGGGATCCCTTGTGAAATATCGGTCCAGCTCTGGCCATAATCCGAGGTCTTGGAAAGCATGGGCCTGGTTTCGTCCAGTTTGTATCTGGTGGCGGCGAGGTAGGCCGTGGCAGGGCTGTGGGGAGAGAGCTCGATCATGTTGATAAGGGTCCACTCCGGGAGGTCTACGGGAGTGATGTCGCTCCACGTCTTGCCGCCATCTCTGGAAATGTGGACCAAGCCATCGTCGCTGCCCGCCCAGAATACCCCCGGCTCATGGGGCGATTCCACGAATGCGAAGATCGTACCGTAGGTTTCAGCACCCGAGGTGTCTTTGGTGATCGGTCCCCCTGAAGTTTCCATCTTTGAAGTATCAGCACGAGTTAGATCAGGGCTGATGGGCTCCCAGGTGCTCCCTTGGTCGGTGGAACGGAACACCAGATTGCCGGCCACGTATAAGATGTCCGGGTCGTGAGGAGAAAACTGGATGGGGAAGGTCCATTGGAAGCGGTACTTCATCTCGTTGGCGCCTCGGCCCCCATTCAGCTCCGGCCATACGGTGATGATCCTGACCTGGCCGGTAGCATGGTCGTACCGCACCAGATTACCGCCGCCTCCCGCCGAACTTCCCACGGCGCCGGAAACAACGATGTTGGCGTCCTGGGGGTGGACGGCGATGTGGCCGCTCTCCGAATTGCCGACGGTGTAGCAGTCGCCCCAGGGAATCGCTCCTTTGTGGGTGCGGGAAGGAACGGAGATGGCCGAATTGTCCTGCTGCGTGCCGTATACCCGGTAGGGGAACTCATTGTCGGTGGCCACGTGGTAGAACTGGGCGGTGAGCTGGTTGTAAATGGTAGACCAGGTTTCCCCGCCGTTTAAGCTGACGCAGGCGCCGCCGTCGTTGCCTTCAATCATTCGACGGGGGTTTGTTGGGTCGATCCAAAGGTCGTGGTTGTCGCCATGGGGCGTGGTCACCTGATCGAAGTTCTTCCCGCCGTCGATGGACTTCCAGGTCTGATAGTTGAGGACCCACACAGTGTCGGGGTCTTGGGGGTCGGCGAAGATGTGCTGGTAATACCACGGCCGCCCTTGGATGTCCTGGTTGTCGCTCACTTTTTCCCAGGTGGCGCCGGCGTCGTCTGACCTATACAGGGCCGCGTCTTCCGACTCGACAGTCGCCCATACCCGGCCCGATTTGGCCGGCGACGCCGCGATGCCGATGCGCCCTTTCAGCCCTTGAGGCAGTCCAGGGTTCCCGGTAAGTTCTTGCCAGGAATCCCCGCCGTCAGTAGATTTGTAGATACCGCTGCCGGGGCCTCCACTTACCAAACTCCACGGCGTTCGGTGAGCTTCCCACATCGCGGCGTATAGGATTCGGGGATTCGTTGCATCCAAGGACAGGTCGATGGCGCCAACCTCTTCGCTGAGGAACAGCACTTTATCCCACGACTTTCCACCATCATGGGACCTAAAAACGCCACGCTGGCTGTTGGGACCGAAGGCGTGGCCTAGGGCGGCAACGTATACCAGATCGGCGTTTTCAGGATGGACTCTGATCCGGGCGATGTGCCGGGTGTCTTCTAGTCCTAAGTGGACCCAGGTCTTGCCTCCGTCGGTGGATCTGTAAACGCCATCGCCGTAGGAGACGTCGCCACGGATGCACGACTCACCCATACCCGCGTAGACCACGTTGTGGTCGGAGTCGGCGACGGCGATAGCGCCGACGGCTGAGGTGCGAAAGAACCCGTCGCTCACGTTCTCCCAATAAGTTCCGGCGTCAGTGGTTTTCCAGACACCACCGGCGCAGGCGCCGAAGTAAAAGACGGCCGGGTCCTCCGGGTCCCCGGCCACCGCGACCACACGGCCTCCCCTGGGAGGACCGATGCAGCGCCATCGCATGGCGGTCATCGGTTCGATCGCGCTAATGCCGTTCCCTTGGGGTTGGGAAACTCGGTCCTCTGTCATATTGGCGCCTCCGATTAGTGTCTCATGGGGGTCGCGGAACTGTTCTTAAGAGACCTTACGGGCAAGTACACGTGCCGAGGCGCGGTCGTCTGCCCAGCTTTCCAGGTAATAGATGATCTCCAGCGGCGCACAATCTTGGCGTAATTCCCCATGCTCAGCCAGGTACTTCAGGGATGGGTGGGCGTGGCGCTCCAAGTTGGAAACGGTTGCGACTTCAGACAGAAAAAATCCCCCAACCTTCAGGCGCTCGCGTATAAAAGGGAACAGGTCGCGTTGGCGGTAGTTGAAGCAGGTAATCACGTCAAATGGGCCTTCAGGCAACGGCTCGGCTTCCAAGTCTTCTGCTAGGGTTTCGATCTGCAACCCCTTGGCTGCGGCTCCTTGGCGCGCCAGTTCCAGCCCGGCATGTGAGATATCCACCGCCAGCACATCTAGTCCCCGGCCTGCTAGCCAGATCGCCAAGCGCCCGGCGCCTGCCGCGATATCCAGCGCGTAACCTTGCTGGGGTAGCGAGGCCTCAACTTCCATGAGCCAGTTCGGCGGCGCTATATCAATCTCTTCGGATCGCGCGAACCGCTGGTCCCATTTGATACGGTCTGACTCTGCCATACCCGCCTTTGGTAAGCCCTAGATTTTCGGAATACGGATAAACAGGGTAAGTATCATCCACATCGATTGTCAATCGTATCGTGAGAGATTCACGTGGCGAATGGAAGAGCGCCGAGCACGAAACTTACCCCCTCCCTCCGTCCTTCTTGCCGAGATCAGCCGGACGAGGTCGAGGCGGACGTCGAGCCCGTCGCGCAGTGGTACGGTCCGATAATCGAACGAGTACTGTTTGCCGTTGACCAATATCCGAACCACCCGCCGGCCGGCCAGAGGGTTGAACCCTCCCGAGCGCTGACCCACTAAGAAGAAGTCTTCCAGGGTGAAAGACTCCGATACAGCATGTTCGACATGGATAACGCCGCTGCCGGCGTGGGTGTGCATTCGATTGATGCAACCGCTTTCGATCCCGATCCCAGAGGGGATCGGCAAGATGCTGCCATGGAGGGTGATGGTCAGTTGGATATGGAAATGGGTGGAGACATCGATGTCTTGGATGCACTCAGCCAGGACATCGTAGCCGGAGATACGCGGCGCCGGCGTGGCAGACTGTGGTGTTACTGTTGGGATGACGGTCGCGGAGGGCGGTATATGAGGCGTTGCCGGAGTCTGGCCGGTATTACACGAAATCAAAGCCGGAATGACCAGGAACACGACAAGTGTCATCGGATGTAAACGGCAAAAACGCAGCCCCATCACTGTTCGCTGAAAAGCGGCGCTGCGCCCGTTAGGGCTGGTCACTCTTGAATATTCACGACGATTTTGTCTGCACCTCCAGACAATATAGCTTCACCGGCTCGTCGTAGGGGTTGCATTCGATGTGTGGTGACGTTGTGAAGGGCCGCTCATTCCGCGCCTCTGTCTATCGTGCGAATCAGGTCCGGCAATGCCGCCGACCGTTTAAGGGATAATGCCCAACTAAAGCGATCATACGTTAATGGCAGCGCCCAATCAACAATAAATCAGACGCCGAACGATATTCCCTCAGTCTTTTGAGAGCCGGCCAGATTGGCTTGTCGCCCGCGGCGCTGGTTCTTCCAAAACGCGGAATTCCCAGTTAGGATAGTAAACTGATGGCGCAGCCCGATCAGTGATCACGAGGTGGAATATGACCCTGGAGAACCCAACATCCCGGTTTGCAACACTCCCGGATACCAGCGAACGGGAAGCCACAGACCTGTTTCACAGAGAAGAAGTTCAACTTGCCCTGCGCAACCGAGGCATGCCACTGGAGATCATGCGCTATCCTGTCACCCCAACCGGGATGCACTATCTTGTCATTCACTTTGATATCCCCGATGTCAACATAGACCAATGGAAGCTACAAGTGGGAGGTCTAGTTTCCCAACCCCTCAGCTTGAGCCTTGACGACATCAAAAAGCGGCCGGCACGCACGATGGCGGTGACGATGGAATGCGCCGGTAACGGTCGAGCATTACTGAATCCCCGTGTGTTCAGTCAGCCCTGGTTCAACGAAGGGATCGGCACCGCCGAATGGACCGGTACTCCTCTGAAGGGGATCTTGGATGAAGCCGGTCTCACGGACGGAGCCGTGAACATTGTTTTCTCCGGAGCGGATCAAGGGATTCAAGGGGAAGTGTTGCAGGTTTACCAACGTAGTTTGAACATTGAAGAATCCATGCGGGAAGAGATGATGCTGGTTTATGAGATGAACGGCCAGCCCCTCCAGCCCCAGCACGGCTACCCGCTTCGGCTCTTGTTGCCCGGCTGGTACGGCATGGCCAGCGTCAAATGGCTAGACAAGATCGAGGCCGTTGGCGATCAGTTCCAGGGTTACCAGATGGCCAAGTCCTACCGTTACACCCAGGATACAGACGAACCCGGCGAACCGGTGACGTTGATCCGCGTCCGCGCGCTGATGATCCCGCCCGGGATTCCCGATACGATGAGCAGAGTGCGATGGCTGACTGCTGGACAGCAATCGTTAACCGGCAGGGCTTGGGCCGGTCGATTGGGGGTCTCCCGTGTGGAAGTCAGCGTCGACGACGGATCAACTTGGTCCGAAGCCACCCTGGGCGAACAGGTTTCAACGTTTGCCTGGCGGGAGTGGTCGTTTGACTGGAATGCCGCCCCGGGATGGCACACTCTGTCGGTGCGGGCCACCGACACTGAGGAAAATGTACAACCGATCGATCAGTTTTGGAACGCCCAGGGAATGGGGAACAACATGGCCCAACGGGTGAGAGTATTGGTCGAGTAAGAATCCTTGATTCCCAGCCGGAAGCGGTTTCTGGCGGGACCTCTGAGGGGCAAGCATTTGCAAGTTGGTCCGGAAACGAGTTTTATGCAAGAATTCGACTGATTTTAAGGTTCTGGCCGGGGTGGCCCGATTCGAACCGGCAGAGGTGATTCATGCGGATCTGTTGCTTTCAGCCTGGGGCAACCGAGATAGTCTACGCGTTGGGATTGCAAGACCAGCTTTACGGGGTTACCGCCCAGTGCGACTATCCGGTCGAAGCCCGAACCAAACCGGTCATCGTTCGCAGCGTTTTCGATGGCACCAGCCCGTCCAGTGGTGAGATCAGCGAGATCATTTCAGAAAAACTCCGGCAAGGGCTGGGACTATACATCACCGATGAAGCGGCGTTGCGTGCCGCTAACCCAGATACCCTGTTGACCCAAGCCCTATGCGATGTTTGAGCCCTGTCTGCTCGGCAGGTGGCCGAACTTGGTTTGACGCTTAATAAGGATCCTCAAGTGATCTCGCTAGACCCGGAGTTGCTTGGCGATGTTCTGGAAGACATCCGGCGTGTCGGGCGGGCCACCGATAGGGATGAAGCCGCTGAATCATTAACCGGACGATTGCAGGTCCGCATCGATTCTGTTACCGAGAGAGCGGCCCAGGTAGAGCACCGGCCTAAAGTGCTCCAACTCGAGTGGGTTGATCCCCTGTTGTGCGGTG
>JAKUQE010000165.1 GCA_022450395.1 Dehalococcoidia bacterium | reverse complement strand
CGGGGACTTCCATGGGGCCCATGGAGTCACGCTCGACTCTGACTTTAGATTTCGCCGTGGTCATAGAAGAACCGTCCTGTGACAAGATTTCTATCTGATTTTATCGGCTAGGACCGGAGTTGGATACCCTACCGGCCTTCTTTTATCCAGTCGGCTACCCGTTCGGCGATCATCAGGGTAGTCGCATTCGTGTTGGCCCGGATAACATCGGGCATGACCGAGGCGTCCACCACTCGCAGGTTCTGCATGCCGTGGACGTGACAGAACTGGTCCACCACCGCCATGGGATCCGACGTGTCTCCCATCTTGCAAGTCCCGGAGATATGGTGCTGGGTGTAGGCGTTGCGCAACATCCAATTGTCCAACGCATCGTCGGACGCCAAGTCCTCGTCGGTGGGGTTCAGCCTCTCAAGTACCATTCCCCTAAATAATGGGTGTTCCGATATCTGTATGGCCAGACGTAGGGCCTCCCGCATCCGCGCCCGGTCGCCGGGATCCGACAGATAGTCGTAGTTCAGATCGGGTTGTACGTGGGGGTCGGTGGAGGCAAGCCGCAATTGGCCCGCCGAGGTGGCGTTCTGCAGGGCGCAGCTGAGACCAAAATGGAAATCATCGCTATCTATCTGCACGCTGGCCGGGCGGTGTTCGCTGCTCATGAGGATGGGGGCCAACTGGAAGTCAGCCCGCGTCGGCGACCCCGGATTACTGAAACGCAGGCCCACCTGGATGTTGGGGGCGTCTTCATCGGGAGCTTCCCCGGTGCCTCGAAGGAGGATGAAGGCCGCCGGGTGGTCGCGCAGGTTCTGGCCCACTCCAGGCAGGTCATGAACCAAGCCGATTCCCATTTCCGCTAGGTGCTCCGCCGGACCGACCCCCGACAGCATCAACAGTTGGGGTGACGCCACGGCGCCGCTGCTAACCACGATCTGCCCGCCATTGACGATGAACGATTCGCCACCGCTTTCCGCCTCAACCCCCACCGCTTTCTTTCCTTCGAAGATGATACGCATGGCCGTAACACCGCCCCGGATGGTGACATTCAGCCGGTGCCGCGCCAAAGTGAGATAGGTCAGGGCCGCGCTCATCCGCACCCCGTCGATGTTGTTCAAGGGCCGGCAGGCGATGCCGTTGGAATCGGGATGGTTCTGATCCGGATCTTCTGGAAAACCCATCTCCACGCATGTAGCATAGAAAGACTGGAAAGCCGGGAGCGTCTCTTCCAGCTTGTACCGCCGCACCGGGATGGGGCCTTCATTGCCGTGGAAATCGTCTCCCCGAAAGTCCAAGTCATTCTCCAGCTTACGGAAATAAGGGAGGACCTTGGTGAATGCCCACTCGGTGTTCCCCCAAGCCGCCCAATTGTCGTAGTCTTCGGGGACGCCCCTGAATAGCACCTGCCCGTTGATGGCACTGGAGCCGCCGGTAGCCTTGCCCCTTGGTATGACGATCGGCTCCGGTTGTAATGGTGTCGCGGTGGCCCGGTAATCCCAGCTATGGGGACCATATGCCGATCGCCAAACGTTGTTGCCTTCCTTGATGTCCTGGGGCAGAGTCTCGTAGTCCGGATAGTCTGGTCCAGCCTCCAGAAGCAGCACTGACTTGCTGCTGTCCTCCGACAGCCTGGTGGCCAACACACAGCCGGCTGAACCCGCCCCAACCACTATAAAGTCATATTGCACGGTTGCTCCCTCCCGGTTACGTATTGTCCGATCGGCCCGGCCTTTAATCAGGCTACCAGATTTGCTTTAGTAACTCATCCAGTTCGGCGGCGTCTTTCACCGGACGCACGTTACGGGTTATCCCGAAGTCGGTCATCGAGTCGACAGCGATCTGCTTGACGCCGTCTTCAGGCACGCCCACTTCCCGGAGTCTGGAAGGCATCTCCAACTGCCGGTAGGTCTCCGCCACGGCGGTGGCTGCCGCATCCGCTCCCTGCCGGTCATCCATATCCCCGTTCATCACTCCCATGATCGAGGCCAGCCTGGCCTGTCCAGCCAGGTTGAAGTCCCTGTTGAACGCGATCCCCGGAGCCGTTAGGACGGCATAGGCATCGCCGTGGCTACACTCCGGATAGCCGCTATCCAGGGAGTGGGCCAAGGAACTGACCACCCCAAGCCCGCCGCCACCGGCTCCGCTATCCATGGCCCGGTTCATCAAGATCGCCGCGGCGCAAAGGTTGATGCGGGATCGGCCGCTTTCCTCCTGGGATTTTACCAGTTGCATATCTCGCCGCAGGAGACCAAGGGCCTGGATAAGATCGCCTTCGGCCAGCGGGTTGGCCTGCTCCGGCGACTGCAACGCCCCCACCACACCGCTGAAGCAGGAGGCGGCGGCGCTTAGGCATAACCAGGCTGGAGCTGTCAGCAGAGCATCTGTGTCTAAGAACACGGCCGCCGGGCGGGTTTTGGGGTCGAAAAGCTCGACTCGATGCCCGGTCTCCAGGTCCAGCACCGCCGTTCCGGCGCGGGTGACCGCCGTGGTTGGGGTGGTCAACACCACGATGTTGGGAATCTTGGGTTTCATCAAGCGCGGGCTAACCGGCGGTTGGCCTGGCGGATATTGGGTGGCGTGGTCCTGGGCCCGGCCTCCTTCCGCCAGCAGGATTATGATGGCGCGGGCGGTGACCACGGCGCTGCCCCCACCCAGCGCCACGATGAGGTCGGCCTCGGCGTCTCTGGCTTGGGCTGTGGCCAACTCCACCGATGGCAGCGGAGAACTGGCCTGAACGGCATCGAACACCCCGGCGAACTTCCCCCCCAAAGACTCTTTCACCCGGTCCATCAGATCGGTTTTGTGGGCCACCGTCTGGCCGCAGACCACGAACACACGCTGGGCCCGCAGGCGGTCAACCTCATCGGCCAAACGTGCAATAACATTGGGTCCACCATGTACCCGGACCGGCAAAGCCACGGAGCGGAAGGGTTTAGTTGTCATCAATGCCCGCCTTTTGTAGCAGAGTTGATTATAGTTAACCGACTGGATCTGATTGACTGCCCAGCACGCCCCAAACTCTACCCACGTAAAAGGAGAAGCCGAATCCCTTCCCCCTCGACGGGGGAAGGTTAGGATGGGGGTGAAAGTTTACGCATCAATCTAATGTTGCACTGTATTTGGTCCGACGGTTAATTGGCAATATTGACTCGCCTAGTTTGCATCTCACAGCACGAACCGCATCGCCAACCTATGTTGCCACCGGGTTGAATTTTTGGCAACAGCGGCGCAGGGCAGACGCCATTTCCCAGGTTGACAGTCAAACTCCGTCGCTTATGATGTGTTGACTATTGCCGACCTATATCCGTAGAGGTGTGCCATGCCTGAAATGAGCGGCGCTCAAGCCCTGGTAGGTTCCTTGGCCCGCTACGGCGTGGACGTGGTTTTCGCCCTTCCCGGGGTCCAGATAATGGACGCCTTCGACGCCTTCTATCACGAGCCCGGCATTCGCCTGATTCTGGCTCGCCACGAACAAGGCGTCGCTTATATGGCCGACGGATACGCCCGCACCACCGGCAAGCCCGGCGTCGGTTTGGTCGTCCCTGGGCCGGGCGCCCTAAACACCACCGCCGCTTTAGGCACCGCCTACGCCACTTCGTCGCCGGTGCTCCTGGTTTCCGGCCAGATCGAAAGCTATAACCTGGGCCAGAACCGGGGAGCCCTGCATGAGATCGGCGAGTCCCTAGATGTGTTCCAACAATTGACCAAATGGTGCGCCCGAGCCGGCAGCGTGGAAGACATCCCCGGTATGGTCCAAACCGCCATGGAACATCTGTCCACGGGCCGGCCCAGGCCGGTGGAGATCGAGATTCCCTGGGACATGCTCCCAGGTAAGGGCGACACCGAACTGCCGGAGCCGGAAATATTTGCCAAAACCCCACCCGACCCGGCCCTGATAAAGGAGGCCGCCGCGCTGCTGGCCCACGCCCACCGCCCCGTCATCTGGGCCGGCGGCGGAGCCCGTGAAGCCGATCTGTCCGCCGAGTTGCTGGAGTTGGCCAGGTCCCTGAACGCCCCGGTTATCACCACGGCCGAAGGAAAGGGCGCCATACCCGAAGACGACCCCCACTCGCTGGGCTGCTTCGCTTATGCCCATGGCCCCGGTTACCTGGCCCTGCCTCAAGCCGACGTGATCCTGGTGATAGGAAGCCGTTTGCACCTGGCCCCCAAGGTGCCATGGGCGATCCAGCCGCATCAAAAGCTGATCCAGATCGATGCCGACCCTGAGGAGGTGGGCCGCAATTACCCAACTACGGTTGGCATCACTTCCGACGGCAAACTCGGGCTAACGGCACTGCTGGCTGAGTTGGGGGGGAACACTCGGACCAGCCAGTGGACCGAGGGCGAGATGGCGTCCATCCGCCAAGAGTCCAGCCAGCGCATCAGAGAGATGGCTCCCATGCAGACCGAGATTATCGAGACCATGCGCCGGGAGTTGGACGACGACGCCATCATGGTGGCCGGTACCACGGATATCGGCTACTGGAGCCACCTGGCGTTCCCGGTCCTCAAGCCCCGCTCCTATCTTACGTCCAGCTACTTCGCCACCCTGGGTTACGCTTTTCCCACGGCCTTGGGCGCCAAGGTAGGCAACCCGCATCGCCAGGTGGTGGCCACCATCGGAGACGGCGGATTTGGATATGCTTCCAGTGAACTGGCCACAGCGGTCCAAGAAGGCATCAACCTGGTAACTTTGGTTTTCAACAACGAGATGCTGGGGGCGTCCCACATCGAGCAGCAGAACCGGTTGGAGGGACGGGTCATCGGCACCCGGTTACACAACCCCGACTTCGCCCAACTAGCCGAGGTCTACGGAGCGATGGGCATCAAGCTTAGCAGCCACCAGGAATTGGGAGATGCCTTGCGTACCGCCTTGAAGGCCGAACGCCCGGTAGTCATCGAGGTGCCCATCCCCAACCTGACGCCGCCCTTCCAGATCCCCCCTCCTACCGTGGAAGGTGTCGGAGGGTAATCAACGCCGATTAGATCGCCGCCGGCCTGACGTTCCTATGCTAGAATTGATTATCATGCCCAGGCACGAGTAATAGCTGATATGGCCACCGAAACAGCCCGAATCAACCGGTACCGTTCCCAAAGCCTACGGCTATTGGATAACGCCTTGGGCGACATGCGAGGCGGCCGGTGGGCTCAGTCGGAGGATCTTCTGTGGGGTAGCCTGACCCTGGCGGTAAAGGCGGTGGCACTGAGCCGAGGCCAAAGCCTTAGTGACGACATATCGATTCGGCAGTATGCGGAGCAACTGGGGCAAGAGCGGCGGGACAAGAGGATCCGGGAATCCTTCGACCGGCTGGCCGCCTTCGGCGAGTCGCTTCAGAATATCCGCGAGTCCAGGGGAAGGCTGGACCGCCTCTTTTCCATTCTTGACGACGTAGCTTCAGCGGTGGAACAACTATGGGATCTGGTGCCCGTTGAATACGAAGACTAACATTATCAACCTGAACTTTCCGCCGGGTGACATGCCCGATATTGCCCTATCGCCAACGGACGGCAATTTCCGGGGCACAGTGGCGATCCGCACCCAGGGATGCAAGTTAAACCAGGCCGACAGCGACATGTTAGCCCGGCGCTTCGCCGCGGCCGGTTACCGCCTGGTGCAGTCGCCGGCCAAAGCCGATGTCTTTGTCCTCAACACCTGCACCGTGACCGCCACCGCCGACTCCAAAGCCCGGCAGGCGCTGAGAGCAGCGGCCAGGGCGAATCCCCACGCTCTGATCGTCGCTACCGGCTGTTATGCCCAGCGGTCCAGGGATGAACTTTCCCAAGTTGAAGGCGTGTCCCTGGTGATAGGAAACACTGAGAAAGCAGAATTGCCTGCAATGGTGACCGCCTTGCTGGAGCAAAGGAACACCGGCGCAAATAGTCACCCACCGGTTTCCTCGGCACTCGACTACTCGGTGCAACCGGCCGCCAACATACGCCGGAACCGGTCCATGGTGAAGATTCAGGAAGGTTGCGACCAGGTTTGCGCTTATTGCATCGTGCCCAAGGTCCGGGGCCGGGAGCGCAGCATTCCTCCTGAGTCGCTGGTAGAACAGATCAACCAGCGGGTTGCGGAAGGTTGCCTCGAGGTAGTCTTGACCGGGACTCAGTTGGGGACCTACGGTTTCGACATTCCAGGCGCCACGCTAACTAAGCTGCTGGAACGAATCCTGGCGGAGACCGCCGTCCCGCGCTTGCGGGTATCGTCCCTCCAACCCCAGGAAATCACCCCTCGATTGTTGGAGCTTTGGCAGGACCCCCGCCTATGCCGCCACTTCCATATCCCATTGCAGAACGGCAGCGACCGGATTCTAGAGATGATGCGGCGCCGTTATACCACCGGACTGTTCGCCGAAAAAGTGGACCTGGTCCGGAAGACTGTGGCCGGTTCCGGAATCACCGCTGACCTGATCGCCGGGTTTCCGGGAGAGACGGATGCCGAATTCCAAGAGAGCTTGGCGTTCGCCAGATCGATGGCATTCAGCGACATGCACATCTTCCCCTACTCGCCCAGGCCGGGCACCAGCGCGGTGTACCTGTCCGGGCCGGTTTCTCAGCCGGAGAAAAAAGCACGCACCGCCCAATTGCTGGCTATGGCGAAAGAGGGTTTTGAAGCGTTCCGCAGTCATCAGTTGGGTCAGACCCATCCGGTCCTGTGGGAGTCGTCGACGAGACAGGACGGCGGACTCAAGTGGCGCGGTCTTACCGGCAACTACATGCGAGTCTATACCCACAGCCGGGACGACTTGGGCAACACTATCACTCCGGCCCGCTTAGAGGAGTTGACGGAGGATGATGTCCGGGTGAAAGTCCTCTAGCTAGGGCCGTTTGATAAGCACAAAAAGCAACGGCTGCCTACCTGGCTTGAAGAAGCCTGGATAGGCAGCCGCGAAATCCGTGGTAAGTGCCCGTGAGGGCCGCGAGAGGTTTACAGTTCGACGGGACGCAGGTATCCGGTGTCTGCTTTCCGTTCCAGGTAGCCAGCCCTCACGTCGTGGCCGTGGGAGAAGACTAGCAACCATCCTTGCTTCTCGGCCTGAGCAAGCAGGTCCCGCTTCCGCTCCAAGGTAGTCTCCGGAGAGTTGTCGAACGCCGAAATGACTCCCAGATTCAGATGGTGCGGCGTGGGCACGATGTCCCCCAGGAACACTATCCTTTCGCCGCCATGGTTGACCATGACTATCTGGTGGCCCTTGGCGTGACCGTCGGTGACGATGACGTTCAGGCCGGGCAGGATTTCACAGTCGCCGTCTAGGAGCTCCACTTGACCGCGCTCTTCGATGGGAAGAAAGTTGTCTGCCCGATTGGTAACGTGGCATCGCTCGTTGGGATTGCAAGCCTCGTCCCAACAGGTCTCTTGAACGTAGTATTTGGCTTTCGGGAAGGTGGG
>JAKUQE010000164.1 GCA_022450395.1 Dehalococcoidia bacterium | reverse complement strand
AGCAACTATCCTGGAGAGGTCGCCAATCGCTATCGTTACCGGGCCGGCCAGGGAGAGCTCGGCGTCATCTCGTCGGTGTCCCAGCCCTTCTGCGCCAACTGCACCCGCTCCCGGTTGTCCACCGACGGCAAGCTCTACCCCTGCCTGTTCGCCAGCACGGGAGTGAGCCTGCGAGACGAGATGCGGGCCGGAGCAAGCGACGATGACCTTAAAAACCTGATCGCCCGAATATGGACCCGCCGCACCGACCGCTATTCGGAAGAGCGGACCGAATTGGCCTCTCTTCAAAACGTCCCAGCCAAGGTCGAGATGTACCAGATCGGCGGCTGACCGCCGATAACTGAAAGCTGATGGCTTATAGGATTGACTACTACTGACGCCATAACCATATACACCGACGGCTCATGCCTAGGTAATCCCGGCCCCGGAGGCTGGGGCGCCTTAGTTTTTGGCGATTCTGAAGAGCCGCAGCGTCTCTCGGGTCACGAGGCCCAGACCACCAACAACCGCATGGAATTGATGGCGGCCATCCAGGGATTGGAGGCCGTTCCAACTGGGTCGAAGGTTGTACTCCACAGCGACAGCAGTTACCTGGTCAACACCATGACCAAAAATTGGAAGAGGCGGGTGAATCATGACCTGTGGGAACGCCTTGATGCCCTTTCCGGGTCCCACAACGTGGAATGGCGCTGGGTCCGTGGGCACAGTGGGGACCGATGGAACGAAGCGGCCGACCGTCTGGCGGTGGCTGCCATGAACATCGCCGCCGGCCGTGGATCCGGAGCCGCTTCCGAGCCTGAGGAGCCCGCCAAGTCCTTGACCCACCTGGACGATGAGGGCCGGGTCCGCATGGTGGACGTGGGACACAAGCCCGTCACCGACCGGGAAGCCACGGCCAAGGGGCACGTCACGGTTCAGCCCGAAACCCTTCGGTTGATCAAAGAGGGGCTGATGAAGAAGGGAGACGTTCTCACCATCGCCCAATTGGCCGGTATAATGGGGGCCAAGCGCACCTCCGAGTTGATACCCCTCTGCCATCCCTTGCCCCTGAATCAGGTGAGCGTCGACTTCGAACTGGACGAATCCAACAGCCGGATAGAGATCACCGCCAGCGCCCGTACCTCGTCGAAAACCGGCGTGGAGATGGAAGCCCTTACCGCCGTGTCCGTTGCCGCGCTCACCGTCTACGACATGTGCAAGGCCGTGGACCGGGGCATCCGCATCGAGAACATCCGCTTGGTGCGCAAACGAGGAGGCCAGAGCGGGGACATCACCCTGGAGGAATAGCCTCCCGTGGTGATTCGTTGATCGTCAGATGGAGATTCGCCCCGGCATTCACCAGGTCCCCGGACTAAAGTGGAGCAACGCCTATCTGCTGGTGGAAGACGAGGGCCTGACCCTTATCGACGGCGGCATCCCAGGTGACGGATCGAAGATCCTCCGTTACATCAGCCAACTGGGGCACACTCCCCAGGACTTGAATCGAATCGTCCTCACCCACAGCCACCCAGACCACTCCGGTCCCATGAAAGAGTTGTCCCGGATAAGCGGCGCCACCATCGCCGTGCACGAAAAAGATACCCGGTACCAGCCGAAGACCGGCGGCCGGAGACTACATTATCCCGGACAACCGCCCGCGTTCGGTTGGAACGTCCCCTTCCTCCGCCGCATTCCGGCCCACGAAACCATCGAGGACGGACAGGTATTGCCCGTCATGGGCGGCCTGCGGGTGCTTCACACGCCGGGACATACACCGGGCAGCGTGTGCCTCTACATGCCTGAACAAGGGGTGCTGTTCACCGGAGACATGCTGCTGGCCAACGGGCGCCGATTCCGACGCCCCGTCTATTTTCCCGGAACCGATCTGAAGAACTACCGGGCCTCGGTGGAACGGTTGGCGGGATTGACCTTCGACACCGCCTGCGTAGGCCACGGAGACCCGATACGTGACGAGGGGACCGCCCGTCTTCAAGAGATGCTGGACAGCTATTCGTGGATCAGCCCCCGCTGGACAGAGTTCAAGCGATGGGCCCGGCTTCTCTTCCCCCACTGACCCCACGGGACTCCCCGATCCCGCCTGCTTCTCAGGGCCAAATGCCGTTTTCCCCCTTTGGTCTTTTCTGCCTAACCGTGAAGCCCGTCAGGATACCCATCTAATAATGATAATCGGTATCCGTTGAGAGAACGGGGTAAATCCGAAGGTGATAGGGCAACTGGACGCCCAAAAAAACCCTCCCCCACTACCCACCTCGGCGGCGAAGCTCCTGACTCAGCAACCGTATGGCCGTGGCCGCGTACACGATGTACTCCTCGTCCGGCAATTCCAACTCCGTGAATCGCTCAACTTGGTCAATGTCCATGATCCCCTGGATCCCAGGCATCACCGATAGGTGCATCTCGCAGATCTCGCCCTCGGGCAGCACCACCACGCAGCCATGGTCCGCCGTGGGCGCAAAGGAGGGCTCCAACTCCACGGCCTGCACCGAGGCCATGTTGAGGAAGGCCGGGAAAGGCTGCAACTTCTGGGCCAACTCGGCCAACAGTTCTCGAAGCCGCGCCGCCGCCTCCCGGAGGGTGGATTCGGCGGCCACTAGGATGTCTTCTTTTCCGTCTTGTTTCGGGTTCATTGCCGAAACATGATAAGCCAACTAGGCCCAATGGGGAAATCCGTTAAGGCCAAGGTAACCCGCACCTGAAAGCTGACGGCTGATAGCTGAAAGCCGTCAAGCTTCTGATTGACAGCTCTCAGAAGCTAGGCTTACCATTGTCTATGCCGGAGGAACACCTGGCGGCTGGCCGGTGTACTCCGTAGGTGGCGACGTAGCTCAGCGGCAGAGCGGGCGCTTCATAAGCGCTAGGCCACTGGTTCGAACCCAGTCGTCGCCACCAATCTTCGTTCCTGGCCGCCTAGCCAGTCTTCTTCAAGAGCCCAAGGACGGACTCCACCCATCCCTCCTGCTACCTCACCGCATATAACCTACGGCCTCTGTCCCCATTAGGTTTCTCCACGCTTATCCATCGTTATCGTACGCTTTGTTCCGCCACCGCCACCATTTTGTCGAATTAATGCTAACATGTTCAACACTCTATAGAACTTAACACTATTATCTCTGGAATTTTATTGTAACAGCACCAATAGATGGTGTAGTAGGACAGTATGTCTCTCCAAAAACTCCTCTACTCGAGTTCCGTTCTGCTGGCTTTGGTAATTGCATTCACTTTGGTAGTTGCTGCCGATTGTAGCCTTAATTGGGCTAAAGGTCCTATTTGGAACAAATTTTTTAGCTTGTGCGAAACTAAATTTGGGGGGCCATATTTACCTATTCCGGCAGAGTTAGCCAAGAAGGTTGTCATATTCAAACAATTTAACGACCAACAATCATACTCGCAAACCGTCGAATTGAGCGATACCCTCATGGAAAAATCTATCATATGGCACCGGACGTTAAAGAACCACAGACTCCTAGTGGCGACAAGTACCAGCGTTATAACTACGTAATCACCGAGGGCGGCGACATCATCGTGGCTGTGTGGAAACCTAAGATTGGTTCCAGAACAGTGGAAATGGACGATGTATTCGACGATTGTGAAAAACCGGACCTGACGGCCCGCGAAAAATACACCCATCCTGAAAATGTCATGGTTAATTTTTACCCTGAAAATCCGACAGACGATACCCACAAAACCAAGGTTTGCGAAGACACTGTAAAGGTCGAAGGCGAGTTAAAAATCGAGGGCGAGGTAGAGGTTAAAGGTAGGGACGTTCTGGATAATTTGACCAAACACTTCATGCTGGCGCAAGCCAAAGGAACTATCAATAATGAATATACCGAGGAATGGCAAGACGCCACGGTGGCCTATGCCGGAGAGATAATCGTAGACGTGGTGGCTTGTGAATACACAATTAACAATGGCAGCGGCACCTATAGTCCGACAGGCGCTCCTCATTTGGAAGCCGTAGCGGAAAAATTTTACAAAGTTCTGGATACCGCGCCAACGTATCAAGTGTATCAAGGACCCCGAAAAAACTTGAAAGGCAAATCTCTCCAGTTTCCCGAGACGTGGTGTCGCTGACGCTGGTGTAAGTCTCGAACACACTCCCCCAACGTCATCGACAACGGCTCTGATGGTTCGAACCCAGTCGCCACCAATCTTCGTTCCCTCAGCTTCCCAGTGTGCCGCATTGTCGAGCTGGGCGGGACCAGTGCCAGCCAATGAGGCAACCCACTGCGTTCCTCAGCGGCCGGGCGTGAGTAAGTTTAGGACATCCTCTTTTCCGGCTTCCCAGGTGGAGGTGGCCGCGGCGGCGAATCCGCCGACTTTGAAAGTGATCTCTTTCCCCACGTATGCCTGACTCGGCGGTTGGTGGATCCTGAACTTGTAGGCGCCATGGGTGGTTACCGTGGTCGCTGCAACCTCGGTGGAGCCAATCGTCGCGGTCACCGGGGTGCCGAACGGGGCTATATCGAAGTTGATAAGAGCGGTGCCGGAGAACCCATGAGGTGGATCGGTTAGGGCGACCAAGGCTCCCGCTGCTTTTAACTCTTCAAGCGTGCACAAGAAGTTTTGATTCACAGCAGGGTCTCGGCAAAAAGCGTTATTCCAGTCGGTCCTGGCCAAATTGGTCCCGGTCAGGTTGGTGTGGAACATCCTGGCCGTGAGCAGGTAAGCTTCGGTGAGGTCGGCTTTGCTGAGGTCGGCTTGGCTAAGTGTGGCTTTGGTGAGATTAGCGCCGGTGAGGTTCGCCCCTCTGAGGTTGGCCCCATTCAGGTCCGCGAACCTCAGGTCGGCATTGGTAAGATCAGCTCCGGAGAGATCGGCCCTCTGTAGGTTCGCGCCAACTAGATTGACCCCAGTAAGATCGGCGCCAGCAAGATACGCTCCGTAAAAGTTTGCCGCCGGGAGGTTAGCCCCTGAAAGGTCTATTCCAGGCAAATTGGCTCCCACAAGGCCTTCGACCCGAAGGGCAGCTAGAGCTTCCACCTCCTGTTTGGTCATTGGGGTTGGCGTGGGGACCGGCGCGGGAGTCGGTGTTGGCGTCGGGGCCGGTGTGGCAGTAGGGACCGGTGATGCCGTTGGCATGGGCGTCGGCGGCGGTACCGGTGTTGGAGTAGCCCCGGTACCGGAGCGGGCGTAGGGGTTACAAACGGCGTTGGTGTTGGCTCGGGAGTTGGGAGCGGAGTTGGCGTGGGTGTAAGGGTCGGAGACTGTGTTGGAGTTGGCGTTGGCAATGCGCTACCGGCGGGTGTTTCCGCGACCGTGACCGGCTCACCAATCTCGATCGCTAGATCAGCCGAACACGTTCCCAGCATTTTCTCCAAGGCGGACCATTCATCAGCGGTTGCGGTGAGGTTCCAAGCCGCCTTCACCTGTATCCAGTTGACGGCGTATTCGCACCAAGAACCCATATTGGGCGGCTGCCAATCTTCCGGTCCGCTGGTTCCCCTAGAGCGAGACACAGTTAGCGCGACGGCTATCAGATGTCCATCAAACGAGAGGTCATTGAAGTAGTCCTCTTTGTTCTGTGAAGACCACGCCCAAGCGCCCGACCGGTGGGCGTTGGCCAAGGGGACCGTATGGTCTATGTCCAAGAGCCTGGAGAATGAGACCGTCTTACCGGTGAAGGGAGCAAACCACTGACCGCCGTCGACGGTGCATTGCACGTCGATCCCAAAGCTAACCGCCAAGGCGGATTCCCGGATCAAAACTTCCGCCCGGGTGTCTTGTCAATCGCCGTCGGCGTCGATCCAGCGATGAATCCAGCCTTCCCGGCGGTAAACGGGAAGGTCTTCAGGGACAGCGGCGACGACCAGGCCTGGGAGGGTGATGGGGCCGCTTAAAGCCGGCGGCGCCGGAACCATGGCCGCGGCATTGGGGACTGTGGTGGGCTCCGGCAACGTTGAGGGAGCGGCGGTAGGTACGGCCGCCGATGTAGGGATGCTTGTTGGAGGAACTGGCGCCTCGCCTCCGCATGCCGAGATTCCGGCTAGGAGCGCGGCAAGGGCCAAGGCGGATATTGATCGCGGCCATCGAACCATTCCCAGATTCTAGCAGATACCGGCTGCTATTCATCCTTTGGCTTCGCCAGGGACTGGCCGTCGCCGCCCCAAGGGGTTGAATCAGTCTTGGCACGTCTCCCGATACACTCCTAATTCCCGATGTTTGAGTACGGCGTTAATCCTCATTGAGTTCGCTTCGGAGCAGAATCCGTCGAGGGTCATACCGGTGTCAGTGTATTCGGCGGCGAACACGGGCTTACCGGCGTCAATGAAAGGGAGCAATTGATCGCACCAACCTTCCGCAAAGCAATCTTCCGTCAGCGCCCAATCGAAGTAAGGCAGCAACTCAGCTACCTGGTCTGAGTCGTTCTTGAGGCCGATGGACAGGCCACGGCATGAGCTTCTTTTGCCAGCCAGATGTTGTAGTTCAGCTGATCCTGATACGTCAAAGAAAAGCCGGTGTCGTTGGCATAGCCATCGATGTTGTCAGGCTCCACCCCATCGAATCCTTTAGCTTTACATTCGTCTAACCGAGCCCTCATCAACGGGGCCAACAAGTCGATTCGGCGGATGTCCAACCACTTCTCGCCGGGCCATCCGCCATAGTCCTTGCCAATGACCTCGGCCGGAAACCCGCCGGCGTCAGGCCGCCATTCTTCCCAGCTGCCCACACTGACGTAGCAGATCACTTTGCGCTGCCGTTCATGAAGGGCGGCGATCACCGCGGCGGAGTTTTCGAAGAGGTCGATATCGTACATATCCACGTCGATCCCCAGATCAACCGGCTCCTCCGCCAATTGCCACTGCCAGTCGATGCGCAACTTTTGTTCGCCAGCGGCGAAGCCGGCGCCAGCTTGTGCCGGCGTCGGCGGAGAAACCGTGGATATATCGTGACTCTGCCCACAAGCGACCGATATCAGCGCTACGATCATCACGACTTGCCCGAATAAAACCGATCGGCGACCTAGGAACTTGAAAATCATTCCGGAGATCCGTTCGTGTCAGATTAATATAGGCGGGTATATCCAGCTTGCGCGGTTCGATTCTTCAAAATCCACCGGGATCAACCGTCACCGCCGGACCATCGCTCAGTTTAGCACCTGGTTTGCGTCCTGTTGGGAGACGCTTATCCGGGTTATCGCGGGCGCAGGCCACCGTTACCGCTCTAGCTGTCCCAACCGCACCGATGCCGCCAAATCTCCGTGCCCCTTCATGTGGCGATAATGAGTTGGGCCGCCCTCTGGTCACCCGCAACGTTATCCGAACCATTTCGATGGTAAAATCCGGACCAGCGGCGCCCATGCTCGTTGGGTATTTCAGCGATAATCGGCTAGGAGGTCACGACATGTCGACGGTTAACACGGTTTTAGGCCCGGTGGAGGCATCTGACCTCGGATTTACCCTGAGCCACGAGCA
>JAKUQE010000163.1 GCA_022450395.1 Dehalococcoidia bacterium | reverse complement strand
GTGCGGCGCACGGCACCTTTCTACTTCGGATGCTGGGCTACGAACACGCCCGGAATTACGACGCGTCCATGTTTGAGTGGGCCAACCGGGAAGACACCCCGATGGAAATTTGATTACTCGGAAGTGTGAGGCCTGAATACGCCTTACTCCTTTTGGAGAAATAGATGACTGACCCAGCCCCTAACGCCCCGCAAAGGCCCCAAGAAATAACGACCCACGGCGATACTCGAATCGATCCTTGGTTCTGGCTTCGCGACGTCGATGATCCCGAGACATTGGCGTACCTACGCGCCGAGAACGCCCATACCGAAGCCGTGATGGCTCCGGAGGAAGAGCTACAAGAACAGCTCTTCCTGGAGATGAGGGGCCGGATAAAGGAGGACGATTCTACGGTTCCGGAGAAGGAAGGGGATTACTACTACTACACCCGGTTCGAAGAGGGCAAGCAGTATCCTATCCATTGCCGTAAGCGCCTGTCCTTGGACGCACCGGAAGAGATTCTCATCAACGTGAACGAGCTAGCTGAAGGTCAGGACTACTGCCGGGTTGGCAGTTGGGAAAACAGCCCGGACCACAAGTGGCTGGCTTATTCGGTCGATACCGACGGGTCAGAGCAATACACCATCGTGATCAAGAATCTAGACACCGGTGAACTGCTGGGCGAAGCCATCCCCAATTCCTATTACTCTCTTGAATGGGCCAATGACAATCAAACCATTTTCTATGATGTGCTGGACGAAAATCATCGTCCGGTCAAGATTTTCAAACATCGGCTGGGTGACGACCCTGCCAAGGACGAGTTGGTTTATGAAGAGACCGATGAGCGTTTCTTCGTCAGTGTAGTCAAATCGTCCAGTAAACGGTTCATGTTCGTGGCGTCCTCGGGCAACAACATGTCGGAGTGGCATTTCATGGATGCCGGCGACCCCGGCAGTAAGTTAACCATGATCGAGCCTCGGCGCGGCGACTTCGAATACGACGTCGACCACCACGGCGACCGTTTCCTGATCCGCAACAACGGGGATGGCGCCAGAGATTTCAAGGTGTCCGAAACGCTGATCTCGGCGCCAGGATCAGACAATTGGAGAGACTTCGTTCCCCACGTGCTCGGCCGTCCCATCGCTGGGATCGGTGTTTCCCAAGATTATTTCGTCCTCTACTACCGCTCCAACGGACTGCCTCAAGTACGGATCATGGACCTGGCCGCCGGGACCAGCCATGATTTGACCCTGGACGAAGAAGACTACGCCGTGAGGCTCCAGGGAGGCCGGGAGTGGGACAGCCCTATCCTGCGGTTCTCTTACGCCTCCTTGACTACCCCGGCAACCGTCTACGACTACGACATGAATACCCGGGAGCGGGAGTTCCGGAAGCAAACCGAGGTCCTGGGAGATTTCTCGCCGGAAAAATACCAGTCACGAAGGGTGTTCGCCACGGCGGAGGATGGGACTCAGATCCCCATATCCCTGCTCTACGCCAAGGACACTCCCCTGGATGGTTCGGCGCCATTGTATCTGTACGGCTACGGGTCCTACGGAATCATAATCGATTCCGATTTCAGTTCGATCCGGTTGAGCCTGGTTGATCGGGGCTACATCTTCGCCATTACCCATATCCGGGGCGGGATGGACTTAGGATGGGACTGGTACGAAGAGGGCAAGCTACTCAATAAGAAGAATACGTTCACCGACTTTATCGCCTGCGCCGAGCACCTGATCAACGAAGGCTACACGACTAAAGGCAGAATCGTTGCCTCCGGTGGCAGCGCCGGCGGGATGCTGATGGGGGCTGTCGTGAACCTGCGTCCCGACCTGTTCAAGGCAGTCATCGCCGACGTTCCCTTCGTGGACGTCTTGAACACCATGCTGGACGACACCCTGCCTTTGACCACCATGGAGTACAACGAGTGGGGCAATCCCAACGATCAGCGATTCTACGACTACATCAAGTCCTACTCACCCTATGACAACGTGCAACGGCAGGACTACCCGCACATGCTGATCACCGGCGGCATCAGCGACCCGCGAGTAACCTACTGGGAACCGGCAAAGTGGGCCGCTCAACTGCGCGACTTAAAGACCGACGACAACCTGCTGCTCCTGAAGATCCACATGGATTCCGGGCATGGTGGGGCGTCGGGGCGGTTCGACCGGCTGAGGGAAGTGGCGCTGGAGTACGCTTTTATCTTGAAGGTGTTCGCCATGGAGTGATCCGAAAACAGCTTGAGGGATGTCCAGTTCCGGCCTGGTTGGCAGAACAGAGATCATGTTCGGCGGCATCACCATGGCCGCTAAAACACAGTTGCCAAGTTTACTAGTGTTCATGATGGATCCGTGAGATATACTGCGATTGCTTGGCTGTGCGACGCAAATACATATAGGGGACCCTATGGCGCTTGACACCGCGACAGTCCGGTTTCTTGAACAGCTGGCTGAAGGCCATGCCAAGCCTTTACACCAATGCACTCCCGTCGAAGCACGCGCCGCCTTTTCTAAGCTGGCAGAGCTTGCCGGACCTGCACCGGCAATGGAACGTGTCGAGGAGCGAACCATCGAGGGGCCGGATGGCCAAGCCAAACTCCGGATCCTCGTTCCTATCCAGAACCCCCGTGGCGTTCTGGTCTACTACCACGGTGGCGGATGGGTTATAGGTTCGATCGACGAGTATGACACAGTCGCACGCAAACTCGCGGAGCGGACATCCTGCGCAGTGGTCCTAGTAGAGTACCGCCTTGCGCCGGAGCATCGCTACCCGGCCGCGACGGATGACTCCTTTGCGGCCCTAAAATGGGTCGGGAATCACCTCACCGATATCGCGGGACAAGAGGTTCCCTTAATCGTGGCTGGTGACAGCGCTGGCGGAAACCTCGCAGCCGTGATGACGATACGCGCCCGAGACCACGGCGGACCACCCATAGCACTACAAGTGCTGATCTATCCCGTCACCGATGCCGATTTTGACCGTCCCTCCTATACCGATCCCGAAAACGACCTACTACTGACCCGTGATGGGATGATTTGGTTCTGGGACCATTACCTTCCAGAGTCCTCTCGCCGCACCGAGCCGGACGCCTCTCCCTTGCAAGCCGAGAATCTCTCAGGACTTCCGTCGGCCATTGTGTTGACGGCGGAGCATGATGTCTTACGGGACGAAGGCGAGGCTTACGCGGCGCGTCTGCAGGAAGCTAACGTACCGACTGATCTCCAAAGATATGCCGGCCAAATACATGGATTCTTTACTCTGCTGATGCTGCCCGGCAGCGAGCTCGGTTTCCAACAAGTTGTAAAGGCCGTTAAAGCGTGTATCGTGAGAATGCGCAAAGCTCAGCTGGCACAGTGATCCTGGCTAAACCCCTGGCAAGCCCCGGTAGTTGAACAAAGAAGCGCCCGGAGGACAAGATGGCCAACTCGGGAAAATCCCCGGACTTCGATGCCGTGGTCATTGGGGCCGGCTTCGCCGGATTGGGCATGCTTCGGCGACTGCGAGAGGAACTCGGTATGTCCGTCCAGGTGTACGAGACCGGCGACGAAGTTGGCGGCACCTGGTATTGGAACCGCTACCCAGGGGCGCGCTGCGATTCCGAGAGCTACATATATTGCTTCTCGTTCTCAAAGGAGCTACTTCAAGATTGGAATTGGAGTGGAAAGTATCCGGAACAGCCGGAGATACTAGCCTACCTCAACCACGTCGCCGACCGCTTCGACCTTCGCCGTAACATCCAGTTCAACACCCGGGTCACCTCGGCAAGGTTCCTCGAGAATGCCAACCTATGGGAAGTCGAAACAGACCAAGGCGATCGTGTCACAGCCCAGTTCCTAATCACCGCTATCGGATGCATTTCAGCAGGCAATGTTCCGGACATAAAAGGGCTGGACTCCTTCCAAGGAGAGTGGTACCACACAGGTAGCTGGCCCCACGACAAGGTGGACTTCGCCGGAAAGCGCGTGGCTGTCATCGGCACGGGCTCAAGCGGCGTACAATCGATTCCGGTGATCGCCCAACAAGCGGGCCACCTGACCGTGTTCCAGCGGACTGCGCAGTTCACTATCCCAGCACGCCACGGCACCGTAGATCGCAAGTTCCTGGAAGAAGAAGTAAAACCGCACTACGCTGAGATCCTAGAAAAGGCAAAGTGGTCTGCAGCTGGCTTTCCTCTGGACCCCAGTGAGCGCTCGGCTTTAGAAGTCACCGCAGAAGAGCGTCTGGAAACATACGAAGCCGGGTGGGCAAAAGGTGGATTTGGGTTCGTATTCGGGTCCTACAGTGACATCCGCACGGACAGAAGGGCAAACGACACCGTTTCCGAGTTCATCCGGTCCAAGATCCGCGAAATGGTGAAGGACCCCGAGACCGCGGAGAAACTTCTGCCAACGGACCATCCGTTTGGTTCGAAGCGTACACTCATAGACACCGATTACTTCGATACATACAACCGCGAGAACGTAGAGCTTGTCGACATTCGCCACTCACCAATCCGAGAGATCACGCCGAAGGGGATACGGACTGAGGACGAAGAGTACGAGTTCGACATAATCGTCTTCGCAACCGGTTTCGACGCGATGACGGGTACTTTCTTTAAAATGGATATCCGCGGTAGAAACGATCTGTCGCTTAAAGAAAAGTGGTCCGAGGGTCCGAAGACTTACCTTGGTCTGCAAACAGCTGGATTCCCCAACATGTTTATGATAACCGGGCCCGGCAGCCCCTCTGTCCTCGGTAACATGCCGGTGTGCATCGAGCAGCACATCGAGTGGATCGCCGACTTCCTCCAGTACATGCGCGAACGCGACATTGGTGCAGTTGAGGCAGACGCCGATGCGGAGGCGGCATGGGTGTCCCACGTTAATGAGACCGCCGAGCCGACAATGTTCATGTTGGCGAACTCGTGGTACCTCGGAGCGAACATACCTGGGAAACCCCGTGTGTTCATGCCTTACGCCGGCGGCGTCGGAAACTACCGGAAAAAGTGTAATGAGATCGCGGACAACGGATACGAGGGCTTCATACTGGACTCCGGGAGTCGCGGAAAGGCGGCATCGGCAACCTAGTCTAGGCGCTGCTACCTGAGGCCAGAACAGGTCAAATCGCCGGTTGACTTACTAGCGCCGGGCTAACTAGGAGCCATCACGATATCATGGGAACCGCTTACAAGCGGCCGCCATCGTAAAGACCCACGAAGAAGGGCGGGATCTTGCGATAGATCTGGATCCGGTTTCGCTGGGAATCAACGATGAATACCCGGTCTTCATCGTCGACGACCACACCGATGGGCCCACGCAAGAACTTTTCCCTTTCCAGTCCTTGGGCAATCTCCCGCTGCCGCTTCATGTCGGGGTTGGCGTCCAGCTTCGTTATTCCCCATTTGGACAGAGTGGCATCACCGATGATCTTGGTGATGAACCTGCCTTCGGCGTCGAACACCTGGAGACGGTCGTTGCGCCAATCGGCAACGTATATTAATCCTTCTTTGTCTACGGCAACGTCGGCGGGACGATTGAACTCCCCATCCTCCGAACCTGAACCGCCGAACTTCATCAGGAACCGTCCATCCGGAGCAAACTTTTGGATCCGATCGTTGCGCCAATCGGAGATATAGATGTCGCCTTCGGTATCGATGGAGATTCCCCAGGGCATGTCAAACTCGCCTTCACCGGTGCCTTGCCGGCCCCACTTGGCCAAGAACTGGCCGTCCTTGGTGAACTTCTGGACTCGGTTGTTTCCGGTGTCCACCACGTATATGTTGTCCTCACTATCGAAGGCGATACCCGAAGGTTGGGCCACTTCGCCGTCGGCATCGCCCTCGGTTCCCCATGCGCCGAGCCAATCACCGTCTGGGGTGAACATGGCGATACGGTTGAGCCACTCGTCGGACACGTACACATTCCCCGCCCGGTCCAGCGCGATCGACGTAGGCCATACCATGGAGCCGGGGGCGTCGGACTCTCCAGTGTCCATCATATCGCCACCCAAGCGGCCGGCGTTGCCGATCTCCCCGATATAGTCTTCATCCACCGTGCAAACGGTGATTCGTTTGGAATCGGACCGATAATCGTAGGCGCGGCTGACCACGTACATCAGGTCGCCTTCACCCCGGGCCAAGGAAACCGGGTTCTTAAAACCCGTACCAGCCTCCTCACCCCGTCCTATAGTGTGGCTATAGCGAAACGTCGCGCCCTGAACTCTAGTAGTCATCATTACCTCTCGACTTGTTGCATTCGCCTTGGATGCAGACCGAAGCTATGCCAGACTTACTTGGAGATAAAGTCAAATTTTTCGAAGCTGCCGTTGACTATGGGCTTGGAATCCAGGCCTAGCCAGTCCTCCAAGAGGGTGGCGTACAACCCGCGGAAGTCGTTGTTGAAGTGAAGGTCCCCGTCCATGAGCTTTTCTTCGGCCAGAGACGGATATTCCGCATATAGACCGCCTTTTACCGCATCGCCGATAACGAAGGCCGCGCCACCCGCGCCGTGGTCCGTTCCGGAGCCGTTGTCGTGCACCCGGCGGCCAAACTCGGTGAACAGGAGCAGGACCACGTTTTCGGTGGCATTGTGCTCCTTCAAGTCATCGAAGAAATCGCTAACACTCTGGGACAGATTGGCGCATAGCCCGGCATGGGCCGACATCTGAGTCGCGTGGGTGTCGAAGCTGTTGTAGGGCGCGGTGGTGTATAGGATTCGGGTCCCAAGTCCCGCGCAGTGCACCTGGGCGATGTTCCGCATGTACTGGGACATGGAACTAGCGCCATACTCCACCGTGGAGGAGTACTTGGCGGTTGCGGTGGCCAGGATGTCCGCACCGTTCATGGCATCCATCCCCGTCTGCGACAGGTACTCCATGACCGGGCCGGTGCCCATGGACGGGGAATACATGCGGGCGAAAATCTCCAATGCCTGCGTTCGCTGCTCCTCCAATTCGATGGTGGTAAGCACGCCGTAGGATTCCAGGCTGCCCACGGATGCCACCGGGACGCCGGGCGCGGCAAGGGCTTTCGGCAGGCCCCGGCCAAAGTTCACTCCGGTCAGCACGTTCTCTTTGTTGGGGTCCAGATCGCGGATTGCCCGTCCCAACCAGCCTTCATCGGCCATCTTTTCCGGCTCGCAGGTATGCCAGATATCCATGGAGCGGAAGTGGGAGCGGTTGGGGGTTGGATAACCCACGCCCTGTATAACCGCCACCTTCCCTTCGTCGTAAAGCGCCTTGAGCGGGGCCATGTTGGGGTTGAAACCCAGAGTATCGGTGATGGGCAGGACCTGATCTTCTGGGATCCGCACGTTGGGGCGATTGTCGTAGTACAGCGGGTTCGTGTAGGGAACCAGCGTATTTAGAATATCGTTGCCCCCCGACAGTTGCAGGACTACCAGGACCGGGTCCTTCTTGGTGCTGGTCATGAAACCTCCAAGTTCGAGTTATCAGCTTTCAGCGGTCAAACCGGGCTTAAGCGAATTGATATTCTTGGGTTGAGACGATCAATTGGAGCATCTGCGCCACCTGTTGAGCGAACTCCTCGGTGGCGATGTCCAGGGC
>JAKUQE010000162.1 GCA_022450395.1 Dehalococcoidia bacterium | reverse complement strand
TACTCTGGAGTTGGCCGCCCGCCTGGCCCAAGGTCCCACGGTAGCCTATGGCCGGGTGAAGGCCCTGTTCGACTGTTCTTGGGACGCCACCTTTGCCGGTCAACTGGACGCGGAAACCGAATACATCAGCAACATTACGATGACCGCCGACTTCCAAGAGGGAATCAAGGCCTTCGCCGAGAAGCGTAGTCCACGGTTCCAAAGCCGTTGATGGCGGCTTAAGCGCCGGGGGATCTGCCTGCTACAGTTTGACATTGTCCCCGCCGGTGGGGATACTTTGAAGTGACACCTGTTTGTTAGTCGGTTGGATCTGGTGGTGTATGGCTGATGACGCGGGGACCAACCGGGAAGACAATTCAGGAATCGCTTCTTCCAGGGCATCTACCCCCAACATTACCCCAGCGCAAGCTCGGGCCTTGGCGCTCCGTACCGCCGATATGGTCCGCGGCTCTATAGGCCGAGCATATCGGCAGGCTCCCCTGGTTTTCTCCATCGAATACGAAGAGGAGACCGACACCCACTACATGATCACCGTCCGGTTCCAGCCGGAGGGTGAATTCGAAGGCGCGGCGGGGCTGGAAGAGTTTTCCGTCGGTAAAGATGGGGTAGTCGAATCCCGGAGAATCCTCCGCCGTCCCATACCGGATAAGGCCGGCTTGCCCATAGTCCCCATCATGGGCGCTCTTGCAGGAGCCGGGGCCGTAGCGATAGTGATTGCCATTCTGTTTGCAGTCGGCGCGTTTGGTTCGGGAGACGAGGACCAAACCACGGCGGCAGTCGCGACGGCAACGCCGGAGCCCACCCCAATACCCACGGTTACTCCCATACCCATTGTCGTGGAAGATCCCACCGCCACACCCAAGCCAACTCCAACCCCCCCACCAACTCTTGTCCAAACTCCAACAGTGGCGCCGGTGCCCCCGGCGACGCCCGCGCCAACGCCCCCGCCCACGCCATTACTGACAGCCACGGTGGCGCCGACCGCAACCGCCGTTCCCCCACCCACACCATCTCCGGCCCCAATCGCCACACCACTGCCCGTCCCCACGGCCACGCCCATTCCCACGGCTACTCCGGTTCCTACCGCCACGCCGGCCCCAGCCCCAACCTCCACTCCAACCCCGATACCGTCTCCGACCCCGCTGGGAGGAAACGTGCTAACCGGCAACCCCAGCGACATTGCCGTGGACAGCGGTAACGAATGGCTGTATACGCTGGATGCCGTTAACCACCGCGTTAACAGGTTCGCCAAGAACGGCACTCTATTGAACTCTTGGGGCAGCAAGGGCACCCGTGACGGCCAATTCCGGGAACCTAGCAGCATCGCGTTGAACGTAACCGACGCCTGGGTTTACGTGGCTGACGCCGGAAACCATCGGATTCAACGATTCAACTCCAAAGGAGGACACCTGGGAACTTGGGGGGGTCAAGGCAGCGGTCAAGGACAATTTGTACGGCCAGAGAAGATATTTTTTGACACTTTGAACTCTTGGCTCTATGTTGTGGACAAGGGAAACAACCGGATCCAGCGGTTCAACTCCAGGGGCGGCTTCTTGGGTAGCTGGGGCCGCGAAGGCGGCGGCGATGGACAATTCAGACAGCCTTCAGACCTGATATTGAGCCGCGCCAAGGGGTCGATCTACGTTGTTGATCCTGGCAACAACCGTGTCCAACGCTTCGATTCCAAGGGCTATCACTTAGGTAGCAGGGGAAGCCAAGGTGACCAGCCCGACGAATTCTCCACGCCCGGCGACATGGCAGTCGATCACGTAAACGGTTGGATATTCATTGTGGATACGGGGAATCATCGTGTCCAGCGGTTCGACTCAAAGCTCACCTTCCCGATCGTCTGGGGATCGGAAGGTAGCGGCATTGGTCAGTTCAACACACCGGGGGACATCGCAGTCGGCCCCGACGGGGATTGGGTGTATGTGCTAGACAAAGGGAACCGCCGGGTACAGCGTTTCAACACTAGAGGTGAATTCTCCAGGGAGTGGGGCTCGCAAGGCGATGGCGAAGGCCAGTTCCAGGCTCCCAGCACAATCGTAATCGACGACTCAGGTTTCATATATGTTGGGGATATTGAATCCCACCGGGTACAGAAGTTCGACGACAGGGGGGTGCTGCTCAAAGAGTGGGTAACCAGCGGCATCGATGGAGGCTGATTCAATTGGCTCGATCCAGATTCCGCCGAGCCGTCGAGTGAGTTATTTCAGCTCCACCACCGTCACTCCGTCGCCACCGCTTCCGTCTCCCGGAGCTATGCTTCCGGCCAAGGAATGCCTGGTCAGGTATTCCCGAATGGAACGGCGAAGCACGCCGGTCCCCTTGCCGTGAATGATCCGTACCGCTTCCACGCCCCCCAGCGCGGCATTGTTCAGCAAGTCATCCACCTTGGATAGTGCCTCATCCACCCGCAGGCCGCGTAGGTCGACCTCGGTATTGAGCTGGCGTATTGAGGGGCGGTTGAAGTAGACGCCCTGGCGCGCGGCGGGTTCGTGGCCTGCTGCCGGACGCTCCAACTGATAAGAGGGAATCTTGGCCCGCATGGTCCCCAACAAAACCTCTACCTGCCCCTCGTCGTCGGGCGAGGAAATCACCTCCACCGGGCGGGGGATTCCCCGTATAAATACCCTGTCACCGCTGCCAAGCTTCTCCTGCCAGGGAGTCCGTTTTACCTCGATAGGTTGCCAGTGAACAGACCGGACCTCCCGTGCCGCTTCTTGTAGCTGGGACCGTTGCTCTTGTAGCGCCGAGCGTGCTTCGGGTTGGTCCAAGGCCCGTTCAGCTCGTTGAAGCCGCTGCAACAGGTCCGCGATCCGCTCTTGTAATTCCTGCCGTGACTCCTCTAGCATCTCTGCCTTGGTAGCTTCAACGGCCGCTAAGCGTGATTCCGTCTCGGCCAGGTTTTGGCGTGACTGGGCCATGGCGGCTTCCGCATCTTGCCGCAGTTGCTCCACCACCCGACGTTCTTCTTGCAGTTCCCCCAGCAGGCTCTCCGTGTCTCGCTCCACCGGGGACATGGACGTCCGCGCCTGTTCAATGACCTGCGCCGGCAACCCTAGCCGGGCCGCGATGGTCAATGCGTAACTGCGGCCCGGAAGGCCAAGGGTCACTCGATAAGTGGGTCCCAGGGTCTGCGGGTCCAGGTCAACGCTGGCGTTGATCATGCCCGGGGTTTCTTGGACGTATCGAGCCACTCCCCGGTGATGGGTGGTCGCCACCACCAAGGGCCCCAGGCTCTGAAAGTGACTCAATATGGCGGTGGCCAGGGCTGAACCTTCCTCAGGGTCAGTGCTGGTGCCCAACTCGTCCACCAACACCAGGGAGTTGACCGTGGCTTGACCCATGATGGACAACAGGTTCTGGACATGGGAGCTGAAAGTAGATAGGGCCTGTTCGATGCTCTGTTGATCGCCGATGTCGGCGTAGATTCCATCCAGCAAAGGAAAGTGAGCCTCTTCGGCGGGGACGTGCAGTCCAGCGTGAGCCATCAAGGCCAACAACCCCACCGTTTTTAGGGTAACCGTCTTGCCTCCGGCGTTGGGACCGGTGATCAACATAACGGTAAACTCGGCGCCCAGGTCCAGACTCACCGGAACTACGTCGCCGGTAAGCAGGGGATGCCGCGCTCCCGTTAGCCGCAGGTTGCGATCTTGGCCCTCTTGGCCGGTAACCCAAGGCTGAGTTGCCTTCAACGATATGGAGTAGCGCCCCTTGGCCATGCTCAGGTCCAACCGGCCCAGTAAATCCAGTGTCAACAAAAGGTCATGTCCGGCTTGGCCTACCATGCCGGAGAGTTGCCGCAGGACCCGTTCCACTTCCCGGTCCTCGGCCAGCCTGGCCTCCCGCCACTGGTTGCCCTGTTCCACGGCGGCCATCGGTTCGATGAAGACCGTGGCTCCGCTGTCGGAAACGTCGTGGACGATGCCGGCCACTCGGGGCCTCATCTCCGCCTTGATCAACAGCACCAACCGGCCGTTACGCTGGGTGATAATTGGCTCCTGCACCAACTCCTGACGCTGGAACCGGCGCAAACTGCGCTCCATCACCTCGTTCAACTTTTGTTGGATGCGCCGGGATTCGTGCCGTAGCTCCCTGAGCGTGGGGCTTGCATCGTCCAAGACCTCCCCGGCCGGACTGATCGCCGCACCGATGGCCCGTTGCAGGGAAGAGTGGTCGGGAATATTCTCCGCATAGGAAGATAGCAGGGGCAGCTCTTCGTGGCGGGAGAGGTTCGCCCGGTCGTACCCCGCTGCCCTCACCAAATCATGGATGGGATAAAGCTCGTCACCCCGCAGTAGCCCGCCCAACAACGCCCGTTGGACGTACTCTTGAAAGTCTTCCTGGGGTCCGAACTCCAGGGAGCCCCCCTGCTCAAGAAATTGACGCGATTCGGTGGTCTCTTGCTGGCGGGTAGCGATCTCCAAGAGGTCTCGGTCCGGCGCCAGATTACGGGCGGCGTCCTGACCCATGAGGGTATGGGCGTAGGAAGCCACTTGTTGGCGAATCTGGTTGAACTCCAGAAGCTCTACAGACTGGGAGAATCCACCCAGCACGTGGGACTGATCAACCGAGTCCTGTGTCAGGTCGTCGAATACCATACTTCCGTAAGAATATATCCTATAGTTCTGACGATTTAAGGTGATTTTAAGTGGCTTTTACCACTGAAACTGGTAGATTCGGCTTTCGTGCAAGAGTCTCCCAACTTGGTCCAGCGTATCACGTTTTGGGTCCCTGATGTTCAGGCGCCGGCCCAACGTGATGGAACGGAATCTCTCCATGTAAGTGCAGATCTTCAGGAAACCGTTGAGGGTAAATCTCTCGCCGCCCAGGAACATGTAGTCCAGGTCGCCGGCGATCGGAGTGAACTGACTATGGACCGCTTCGCAGGTCTTCTCGTACATCAGCTTCATCTGGCCTTCGCGGATGCGCTGGAACCTTAGCTGGGAGGTGCCCCCGGCGTGGTGCTTTCCTTTTACGTACCGGGCGTCGGTTTTGGAGGATATTAGCCTTTCCCCCCGGTACACCGCCACCGATGAACGCCCCAGCCGCAACAACACCACGCCCAGGGTAAATTCAGACTTCAAAAGCAAAAGCAACGGTGAAGGGTCCCAGCTCGAAAACAAGCGGTTCTCCGGCAGAGGGAATGGCGGAGCGACCACCAAGCATTGGTCCTCGGAGCGCAGGGCCGCCAACCCCGTTCCGGAATCCAAGATTGAATCGTTCAGCCTGGCTAAACGCTCTCGCCAGTCTTGCCCGGTTGCGCCTAAGGATTCCAAGAACTCCTGACCCTCACCGGGCCGCAGGTACAGGGTCGACGCGGGTTGATCCGGTCCGGGAGCGGTCTCAACCAACAGCCGCTCCAGCGCGGCTCTACCGATGGTCCGCCCGGTCCCGGCGTTGATTGTGGGGACGTCACCCTGTGTCATCTCTCGAATCATCTCCGGTGGGGTAATCGGACACTCTTTACCAGTATACGATTCGGTGCGTCAGTAGTCTCGCCTAAGACGGCCATATACCGGGGGATGCGGCAAGTATTCAACCCCGTTTGCCCGCCAATAGCGTTTTTGCTACACTAGGCCGGTAAATCCGACCCCTCGGCGGACCGGCAACATTTTGCCAGGGGAAGGAACAAGACAACCGCAAGAGGAGTCGCCATGATTTACGAAGTCAGGACCTACACTTTGAAACCCGGATCGGTTGCCCAATTCGAGGAAAATTTCGGCAAGGCGTTGCCCGCCAGGCAGAAGTATTCCAAGCTGGGCGCCTTCTGGCATACCGAGATCGGTCCGCTGAACCAAGTGATTCACGTATGGCCTTACGAGAGCGTGGAAGAGCGTAACGACGTCCGCGCCGACGCCGCCAAGGACCCCGAATGGCCCCCGTCCAACCCCTCGGACATGTACGTGTCCCAGGAGTCGGAGATATGGCATCCCGCTCCGTTCATGCGTCCCTTGGGCGAAGACCAAGCTCTGGGCAGCATCTATGAGATGCGGACCTATACCTATCAGACCGGCACCATGGGCAAAGTACTCGAGCTCTGGGCCGCCGCGATCCCCCATCGGGAAGAGCACTCTCCCCTGGCCTTGGGCATGACCAGCGAACTGGGCGGCCTCAACAAGTGGATGCACGTTTGGCCTTACAAGTCCCTGGGAGAGCGCGACAAAATCCGCGCCGAGGCCAGCAAGTCGCCCCATTGGCCGCCGCCTACCCGGGAGTTCTTGGTCAACCAACAGAACAAAATTCTGGCGCCGGCGTCCTTCTCGCCGTTGCACTAACCTCCCATCTCACCAGCGATATGGTGGGAGGCGGGTCTAGCTAAAGGACTGAGAGAATCCCCCAGCCCCCACTCCGGGTGCTAGGGGATTCTAATTTTTCCGATACCACATACGAACGGAGTGTGATGGAATCCCAATCGGCGGAAGTTGAAGCGGTCAAAGCAGCCAACCAACGGTTCTACGACGCCTTCGGCGCCCTGGACATCGGGCAGATGGAAGAGATCTGTGATACGTCCGGCGATTCCCTATGCGTGCATCCCGGCTGGGAGCCCTTGATAGGCTGGGATAATATACGAGCCAGTTGGGCGGGCATCTTCGACAATACCATGCTGATGCACTTCAACATTCGCTACGTGAATGTTGCGGTGCACGGCGACGCGGCCTGGGTGACCTGCGTAGAGCACATCTCCAGCGTCTTGCAGGGCCGGGCCAGCAACTTCGGCGTGCTGGCTACCAACATCTTCGTGCGGACCCCTCAGGGTTGGAAACTTTCCGCCCACCACGCCTCTCCAAGCATGTGACCTCCGCGATTCCGCCAAATTACCATCCCCGCAACCCATTAGCGAAAGGAAACCTAGTATGGCCTCAGAAACCCCCAACATGACCAAGACGGAAAAGAACCTGTGGAGCGCCATCGTCGGGGAGGCCTTGGCCTACCTGAAGTACAACGCTTATGCTCACCGCGCGCTGGAAGAAGGGCTTCCTGAGATCGCCCAAGTTTTCCAGGAAGTCGCCGGAGCCGAGACCATCCACGGCCTGAACCACCTCCGGGTTTCCGGAGACATCAAGAGCACTCTGGAGAACCTGCGCACGGTCACTGAAGGCGAGTCCAAAGAGTTCAGCACCATGTATCCCCGGATGATTCGAGACGCTCAGGACGAAGGCCGCAAGGACGCCGCGGATTCCTTCTCCCTAGCCATGGAGCGGGAGCGGCATCACCTGGAGGTATTTACCCAGGCCCTGGACCAGCTGGAAGCCAGACGAACCGTCGCCGTTACCCCACCGTCGCCGGCGACAGAGACAGCGGAAGAAGCCGTAGAAGACACCCTAGGCCGGGAACGGGCCCAATTCGCTCCAGTGGCCGCAAATGACCTGGATACCTTCGTCAACGCCGCCATCGAGCTGGACCGGGAGAGATGGCGGGTCGCCTCGCTGGGCCGGATCCGAGAGGTTGTCTTCGGCGCCCAAGACGGAATTCTCAGCACCGTGGCCTTGGTAACCTCGGTGGCCGTGGCTCTGGACAGTCAAACCGCAGTCCTGGTTGCCG
>JAKUQE010000161.1 GCA_022450395.1 Dehalococcoidia bacterium | reverse complement strand
ACCACTCGGCGATCATCGATCCCCACCACAAGTTGTTGGACCGGGTACGCCGGACCGTCTCCCCAAGGACTGGTGGCCACGTGCCTGTCGGTGGGGGAAAAATAAGCCTGGCCATTGGGATGGGAGTGAAAAATTATCCTGGCCGGCATTTCGGATTCCAGGGTTTCATTTAAAGACAGCACATCTCCGCCGGTAAACACATAGGCATTCTCGACGCCGCGTTGGGCTTCGGTGGGATGGGTTCCGGACGCTTGGGCATTCTCGCAGGCCCGCACCACCGTAACTTCATCGCCATCCTTAGGACCCGATAGCCAGCCACAGCACTCGGCGGGAAAAGCGCCCCGGGCCTCCCGGTAAATGTCCGACAGGATGCCCGGTGAGATTTTCAACGGAATCAGTTGATCGGCCATTTCGAGACTCCTTGTAGCGATGGGGCAGCATATTTTGAATATAGCAGATGCACCTGCACCAGAGAAGTGGCATCAAAGAGTTTAGTAAGGAACACACCGCCGGCATTACAGGCGAATCAGTGTAACCAAGGGTAACGAGAGTGATTTATTTTAAGGGATGCGCCAAATGCCAGGGCGATATGATTCTTGAAGAAGACCTTTATGGAAGCTTCTACAAATGTCTGCAATGCGGGCGTCAAGTGGAGGTGAAAGTTCAGGAACTTGGCTTCAGCAAGGAAACAGTCCGCGAAGCCGCCGAACTGGCTGCCTAGCCCGCGCCGGCACGCCCCGATGTGCCGGCGCTAAATGTCCCCAAGCGCATCTATAGCCTTCCTCCTACGTTCCTGTTCCTCGGCTTTGAGATGCTCCGAAAACTTGGTGATCGCGTCTTCTTGGTCGCCAGTCTCGATGGAGCCGGGACGCTGTTCTCGAACCAATTTCACGGCGTTCGCCGGGGTGTACCCCACGTATACCAGATAGCAAGCAAGAATCGTCCCGGTCCTTCCCAAACCCGCCTGGCAGGTCACCACGATGGGGTGCTCCCACGTCTCGATCTGCTCGTCGATGAACCTAACCATGCGCTCGATCTGATCCAACCGGGGCGCGGTAAAATCGGGCACCGGTTCATAGAGGTCCGCCATCTCCACCGCTTCCCCGGAGATGGTCTGTTCTTCCATCCGTATGATCGCCGTGATTTCATTCAGCTTGAGAAACATCAGATCTCGGCGGCTCTTGGGTCCTTCCGACCCGGCCAATGCGCCTTCCAGCAACCAGCTAAAGTTTAAATATCCCAAAGTCCCAACTCCGGCATACGATTATTGTGCGGCATCCCCTATTGTGCGGCATCCGCGCCACGCTCGCGCGGCAGGATCCAAATCATGCGCGGTTAACCCAGCCGTACATCGCGCCTATTATACTTGCAGGCCGATTCCCAAGCCAGGCCCACCTGCAGTTACACGACCGGAAAAGAAACGAAATAGAGCGATCCTAGGCTCAGCCGGAGCTGGCCTCGAGTATCCCACGGACCTCCTCGGGGGATAGGGATTCCACGGTCACCACCTTGTTCCGGGAAGTCTGTCCACGTACGATACGCACCCTGGATTTAGCCACGCCCAAGGCTTGGGCCAGCATGGATACGACTGACGCATTGGCCCGGCCCTTGTCCGGGGGAGCGGTCACCCTCAACTGCAGCACGCCCTCCCGATATCCAACCACTTGGTCCCTGGATGATTTGGGCTGGACTCTTATCGGAAAATTGGCCCTGGGCCCTGGCTCTTTATCCATGTTTCTAGCTCCCCGGCGGACCCAGCGATCCGGCTGTACTGAGCCCCACGGGCGTCGGTCTGGTATATTTAAGTTAGCCAGATACAAACCCTTGGAGGACCCCAGTGGAGTATACCAACATCAAGCTGGAGATCGAAAACGGCGTGGCCACCATCCGGCTGAACCGGCCCAACGCCTTGAACGCCGTGAATTCTGATTTGCTGGAGGAGCTTTCCGACGCAATCTCCATCGTGGAGACCAACGAAAGCGTAAAAGCTTTGGTGGTGCGGGGCGAAGGACGGGCTTTCTGCTCGGGCGCTGACCTCACTTTTTTCGAGACGGCCTTTGACGATCCCAGCCGACTGACATCCTACTTGAAGAAGTTCGGCGACTGTCTTTTCGCCTTAGAGGAACTCCCGATCCCCGTGATCTCGGTGGTCCACGGATTTGCTCTGGCGGGAGGATTGGAGCTGATGCTGGCCTGCGACATGACCCTAGCAGCGGAAGACGCCCGTATCGGCGACCAGCACACCAACTTCGGTCTGATACCCGGCGGAGGCTCTACCCAGCGTTTGCCCCGGCGTATCGGGATGCAGAGAGCGATGGAGCTTCTGACCACGGGAAGATGGCTGTCCGGCGCTGAAGCCGCCGATTGGGGGCTGGTTCTTCGGGCCGTTCCCGCCGATTCACTGGACCAGGAATTGGAAGAATTGTTAGCGCCTTTACGGACCAAGAGCCGGCCGGGGTTGGGTTGGGTCAAGTCGGTAACCCGCCGGGGAAGCGACCTGCCCTTAGAAGACGGCGTCGCCCTGGAAAGGATGGCTTTTGTTCAGTACTGCACCACCCACAGCCATCCCAAAGAGGGCATTAAAGCGTTTAAAGAGAAGCGTCAGCCCGAGTTCTAGCCGCGCCTGTTCGACAGTGTATCGGGCCGATGCTATCATCCCCATATCCCATGTCGACTGACGCCTGAAAGCATGGACCAGGCCATCCGATACTATAAGATCCAGATCTCCATACCAAAGATCAAGATTGGTAACTGTCTGTGAAGATAAAAGATATTCTAGATAATAACCGGACTATCTCATGCGAATTCTTTCCTCCCAGGGCCGAGGAGGGGATACCGGATGTATTTAGCGCCGTTGAACGATTGAAGGCCTACCGGCCCGACTTTGTGTCGGTCACCTACGGCGCCGGAGGTTCTACCCGCGCTTTCACCGAGCGGATCACCTCGGAGATGAAGCAGCAATCGGACCTAGAGGTTATGGCCCACCTGACTTGCGTCGGCCAGACCAAAGAGGAGATTCACTCCGTTCTGGAACGGCTTGATCAGACTGGAGTCGAAAATATCATCGCTCTGCGAGGCGACCCGCCAAGGGGAGAATCCGATTTCGTTCCCGTGAAAGGCGGGTTCCAGCACGCCACCGAATTGATCGAGCACATACACAATAACTTTCAGATGGGAGTTGCCGCCGCGTGCTATCCCGAAGGCCACACCGAGTCGCCCAACCTGAACTCCGACCTAGACTACGTTAAGCAAAAGGTGGACAAAGGCGCCGATTTCCTGATCACCCAACTGTTTTTCGATAACAGCGATTTTTTCGGATTTCTGGACCGGGCAAAGAAGGCCGGCATCGACGTCCCAATCATACCCGGACTGCTGCCTATCCTGAGCACACCCCAGATACGCCGGTTCGCCTCCATGTGCGGCGCGAGCATACCGCCAGACTTGGACCGCCAACTCGACAAGTGCGCCGACGATGACCGCTCGGCAAGGGCGATCGGCATAGAACACGCTACCAAGCAGGTTGAGGAACTCTGGGCCAACGGCGTTCCGGGCATTCATTTCTACGTCCTGAACCGGAGCTACTCGGTTTCTAAAATCTTGGACAACCTGAATCTGCCCGGCCACAACGGCCGGGATTAAAACCGGTATTCCGGGCCGGCAAATATAGGGCCAAGCCCGCGAAAACCTCATCTTCCCATTGAACCTACCCCCTTACGCATATCACGAGTCAATGTGATGGAGTTAAGCCAAGCTGATGCTTACCACCGGCGTTGACATCATCGAGATCGACCGGGTGCGGCAGGTGCTGGAGCGATACGGCCAACGTTTCCTGGACCGCGTCTTCACACCGGGCGAGATCGCTTATTGCCGGGGCCGCGCCCCCAATCTGGCGGCGCGGTTCGCCGCCAAAGAAGCAACCATGAAAGCCCTCGGCACCGGAATTCGGGGTGTGGGCTGGAAGGACATTGAAGTCGTCCGCCACGAAAGTGGAGCTCCCGCCATCAAGCTGCACCAGCGCGGCGGGAACCGAGCCCAAAGACGAGGCGTCCAAGAGATCTCCATCAGCCTATCCCATTCCCGTGATTACGCCGTAGCCTTCGTGGTGATCCGCAGCGAGAGTCCCGGATGAAAGTTGTCACCGTGGACCAGATGGTGGGTTTGGAACAGGCCGCGGTACGCCACGGAGTCAGTCTGGACACTCTGATGGAAAACGCCGGACTGGCGGTGGCCGAAGCCGCTCGAAACGAATTGGGCGGCGCGGCAGGCAAGCGGGTGCTGGTGCTGGTGGGACCGGGAAACAATGGCGCCGACGGCCTGGTGGCGGCGCGCCATCTGAGCCGTTGGGGCGCGAACGCGACCGCCTACCTGGTATTGAACCGTCCCAACTCCGACCCCAAGATGAAACCGGCCCTCGAATACGGCGTCACCGTCACCGGAGTTGACCAGGACCCCGAGCTTGCCGCCCTGGACCAACTGATGGGACGGTGCCACCTGGTCATAGACGCAATCTTGGGCACCGGGAAGTCCCGTCCTTTGTCAGGCCCGGTAAAAGCCGTGATGTCCCGGTTGGAAGCCTGCCGTCACACTAACCACCATCCGATATTTATGGCGCTGGACCTACCCACCGGCCTGAATCCCGACACCGGTGAGGTGGATCCGGCGTGTCCCAAGATGGATATCACGGTGGCGCTGGGATATCCCAAAGCCGGTCTCCTGGGCTTCCCAGGTGCCGAACACGCCGGACGCTTGGAGGTTGCCGGCATCGGCATACCATCGGGCTTGGCGGAAGAATCGGAAATAAACCTGGAGCTGATGACACCGGAATGGGCCGGGGAACACTTGCCGGTCCGTCCGCCCAACTCGCACAAGGGGACTTTTGGACACACTCTGGTGGTGGCGGGTTCTCGTAATTACGTGGGCGCGGCCTACCTGGCAGCCCAAGCGTCGGTGCGAACGGGCGCCGGGTTAACGACTCTGGCGTCACCAATCAGCGTTTATCCGATCGCCGCCGGTAAGCTGACTGAAGTCATCCATCTGCCTCTGCCCGAGGATAGCAAAGGCCGGATTCATCCCGAGGGTTCGCAAGTGGTCCGGAGTGTCCTGGACCGCTATGACGTGTTGCTGGCTGGGTGCGGGATGGGTTGGTCCCAAGGAACCAAAGAATTCCTGGAGAAGCTTTTGCTGGGCGAATCTCCCCCTGAATTGCCCATGGTGATCGACGCCGACGGTCTCAACAACCTTTCCCAGATAAGCGAGTGGTGGCGCCGTCTAGGAGGACCGGTGGTCTTAACTCCCCACCCCGGAGAAATGGCCACGTTGACCGGAACCTCTACTCCGGAAGTTCAACGCGACCGGATAAACTCGGCAAGGCAATGGTCCCGCCATTGGAACGTCACGGTGGTTCTGAAGGGGGCCCACACCCTTATCGCCGAACCCGCAGGACTGGTAAGGATCTCTCCCTTCGTCAATCCGGGACTGGCCTCGGGAGGCACCGGAGACGTGCTGACCGGCATCATCGCCGGCTTGATGGCCCAAGGGTTATCTCCCGGCGTGGCCGCCGGTTGCGGTGTATACATACACGGACAGGCGGGAGAAGCGGTGCGGATGCGGATCGGCGACACCGGCTCCATCGCCTCAGACCTGATCGAGCGGTTGCCCGAAACCATTCGTGACTTAAAACGCCCGTGATTGAAAGACGAGCCCTTCGGCTGCCGATTTATTGGGTAGCCAGGATTGCGGAAAAACTTGCATTTTCGTGCAATGTTGGGCGTTGACGTTATGATATACTTTATTTTCCCGTAGTTACCCGCTGGTAATTGCTTGATACACGCAATGCGCCGACGCTAAACGGCCTCTAGTAGCAAAGCTAACATGACGAACACCGAAACCCATACATCAAACTCATCGCTGACCCAGAGCCGAGGGTAGGCCATGTCTCTGGAGAGTTTCCTCGAGGCCCTTGCTGAAGACTCGAACGAAGTGGATCTGGGCGACTTCTTTGAGGCTTCCGGCCTTTTGCCCGAAGAGTTAGTCATCTTCGCCCGGGCTTGGTTCGGTTTTACCGTTGAGAATCAGCGTTGGATCATCGCTACTATGGCGGAACTGGCCGAGGACAGCTCCGAATTGGACTTTTCCGCAGTCTTCCGGATGTGCTTGAAGGACAAGGATGAAGAGGTCCTAGAAAAGGCTATCGAAGGGTTATGGGAGGATGAAGACCGTGCTATCATTCCCGGTCTGATCCAAGTTCTGCATTCAGATAAGAGTCCCCAGGTGAGAGCCGCGGCGGCCGTGGCCCTGGGCAAGTTCCCGGCGCTCGTCCAGGAAGGTAAGTTGCTGGCTAAGGACGGAGACTCGATTCTGGAAAGCCTTATGGACATTCTGAAAGACTCCGGCCAACCCTTGGAAGTTGTCAGGCGGAGTATGGAAGCCGTCGCTCCATTCAACACCCCGGAGATAAGGAAATTCGTCACCCGCGCCTACAAGGGCGATGATCCGTTGCTGAAAAGTAGCTCGATCTATGCCATGGGACGCACCGGTGAAGTCAGCTTGCTGCCTGTAATAATCAAGGAATTGAAGAACGCGGAACCTTCCATCCGCTACGAATCGGCCCACGCCTGCGCCGAACTGGGCGATGAAGACGCCGTGCCCCACCTGATCGCGTTACTCGACGATGACGACAATCAGGTGCAACTGGCCGGAATCAGCGCCCTGGGAAAGATCGGCGGACCGCTGGCCAAGAAGGTCCTGGTCAACTGCGTCAAAGATGGCGACGCCGTCCTGGAAGACGCGGCCCGGTCCGAGTTGGAGAATATCGAGTTCCTCGAAGACCCCATGGCCTTCAGCTCCGAGGTATAGCCTTCCCGCGAACCCTCCCGGCAATCGACGGTAATCTCCCGCCTATGGTTGAATCCTCCAAGCCGTCGATTCATCAAAGTCATGTATTACCGGGTTCGTCGGTGGAGTTGCCTTCCCCGTTTTGTTCCGGCAGGCCCGATTCAGAAGCCTTTTCGTCATCCTCATTCGCCCGGCCTTCTGGCTGTTCAGCCCCACTTTGGCGCTGGCGGAGATTTTCAAGAGCTCGCTCCAAAATATCCACGGTCCAACTGTTCAGCGACACCCCGGCCCGCTGTGCCGACTCGGTGGCGCGGTCTTTGACGCTGGAGGGCATCCTAAGAAGAACCTTAGAGATAGTGTCGCTATCAACATGAAGCGTCCATCCCCGTCTCCTTTCTTCACCTAAAGTGACCACCTCTGCCGCCAGTCGCGTACCCTCTTGGATCAGGCGAATCCGGGCGTGGGGCGCAAGCTGTTCGTTTATCTCATCTAACAGCCTATGGAATGCGTCTCGAGCCGCCGCTTCCACCAAGGGCCCGGTACTTTCCACAAACTCCTCCAGCATACGGCGCCGTTCCGTGTCGTCCACCAGGTTTAGTGCCTTTTTTGAAGCGTTGGCGATATCGTGAAAGTCTATGGCCATGGCGTTCTTCAGCTCTCCAAGTCAAATATTCTTATGTGCTATCATAAAACTAACTTAATGATATCGTCATGATA
>JAKUQE010000160.1 GCA_022450395.1 Dehalococcoidia bacterium | reverse complement strand
AGGCATAGAAGGCCCCCTCGGGCTCGGGGCAATTGATCCCCGGAATGGCGCGCAAGCCATCGGTGACCAGACGGCGGCGAAGTGTGAACTCCGCCAACATCGCCTGCACCCCGTCCAGGGGACCGTCCAAAGCGGCGATAGCAGCCCGTTGGGAGAAAGTAGCGGCACAGGAAACGCTGTTCACCGCTAGCTTGACAATGTGAGGCACCAGTTCCGGTGGCATGATGCCGTAGCCCAGCCGCCAGCCGGTCATGGCATAGCTCTTGGAGAACCCGTCCAGAATAATCGTACGTTCGTCCATATCAGGAAAGGCCGCGATGCTGTGGTGCTCGCCGGTGTACAGAATGTCCTTGTATATCTCGTCGGACATCACGTAAATGCCGTCTCGTTCCTTGACCAAGTTGGCTATAGTTTCCAGCTCGTCCCGAGTCAATGCTGAGCCACAGGGATTCTCCGGAGAATTGATGATGATTAATCGGGTTCGGCTGGTGATCTTTTGGGCAAGGTCATCCAGATCGGGGTGATACGCCTTGGACTCCAACAGCCGCATGGGCACGGGGGTGCCGCCGGAGAAGCGAATCATCGACTCGTAGATAGGGAAGCCGGGGTTGGGGTAGATCACTTCGACGCCGGGTTCAGACAGCGCCAAGATCACGTAGAACATGATTGGCTTGGCCCCGGGCGTCACCACCACATGTTCAGGGTTGGTGTCGATACCCCGAACTTCCCGGCTGTTACGGGCGATGGCCTCCCTGAGTTCCGGCAGGCCGGCCGTCGGCCCGTAGTGGGTATGCCCATCACGCAGGGCTTGGACTCCTGCCTCGACGATATGCTTAGGTGTGTCAAAGTCGGGCTCGCCGATCTCTAGATGGATAATCTCTTTGCCCTGGGCTTCCAAAACCTTGGCTTTTGCGAGAACTTCAAAAGCGGTTTCGGTGCCCAGGTCGTTCATCCGGCTGGCTAGCGTCATATACTCCTACCTAACTGATCAGCGGCCCGCCGCCGGGAGTTTAATGGGCGGGCCCGGAAGGCTCGACAGGTATCTTAGCACGAACTGTGCGCACGATTTCTGAGGCGAACTGCTGGGCGTCGATCGCTTCCTGTTCTGTGAATGACTCAAACGGTATGGCAGGAGCAGGCAACACATCCGGGTAGCGGGTTGCAAGGTAATAGCGATCCAAAACACCGCCTCGAGAGACGAACTCTGAAAATTCTTCGTCTTCTTTGGCGCACTCCTCCGCCAATTCGCGAATCGAGTGCCACTGAACGAAGCGTCTACCGGCGCCGTAAAGAAAAGCCTTCAGCGCAAGCTGGGCAGTTTGCTCAGCGTGGAAGCATACGTCAGACCAGAAGCCGTTCTCCAACAGCATACGCGTCATATCAAAGCTATGTTCTGCCTGAGTCAGCCAGCGCCGGGCCGTCTCCGGTGGATTTTTCATAGAGAACCTTCCCCTCCTTCAAGGCTTGCTCGATGAACGGGTTCCCGTCTTCTACCATCGCATTTAGTTCGTCAGGTGTATAGACGAGAACGTCGACAGAGAGATGTGGTGGGATGAAAGACCCCGCCTCCACCAGCCTTTGGACAAAACGCTGGTCCGTCTTCTTGACGACTATCAGGTCAATGTCGCTGTACTCATCCGTGTCGCCACGGGCCGCCGACCCGAACAGTATAATCTTCTCCGGGTCATAGCCCATGAGGCCTTCGACGACTTTTTCAATTGCTGATGAGGTGGTCATTGATGTTCACGATAGATCCCGCCTGGATTGACGCCGGTAAAGCACCCGATTGGTTCCCTAAAGCATTACCGGTCAGCCTCGCGTCATTAGGTTCATGGACCCCGCCAGGGAGCGGAAATAATCCCATTTAGTGTCAAGGCCATCCGGCACGTCGGACGCAGGGAGCAGCCGGAAATCGAAACGGCGGAAAAACTCCACCACTTCATCTTCACAGATCAAGTATATAGTTCCCGAATACTGTTCCAATAGCCGACTTACGATAGCCCGCCCAATGCCATTGGCACGAACATCTTCGGCAACGGCCATGCTGGCTATCTCGCAAAATTCGGGATAGGGACGGAGGCGTCCACAGCCGAGAATCCGCGCGTCTTCGCTTTTGGCTACGACGAACTGTTCGGTGCCCAGATCCGCCCGGTCGCCATCAACGGCGGCGATCAACTCATCGATCTCGGGCAAATCGGCGGCTTTGGCTGCCTCTATCTCCCACGCGTGGATTGTGGGCCTCTACTGGGATTGGGCCTGGTTCTGCGTGCGAACCGGGAGTCCGTATATAGTGATAAACCCCTCCGCCGCTGCTTGGTCGTAGTCGTCTCCCGGGTCGTAAGTCGCCAATTTGTATTGGTAGAGGCTATAGGGAGAACTTCGGCCCACCACGGTGCAGTTGCCTTTGTGCACTCTCAACCGAACGTCGCCGGTAACGAAGCGCTGGGTGCTGCGAACGTAGGCGTCGAGGTCCTGCCGGTGGTGGGTGAACCACAAACCGTTGTAAACAACGTCGGCGTATTCCTGAGCGATGCGGGCCTTGGCCCGGGACTGGTCTTTGCTCAGGGTCAATGCCTCCAAGGACTTGTGGGCTGCGTGCAAGGCCACGGCGGCCGGGGCCTCGTAGATCTCCCGGGACTTGATGCCCACCAGGCGGTTCTCCACGTGGTCAAGCCTCCCGACTCCGTGTTCGCCCAAGATCGAGTTGAGGTGGGGTATCAGGTCCACCCCGGACATGTCTTCGCCATCGATGGCGGTGGGTATACCCTGCTCGAAATGAACTTCCAGAAAGGCCGGCTCATCCGGCGTTTCCGACAGAGGTTTGGTCCACGCGTAGGCGTCCTCCGGCGGTTGTAACCAGGGGTCTTCCAGCTCTCCCGCCTCCACACTGCGGCCCCAGATATTCTCGTCCACGGAGAACCGGCTGGCGCGGGCGTTGACGGGGATGCCCCTGGCCTCGGCGTATTCGATCTCTTCCTGCCGGCTCATTCCCCAGTCACGGATCGGTCCTATTACCTTGATGTCCGGGGCGAGGGCGGCTACGCCTACCTCTATCCGTACCTGATCGTTGCCCTTGCCGGTGCAACCGTGGGCCACCGCGAATGCTCCCTCCGCTCGGGCCGCCTCAACCATATAACGGGCGATCAACGGTCTGCCCAAAGCCGTGGCCAAGGGATATTGCTCCTCGTAAATAGCCCCGGCTTGGAGGGCAGGATACAGAAACTCTTGCACTAAAGGCTCTCTGCCGTCCACCGTCAGGGCCTTGACCGCGCCCACCTGCATCGCTCGTTCCTTGATGAACTCCAAGTCCACCATGCCCAGGTCGATGGTCAGGGTGATTACATCCGCTCCGTATTTCTCCTTCAGCCAAGGAACCGCCACCGAAGTGTCCAATCCTCCGCTGAAGGCCAAAACTATTTTATTATCAGGCATTGAGTTTCTTCCATTTTTTCTAAAGATATTCGGAGTCTGTGGATTTCGGTGAGGAATCCCAACGGAAACCATGGCCCTCACTCGCGGATCGCCGTCAAGGAGTAATCACCGGTTCTCCGGGCAACGTATGTCCTTTTTCAACTCTACCTGAGAGCAGAACTTCTACTAACTCTTAATTTCGATGATTCTTACAGTGCTGTCCGTTGCCACAACGAAGTTGCCGGGTAGTTGGCCGGAATACTGCTGAATAAGACGCTGAAGAACGTCTATTTTGTTTGAGGGACGTTCATCGCCTAACCTCAATAGAATTATACCTTTATGGGGCCTTCCCTCTCGGAAAATCATTTCGCCGAAGTCTTTGTCGGCCGTGATGAGAACTCGGCTGGTATCGAACGCCAACCTCAGTACCTCGATATCACCCAACCCAGGTGATTCTTGGTAGATCGAGAGCACATCATGGAACTCGTTGGCTAACCAGGAAGCAACCGAAGGTCCGATACACTCATCTACAAGAAAACGAATCAGGCACTCTCAATTCCCAAAGGTGCAAAGGTCGTCGTTTCCAGAGACTCTTTGGCAAATAGGATACATGCCAGGACATCCTCTTCGGTTAATCCCGCGTATTCCTTCACGATGTCGTCAATCACCATACCGCTGGCCAACAGGCCTAATACGTTCTGCACGGTGAGACGCGTGCCGCGAATTACTGGCTTACCAACCATCACCTTCGGATTGACTACAATTCGTTCGAGTAATTTGCTTGCATCCATTTGATCCCTTATATCTTCCCCAGCGCGTCTTCCAGCAGGGACATGGCCTGATCTATCTCTTCGGCGGTTACGTTCAGGGGCGGCATGAAACGGATGGCATTGGGCTTGACCGCGTTTAGCAGCAACCCGCCGGCGTTGGCGTGGGTAAGCAACTGGCCCGCTATGTCGCTTTCAAACTCCATGGCCACCAGAAGACCCTTGCCTCGGACGTCTTTCACGAAAGAGAACCTGGATTTAAGTTCGTTCAACCGGCGCTGCAGATGATCTCCCATGGCCCTGGCATGGCCTGGTATATCATTTTCGATCAGGAACTTAGTGCCGGCGTAAGCGGCGGCGGTGGTCAGCGCGTTGCCCCCAAAAGTGGAACCGTGGTCGCCGGGCACCAAGGCCATGCAATATTCTTTGGACAGAAAGGCGCCGATGGGAGTGCCGTAGCCCAATCCCTTGGCCAGAGTTATAACGTCTGGCTCGACGCCGAACTCCTGGTAACCGAAGAGGCTGCCCAACCGGCCCATGCCGGTTTGAATCTCATCCAATATCAACAGCAACCCCTTTTCATCGCACCATTCACGCACCCGGCTCAAGTAGTCGTCGGCGGGGATATTGACGCCACCTTCACCTTGTACCGGCTCTAGAAAGACGGCGGCGGTCCGGTCGGTGGTGGCGTTCATGATGGCTTCAACGTCGTTAAAATCCACGTGAACGAACCCGGGCAACAAGGGAGTGAAGGCTTCCTGGTAAGCGGGCTGACCAGTGGCCGCCAAGGTGGCCATGGTGCGTCCGTGGAAAGAATTGAAAGCGGTAATCACTTCGTAAGCGCCATCCCGATGCAACTTTCCATAGCGGCGGGCCAGCTTCAGCGCGCCTTCGTTGGCCTCGGCGCCGCTGTTGCCGAAAAACACCTGGTCCAAACAACTGTTTTCGATAAGTATCTCGGCCAATTGAAGCTGTGGCACGGTATAGAACTGATTGGAAGTCTGCAATAAAGTGCCCGCTTGCTCGACGATTGCCTGGGTAACCACGGGATGGCTATGACCAAGGTTATTCACCGCCCAACCGGCGACGAAATCCAGATATTCCTTGCCGTCAGCATCCCACACTCGAGTGCCTTCGCCTCGTACGATCACCACCGGTTGCCGGCGGACCGTCTGGGCGTAGTATTTCTGCTCTATCGCTATCCAATCGCTGCTGATAGTCATGGGCGGCTACCTCCTGTGTTTCCCGAAGAATCCTTCAGGTCTTTTAAAGCGTCCCGGAGACCTTCCAAAGCCTTTTCCAGTCCGGCAACCGCCTCTTGAATCTGTCTAAGATCTCGCGCATCGATCGCTGACCCTGCGTCCGAAACAACATCCACGGCGGGCGCCGCTTTGCCGCCACGTACCAGCATGATCAGGCCTTCCTTTATGGAATCGGCCATAACCACGTCGGTTCCATCGGCTAGGATAATTTTTTTCAGTTCCGGGAAGGCTAGAACTTCTGATTGCAAATACATGGGCTCCACATAAAGTATGGTGCCGGCCATGGGTATAACCAATAACTGACCACGAATCACTCGGGAACCAGCCCCTTCCCAAAGAGTGAATTGCTGAGATATCTGCTGGTCGTTTTCAATCCGCGCTTCTACTTGGCTGGGCCCATCCACCTGCGGGTCTCCCGGCACCTGAAAAGCAAGGAGCGCGCCATAATTAGGCGCGTCGTTACGGGCTAGGATCCAACCCACCAAGTTTTTCTTGTCGCCGGCGGGCGTGAAGGACAACATCAGGACGAACTCAACCCGATCTTCTCCCGGCACTTTCAGCATCAGATACGTTGGCCGGAGAAGAACCCCACGTTTGCCGAATCGGCTCTCCAGGGGGACCGCCCACTGTTCAGCTTGGTTGAAGAAGACCTGTGGTTCGGTGACGTGGTACCGCAGAAACATCTGAGTTTGGGCGGTGAACAGCCCTACGGGATATCGTATGTGATCTTGTAGGTCTTGAGGCATCTGGTCAAAGTCTTTGAGCAGGCCGGGAAATGCCTTCCGGTACATCTGAACCAGCGGATCGCCTGGTTGGATCACGTAAAATTCAATTGACCCGTTGTAGGCATCCACCGCGACTTTGACGCTGTTGCGGATGTAGTTGAACCCTCCTAATATCTCCCGATTCTCCGGCCTAGGTAATGGGCGATCAGTCTGGGCCGAATATGGTATTCGATCGGTGGCAGTGTATGCGTCTTGAAGCCACCATAGTTTACCAGCTTGGTCCAGCACGGGGTAGGGGTCGTGATCCAGTTTGAGGAAAGGCGCCACAGCCTTGACTCTGGACCTGATTTCCCTGCGGTACTGGATCCGGCTATCGGGCGTAATCTGACCGCTTAGCACGATGTTGATGTCGCCGAACTGGGAAGCGTAAGCGACACGCCGTAAGCGTGAGTCCAGCACTACTCCGCCGCTGCCGCCGTAGTGTTGTAGTCCTTCGCTGGGTCCTACTTCTGTCAGGGCACTGTTGACTATGGCGAAGCTGTCGGGCGTTTCGCCATAGTACAAGCCGGGGCGCTCAATCTTAAAATCCCCCTTGATAGGAATATCTTGGAGCAGGAACTCCGGGCGGCCTTCGCCCGGAGTGAATTCGGTGGCCGGACTCATAACCAACCCGTAGCCGTGGGTGTATTGCAGCCTTTCATTCACCCAGTTCCGGGCGTCCTCTGGCAAGTTGTCTTGATTCAACTCACGGGCTGCTACCAACACCTGGCGCATCTCGCCATTCACCTCGTAGCGGTCCCAGTCAATGTTGAGAAAATTGTAGTAAAGCTCCATGAATTGGAGCTGATTGTAAGCATCTTTCAGGGGTTGAAGGTCCCACAGCCGTATGTTATCCAGAACAGACGCGCTATCTTCGATGGCTTCGGCGGTTAGCTTGGGGTTCGCTTGGAACGTAGACTCCTGTATCTGGTCCAAACCGTACGCCCAGCGGGTAGCCTGGATGTTGCGCTGAATATAGACCCGTTCCAGTTCGAACTCGTTGGGTTCCACCTGGAACCTCTGGAACAGCAAAGGATAAGCGAACCCCGCCAACAACGCGGCGATCACCCAAAGACTGAACGCGCCAGCCATCAGCCTGAGACCGGAAAAATAAATGCCGACCACGAATCCTAATGCCGCCAGAGCGGCTATGCCGGTCAACAGCCACAGAACCGGCATGCGCGCGTGCACATCGGTGTAGGTAGCTCCGAAAACAACCCCGTAGTCGGAAAGCACCAACTCGTATACGCCGAGTGCGTGACCGGCGGCGATGGTCAACCTCAGGACGACCCCCATCACCGCCAGATGATTGAGCATCCGCGCCGACAGAGGAATCGCAATGCCACGCAAAGAATAAACCGCCGCATACAGGGACAGTGCGGC
>JAKUQE010000016.1 GCA_022450395.1 Dehalococcoidia bacterium | reverse complement strand
GGACGGTCCCACGGTGATCAGCGCGGTGTTTTTAACCTCCCCAGCCAAAGTATTAACCCGCGCCATGCTCAAAGCGGCTTGGATAGCCACACCTTTTTTCTGCTTCACCAAGAACATGGCGATGGACAGCGGGCCCATCTTGTGCTCGCCCACGTAATCGAATCCCAGATGAAGCGACAGTCCCTTGGTAGGAGCTTTGAACACCAACTTGGTCAACCCTGATTCGTTGATGCGAGCCTTCAGATCATCGGGCAGACCCAAGTCTTCCAGCCAGTGGGGTATCGAAACCTCTAATATGTCCGGCGGGCTGGTGTATTGATCTTGGGGAAGGTCAAACGTGAGTTGCCGCCACATGATGGGTATCTGCACATAACGAGTGCCAAACAGCAACTGGCGTGCGTGAAAAGACCGGCCTGGGGCGTCGCAGATCTGCCGGTCGGACTGGACAATCACGTCTCCGGCGGAGAATTGCTTCTCCATGTACCGGTTGATATAGGCGAACACCTCCGCAAAAAGGCTCTGCGCCTCTTCGCTAAAAGCCAAGGCGTCACGATTCTTGGGAAACCCATCGATGAAATATTGGGTCAGGTCGGGACGCCGAACCACTCCTAATTGACTGAAAAATGCCAGTCCTCCGCTGTCTAGCCTGACCACTACGCCCGGCCAAGCCCTGGTGGCAGCTCTGCCCGCCGCATTGGTTTCTTCCGCTTCTTTCTCCAACTGCCGGGCCTCAGTCAAGATCTGAGCCCGTTCTGCTTCAGGAAGATCCTGCAAAACGGACATATGGCCGAACAACCATTCCTTGGGCGGATTGAAATACCGGCTGTCCGGCTTCTGGCCACTCCTGGCCAATCCCACCAGCTGGTCCAATTCTCTCAGAAACTCTGGATTGACGGCCGGAGCGGCCAGGGGACTCTGCTGCTGGCGCTCCGAACTCATGATGACTTATCCAATGGGAATCCCCCTGCTCAAACCACACGTATTCAGCCGCGTCGCTACTCACCAGTTATGTAAGCCCGAAGCGGCGAAATTATGCTACATGTTTGCCGCTGGCAAGTCAAAGCCTTTGTAGGCTCAGAACCCTGAGTCACCCAGACCGTTTGCGTTGCATACCAGCCTACAAAGGATGAAGCCAGGAAAGAGACCTGGGTCCAGGTTGCGCATATACCCGGTGAGGAATCACCGGCCCGGTGTTAGAATAGGGCGGGCTTACGCTCTCGCCTAATCTCGTGTGTGGACAAAAGGGGTAATTAATGACCGAAATGACCGGTGGTCAAGCGCTGATGAAGTCTCTTTACCGAGAGGGGATACGCGTCATCTTCGGGTTGCCCGGGGTGCAGTTGTATCACGCCATGGACGCTCTGTACGATGAGCCCGGCATCCGGTTCATAACCACACGCCACGAGCAAGCCACTGCCTATATGGCGGACGGATTTTCCCGGGCCGGCGGCGGAATCGGCACGGCTCTAATGGTTCCCGGCCCCGGGCTTTTAAATGCCGCCGCGGCCATCGGGACCGCCTACTCGGCGTCTTCTCCTATCTTGGTCCTATCCGGGCAGATAGAACGGGACCTGATCGGCGTTAACCGGGGGATGCTCCATGAGGTAGACGACCAGATAGACTGCATCAAGCCCATCACCAAGTGGGCTAAGCGGATCTTGGACCCGGCGGAGGTCCCCGAGGCAGTGCATGAAGCCTTTTTCAATCTGAAGACAGGCCGGCCCAGGCCGGTGGAGATCGAGATACCGCCGGAAACCCTAGCAGAGGTGGGGAACGTGGAGCTGCTGGAACCGGAGGAATATCCCCGGCCGGTGGGCAGCGCCCAGCAGTTGCAGCAGGCGGCTCAAATTCTGAGCCAGGCCACCGCGCCCTTGATCTGGGCCGGTGGTGGAGTCATCTCGTCGGGCGCTTCCGACGCCCTTTTACGGGTCGCGGAACATCTACAAGCGCCGGTTATTACGACCGCCGAAGGCAAGGGCGCTATCTCAGACCACCACCATCTTGCCCTGGGCGCCCTCAGATTGCGGAACGACCCTTTGGGCGAATCCCAGTACGGCCACGACGTGATACTGGCAGTAGGCACCAGACTGGCTACGCCCCATTTCCTCGACGGGCAGCAGGTGATCCAGATAGACATCGACCCAGAGGAACTGGGGCGCAACTACGAAAACACGATGGGCATCCAGGGCGACGCCCGTGATTCCCTAGAAGGGTTGTACAAAGCCCTGTCGGCGGCTGCGCCGGCCCGTCCCGAGAATAGAGAGGGCATCAAGAAATTAAAGGAAACCAGAGCGGAATCCGCCATCAGGGTCGAACCCCAGGACTCCTTGATCGCCTCGGTCCGCGCCGCGATGCCCGAAGACGGCATCCTGATTTCCGGCATGACCCAGTTGGGGTATTACAGCCGGGCCTATTTCCCGGTTTATGAGCCTCGCTCCTTCCTTACGTCATCCTACTTCGGCAATCTGGGTTACGCCTACCCCACGGCCCTGGGCGCCAAGGTGGCCCAGCCGGACAAGGCGGTAGTGGCTTTGTCCGGGGACGGCGGCTTTCTGTTCAACTCCCAGGAGTTGGCTACCGCAGTCCAGCACGGAATCAACGCGGTGGTCGTCGTTTTCAACGACAACGCCTACGGCAACGTCCTGCGCGACCAGGAGAACCGGTTCGCCGGCCGGACAATCGGGGCCGAATTGCACAACCCCGACTTTGTGAAGCTGGCCGAGGCCTACGGAGCCAGAGGTGTTAGAGCGAACGGCCCAGAAGAGCTGGAATCGTCGATCAAAGAGGCATTGGCTATCGAAGCGCCGACCCTGATCGAAGTTCCGGTGGGAAAGATGCCATCGCCCTTCGAACGGATCCCCTGAAACTTCTCCTAATTCCTGTCCAAAGTCAGCGCCATCAATACCGCTCGTGGTGAGCCTGTCGAACCATCCTTCCGCAGAACGACCCTTCGACGGGCTCAGGGCAAGCGGGAGCTATTAATGCCTGCTTCCAAATCCAGGGACCAGGCAAGACACCCGCCCCGCTGCCTAGCCTTCAAGAATCTGGAAATGGGCCTCGGTGGGGATGCAATCAACGCCGTTGATCGGGACGATGTCCTGGGGGCAGGCGGAGAAGGCTACCACGCAGTCCATCTCGGCGCGTAGCGTAACGGAATCTCCCGGCCGGGACACCGGGGCCTGAAAAGACACAGTTCCGTCAGACGCCACCGGTATGTTCATGAACAGGTTCCAGGGGCTGGGAGTCTCCGGAGGCACCAAACCCAACTCGGCCAGGGCCGCCGCCAGATTATCGGTGCAGTTGTCGTGATAACCCTCACATCCCAAGAGCTCGTAGCGATACCGGTCGCAAGCGGCCAATAGGGTGTCGTGGATCCCCGCCGAGTCGCCTTCTACCGTGGTGTCTTCCACCAAGGTCAGGATAGGCCGGCGGTGATTGGTGACCATGCTGTCGCCCACCCGCGCCATGATCCGGCTCAGAAACGTCCTGGAATGCTCCATGGACATGAACTCCGTCAGTTCGCCGCGGCGAAACGCCCAGGTATCCACAACCTGCTGCCCGTGGGTATTGATCACCCGTATCCTCTGGCCTGCCTCAACGACGGCCGCTTTGCCGCTGCGCGCTGGAATGGTGACCAAATGGGAAGTTGTCATATCTGATCCTAATTTTGCCACAGACACACAAAGGTACGGAGTTAAATCATTTAGTTTCTCCGTATCTCTGTGTCTCTGTGCTCTGTGGCTGAACGTTCTACGCCACGAATCGGGCCCACACCTGGGGCAGCTTGGCCAATGCTTCTGAGGGTAAAGGACCTTTGTCCGAAAACCGGACCGACTGTTCCAAGTGGTCCAAGTTTGAGTAACCCACCAGGACAGTGGAAACCCCTGTGTTGCTCAGAGCAAAGCGCACCGACGCTTCGACCAGGTCGTCGGCGAAACCGTCATCAACCAAGAAACGGAACCCTTCCGACCTGTCGAAGTCCTGCTGGTAATCCCGTCCAGAACCGATGGGCGCCACCGTGGGCACCGCCACCGGGTCCCGCTCGGCCACCCCACTCAAAGCCCCGGCCGCCAATACCCTTATTACAATGACACCCATCCCGGCGGAGATCGCCTTATCAATCATTCTCTTGTAATCCGGCATGTCGAAGCCGGGGACGACGTCCGCCCCGGCAGAGGGGTTGATGAGATTGTAAACGGTCTGTATGGAGTACAAAGCTCCCGAGTCAACGACTCGATTCAGGGATTCGGGAACACCCACCCCGGTCAATCCCCAGAAATCGATCTTTCCCTGGGACTTCAGTGTCTCGGTCGCCTCCACCACCTCACCCAGCACGTCCTCAACGCTCAATGTTCCCCCTGCCAGGTCCCGCTGGGGGGCCAACCGGTTGTGAAGCTGAATCAGGTTCACGTGCTCACGCCCCATCCTAGCAAGTGAGGCATCCACCGAGGCGATAATGCCTGCTTTGATATCGGCGTCGTCATTGGCGGTCAGTCGGTATTTTGTCCCAACGTAGACCTGGGCGTTCAGTTCGTTCAAAACCCGGCCCAGGTTGGTTTCCGATTGGCCGTCACCGTATTGAGAAGCGGTGTCAAAGTAGTTTATGCCCAACTCCATGGCGCGGGCCACCGCCTTGACCTGGTCACCATGCTCTCCCCTTACCATGAGTCCGCCCACGTTGCCGCAGCCAAACCCAATCTCCGATACCTCTAGCCCGGTGCGGCCCAAAGTCCTGTAATTCATTCTTTTACTCCTAGATCCGGCAGTTTCCCGATAAACTGGGACGGCAGCCGGGATAGTTTATTCACCAGATAAACCGAACTTAAGGGAGCCAAGTCGTATATTACATTATCTTAGGGAAACTGGGCCAAGCAAGGCTAAGGGGTGATGTGCCAGTCGGGCGGCTAAGAGCGATTGACGGTCAAAGCAGGGCGAGTCTACACTGCCTCAGACTATACAGCCTATCCAACGCGGAAACTTCGAACCGACTCCGTGCTGTATTCTTGCACAGCGAAAGATTGAAGCGTGGTCAGGGGCGTACTTGCCAGATTTAAGAGGATGCCATAAGTGGTGATGACTGAGACGCCGGACCAAGCGTCAGACTACCGCTGGGTTGTCATGGGCATCTGGCTGACCGCCAGCGTCTCGGGATTCATGATCTTGTCGACCTTGGGAATCTTGTTGCCAGCCATCAGCGAAGACCTGGAATTGTCGCCCACCCAACAAGGGTTGCTGGGCTCCGCGGCATTTTGGGGCAACCTGGCCCTGGCCATCCCCTTAAGCTTGTGGACTTCCCGCTATAGCCCCAAGATACTTACCACCGTCACCCTCCTGTTGGGCACGGGGTTCCTTTTCATGCAAGGCTGGGCGCCGGTGTTCGCGGTTTTGCTTCTCGGCCGGTTGGCTTTCGGGATCACCATGATTGCCCGGCAGCCGGCCAGGGCCTTCCTGATGCAACAATGGTTTCCCCAACGGGAGGTCGTTCTGGTCAACGGTATCGCCAACGCCATGTTCGGACTGGTGGTTGGAGGCGGATTGGCCGCGGCCCCCTTTATTCTGAGCGCGTTGGGAGACGATTGGCGAACCACCCTGAACCTCTTCGGAGGCCTGTTCGCCGTATTGACCATCCTGTGGGTTGCTTTTGGCCGGGAGCGGGTAACCACGGACTTTCGCCGACTGTTGGCGTCCCAGGACACCAGCGTCTTGAAAGGGACGCTGCGCCATCGTGACCTGTGGGTCGGCGGTCTTGGATTCGTGGGGGCCACCACGGCTTGGTCGGCTTTTTTGAGCTTCTTTCCCACCATGATGCTGAACGACCATCAGGTTTCCTTACGTTGGTCCGGCAGCATTCTGGCCCTGGGTGTGTTCATGGGCGGCGCCTCCGGTCTAGCCGTCAGTTGGGCTGTCTCGGTCACCACCAGGGGCAATACCATTCTGCTGGCCCTGGGGGCGCTGATGGCAGCATCATTCGCCGGGATGACGTTTACCGGCAGCATACCGTTGTTGATCGGTCTCACGTTTATCAATGGCATAGGTTGGGGGTTCTGGCCCGTTCTATATACGGTCCCGTTCCACCTGACGGGTATACGGCCCAGGGAGTTGGCGATGGGCATTGCCTTCATGATGATGATGAGTTCCATCGGCACTACCCTGGGACCACTGCTCACGGGATTGTTGCAGGAAGCCTCTGGGGATCTGAGACTCTCCCTTTTGATCATAAGTTTTGGCGCACTGTCTGTTTCCATAGCCGGAATGTTTTTAAGGACAAGTTCTCCGCCCCGGCAAGAGGCCGTGGCGGCGGCGGCCCAAACTTCGGAAGAATGACCTCGTCTGAGCGATTCAGAACACCGTTTTAAGCCCCTTTAAATACCGTCGTTGACATGGACCAAGGGCCTGTTTACACTCCCCAATGGCTGCAAGGAGCCACTGGGAATCCCAATAAGGAGCTTTACCATGCCAAACATGAAGGACCTATACGCCCAGGTTGACGCGGCGCTGGATGACATCTTGGCGTTGGAGCAGGCCCTGGTCCGGATCCCATCAGTAAACACCGGCTTCATGCCCACCGGAAACGAAACCGCCGTGGCCGAGTACGCGAGGGACTGGCTGGCCGAGGATGGCATTGAGTCGGAGATTCTAGGCCGCGACCCGGACAGGGGCAACTTGATCGCCCGCATGGAAGGCCGGTCGGGTAAGGCGGGGCTGATGTTTATGTCCCACACCGACGTGGTGCCCGTGGAAGACGAATCCAAGTGGAGGTTCCCGCCTTTCAGCGCGACGATCGCTGAAGGCCGGGTTTTCGGCAGGGGGGCGTCGGATTGCAAGGGGTTGCTCACCGCCCAAATGATGGCCATGCGTTTGTTGAAACGGAACGGCATAGAGCTGAATGACAGTTTGATCCTGGCGTCGGGGGCGGATGAAGAGCATGGGGGGCGTTACGGTTTCGGATGGCTGGCCGAGAACCATCCGGAAAAGATCGCGGCTCCCTTCGCGGTCAACGAGGGCGGCGGGGCGCCCATCCAAGCAGCGGGCGCCCTTACCTACGTTCTGGGCGTGGGAGAAAAGGGGCGGCTCCAGATAGAGATCGACGTGAAGGGAGTCAGTTCTCACGCATCGGTACCCTGGCAGGGCACCAACGCCATGTACCGGTTGAGCCGGGCGTTGAGCAACATCGAGCGATTCGAGCCGGAATTGGACACCTCAACCGGCCTGTTCGACCACCTGTCCACCTTCGCCATCGAGCACCGGCCTTCGCCGGATAACATAGAAGAGATCATCGCCGAGGTTGAGCCGGCAAACCCGCGCTTTGCCTCCTTGCTCAAGGCCCTGTCCCGCATGACTTTGACCCCGACCATGATCCGGGGCGGCATAAAGTCCAACAGCGTGCCGGAGTCCATCAGGCTCACCTGCGACGTGAGGACTCTGCCCCATCAGGATGAGCAATACGTGAGGGAGCAGGTTGAACAAGTGCTGGAGGGTATCCCCGGCATCGAATTTGAGATCGACTATATGGCCCAACCCAACTCCTCGCCCTTTGACACCGCTCTGTCCCAAAGCATCCGGTCGGTGACGGCGCAGGCCCTGGAACGGGACGACATACAATGGGTACCGGCCATCAGCAACGGGTTCACCGACTCCCGCTTCACCAGGCCATTGGGGATCGTAACCTACGGATTTTCCGGCTCCCATCCCGACGACGACCCCATGATCACGTTCACCCACGGCACCAACGAGTCGATCGGCATCAAGAGCCTGGTCAGCGGGACCAAAATCATGCTTGGCCTGGCCTGCGATATGCTGGCCGCTAAGTAGGCCCTCACCCCCGTCCCCTCAGGGAGAGGGGACGGGGGTGAGGGAGCGCGCCGAATCCATCCAGAACCGTTAGTAATGAGGTGATTGATAATGGCCGATCAAATTTCGGTACCCTGCGACATCGCTATCCCTCAGGTCTTCCACGACGGACCGGTGGACATGGACCTGGTACGAAGGCACGTTGAGACTGCGGAAGGGATAGGATACCACGGCCTTTGGGTGCAAGAGCGTTTCATCGGCGAAAGCCCAACTCTTGAGGGTCTCAGCCTGCTCTGCTATGTGGCCGCCCTGACGGAAAAGGTCCGGCTGGGCATTTCAGTCGTGGTCGCTCCGAACCACAACCCGGTACATCTGGCCAAGCAGTTCAGCACCATGGACCGGATGTGCAACGGGCGGTTGACCATCGGGTTGGGACTGGGAAGCCGCGCTCATGAGAACCAGGTAATGGGAGGGGCGCCGGACCGCCGGATCCGTTACTTCATGGAAGGACTGCAGGTGATGAAGGCGTTGTGGCAGGAGCCCAAGGTTACCCACCACGGCCACTTTTGGGACCTGGACGAGATGGAGATGGAGCCCAAGCCGGTGCAGAAGCCTTACCCGCCGGTTTGGTTCGGCGGCCACCACCCCGACGCCCTCATGCGCGCCGTACGCCACGGCGACGGCTGGATGGGAGCCGGGTCATCTAGCACCGACCAATTCAAACAACACGTCGCCACGATACAGGAGACTATGGAATCCGCCGGACGGGACCCCGCCACATTTTCCATCTCTAAGAGGGTCTACCTGGCGATGGACGATAACGAAGCCAGGGCCGAAAGGCGTCTGCGGGAATGGTTCGGCAGGCACTATGGAAGCGCCGACATGGGCTCCCAGGTTTCAGTTTGGGGCAGCCCGTCCCGCTGCGCCGAAGCCTTGGCTGAGATCGTGGACGGCGGCGCCCAGATGCTGATGCTCAACCCTGTGTTCGACCAGATGGAACATCTGGAGGGTCTCAAGAAAGCGCTCAACTTTCCCGCCGCAAGCTAACTTAGCTTTCGCGGAGGGCAAAGTTTCCCTATAAATGCGAGCTACTTCCCCTTCCTCTGGCCGGGAATCGGGCAACACTGGCGGTATAACATCGTCGAGAGAACGGGCGGCAACCAAGAAGAACCTTCTGATTTCAACCATGCTGGCGAGGCCCGGGGATACATTTCTTTGGACCAAGCCCGGGTCCTGGCGCTACAACACGCCAGGGACGACCGGGAGTTCTATGGGCGTTCCGCCGAACAAGAACTCTCCTGGGATGTCATCAGCGCGGATGAAACTGATAACTACTACGAAGTTCGATTGTCATACCATCCCAAAGGCAACTTCCGTACCGCCAGCGCCGAACAGTTCAACATCGTAAAGACGGGTGAGATCGAGTCCCGCCAAATCATCCGCCAACCCCGCTTAACCCCCGGTTTCATCGCCGCATCTATAGCCATAGTTCTTGTCGCGATTGTCGGAGCCATATTCGGCGGGCTGACGGCGACGGGGACCCAAGACAACACCAATGCCACCACCAACGTCTCGGCTGTTCCCCCGACATCAACTCGGTGACCATATAGGGTTGGCCGTTTTCCTCACCCAGATCGAACACGGTAACGATGTGAGGGTGGTTGCCCAGCCGGCCCATCGCCTGGGCCTCCCGAGTGATGCGGGCCCGGGCAATATCGTCCAAGCCCTCGGTCTTGATCAGGGCAAAGGCCACTTCCCGGTCCAGGAGAGTATCCAAGGCCAGGTAGGTAGACCCTCTTTTTGCCGCCCTCCCCCAGGAACCGCTGCACTTCATAGCGCCCGTTGCTGAAGGACCCGGGTAATTCTCTGGAAGACGGACTTGGGGGAGCATTGGGGGTGTCATTGGACAGAGGTTGCTGAATGGATTCAGACGCGCTAAGGGCCCGCTCCGCGGCAGCCAGGTATGTTGCGGCGTCGGCGTTCTCCGGATCAAGGGCCAAAACGACCTGGGTGCGGTCACGCACGACTTGCCAATCGAGCTGTGAAACCGCCGCCTCTACCTCATCCAGAAGCCCGTCGATCTGCCGTTTAAGCCGCTCACTCACCAAATTAGCCGGCCTTCACGACCTATTCCTACTCCTGGCCTCCAGAATCACTGGTAGCCCACTATAAGGCATTGTAGAACCACCCGCACTAGTTGACAAGCAGGTGGCGGCGCCCGCCACCCGGCTCACTACGGCCGATCTAGATATCCCTTGCCGCCCGTGGTGATCCCGATGGTAACAGGGCGAGCCACCGCCTTGGTGGCGCACTCGTCAGCGCGCCGGGGCGAACGGGAGGATTCCAAACATACGGAATAGCTCCTAAGGATCGAACAACACCCCTGGATTCATCACTCCCCTATCGTCCACCCGGCGCTTGGCGGCCCGCAGCACCTCTAGGAACACGTCGGGGCTTTCCTCTTGATACCAGGGTTTATGCAGACGGCCCACGGCATGGTGATGGGTGATCGTTCCCCCCGACGCCATTATCGCTTCGGATGCAGCCTTTTTGATCTCCTGATGGGCTTCCAGCTCACCGCCTCGCCGCCCGAAACCCGCGAAGGTGAAGTAGGGAGCGGGTCCGTCGGGATAAACGTGGGTAAACCGGCAGGTAACCGTGCCGCCCCTACAGGAGCGGTCCATTGCTTCCTGAATAGCTTGCCGGACCGCCGCGTCCAGCCGGGGCCATTGGTCCCAGGTCACAGCTGTTTCCAGAGTGTCCTCAACCAAGCCAAGACCGGTGGAAATGTTGCGTTGATAGGGGGCGTTGATGAACGAATCCCGCCACGCCCCCACAGACCCCTCCCTGCCGGTGGTCCTTCCCGGTTCATCGGAAATTATGATGCTGTCGTCGTCCACCGTGCCACCGGCATCTCTGGCGATGGCGACGGCCTGGCGCATGAACTCCCCCTGTGGCAAGTCCGACGACTCGAATCCAATCACCAACAGGGCATGAGCGCCGTCCAGGCCGGCGGCGGTTGCTGCTTCGTCAGGGTCCAGCAAGCGGCAATTCGCCGGCCACAGCTTGGATTGCACAACCTGACGGGCTCCCCCGGCTCCCGCTTCGAACGAGGGAAAGGCCACCCCAGCGGAAGCCCGGAACTTGGGCCGCACCTGGATGCGCATCCAGGCCTCGGTGATAATGCCAAGGGTGCCTTCGCTGCCCAGAACAAGGCGGTCGGGACTGGGCCCCGCCCCGCTTCCAGGGAGCCGGCGGGACTCCCAAATACCCATAGGTGTCACCATACGGGTCGACTCTACAAAGTCGTCGATATGGGTATGGTTCGTCGCGTAATGGCCGCCGGAGCGGGTGGCAATCCAACCTCCCAGCGTCGAAAATTCAAAACTCTGCGGGAAATGGCGCAGTGTGAATCCGTGGGGCCGCAACTGGTCTTCCAGGGCCGGACCGTAGACGCCGGCCTGGATCAGGGCGGAGCGGGAAAGTTCGTCAATCTCCAAGACCTGATTCAAGGCTCCCAGGTCGATGGTTACCACTCCGTCGAAGTTCTCGGGCGGCTCTATCCCTCCCACGGTGGAACTGCCACCGCCGTAGGGAATCACCGCGTAACCCTCGCCCCAGCACCAGTGCATAACCCGCTCCACCTCATGCTCGTTACGGGGGAATGCCACTACGTCGGGCGGGTTGGGGAACTGGAGGTTGAAGGCCTTTATCCGGTCGGTAAAGCTCCTCCCGTAGCTGTGCACTGCCCGCTCATGGGTGTCGGTAGAGCAGTAGGCGGAAATGGAGGGAGGTGCCGATATTCGCGGCTTGCGAAGATTCAGGTCGGCGATCTTGGGCACTGGTGTGGCTTCCACGGCGACCCCGTATTGGGCGGAGAGAGCCGCGGCTTTTTCACGCCGTTGCTCCAGTGTTGGCTCGTCTTTCTCCATACCCCATGCCCAGAAACTTCTTTTCGCCATAGTGGGAATCTCCCTCTTCGCCGGCCGGATAGGTGAATTATAACAAGCCGGTGGCGGCCACCGAGGTGGTTTGACACCAATCGTGGCTTTGAATACACTCAGCCTGGCCGCCATCCCGCACGGGGCCCACAGACTTAGACTTTAGGAAAGTTACATGACCACTGAGAAATGGCAACTGAAAGGCGATTACTTCGAGAACTGCAACTGCCAGATCCTTTGCCCTTGCGTCCTGCCGGTAGCTCCCGGCGAACCGACCGAAGGACACTGCGACGTGGCGATGGCCTTTCACGTCAGTCAAGGCGATTTTAACGGGGTCTCGTTGGACGGTCTCAACTTCGTCTTCACCGCCCTCACGCCGGGGAACATGGGCGCCGGGGATTGGACCGCCGCCTACTACGTGGACCAAAGGGCGTCGACCGAACAGCGCACTGCCTTGGGACGAATCCTTTCCGGAGAAATAGGCGGTCCCATGGGGCGTTGGATAAACCTGATCTCTGATTTCAAAGGCACCACCTATTGCGCCATAACATACGAGTCAGAGGGGAGTACCCGGAGTGTTTCCATTCCCGGCATCATGGACTTTACCGTGGAAGGGGTCAGGGCGGGACGCCGCCGGGGAGTGATGCGGCTGGAGAACGTGGGACATCCGGTAAGCCGCACGTTGGCATTGGCTCGGGGCATTATCGGCAGATATACCGACCACGGCATGAACTGGGATAACTCGGGAAAGAACGCCCACTACGCCAACTTTCAGTGGAGTTGGCCCTCGAGGTAATGGTGGCTGTAAGGGTCCTTCGGCAGGCTCAGGACGAACGGTAGCGCTACGTCTCCGTTCGTGGTGAGTTTGTCGAACCACAGGTTGGAAAGGGGCTTGGCTCCTGAGACACCGCTAGGTTAACCGCCCTGGTAAACCGGCGTGCACCAGTCCGGGTGGCGGGGGTGTTCGCCGATGACCACGCTTAGGAATTGCTCGCGGAGCTTGGCAACCACCGGCCCGGTCTCCCCGCCGCCTACCTGGTACCTGTCCACGCTTCCCACCGCCTGGACCTCAACGGCCGTGCCGCAAATGAACACTTCATCGGATATGTACAGCTCCGTACGCTCTACGTCTCGCTCAATCACCGGCACCCCTAAGTCCTGCTCCAGCAGGTCCTTAACCACCTCTCTGGTTATGCTTTCCAGAATTCCGGCGCTGATGGGAGGGGTAATGGCCACGCCGTCCCTGACGATGAATATGCAGGCGTAACTGGCTTCAGACACTTTGCCCGCGCTGTTGAGGATGATGCCGAAGTCGTAGCCGTTCACCCGGGACTCGGTGGACACGTAGCGGCTGTTCTGGTAGTTGGTGATGGCTTTGACCCTGGGGGGCATAACGTTGTCGGAGATTCGGTTCCAACTGCTGATGTTGCAGTGGACGACTTTGGGAGCGCTCAGCTCGGAAGCGGAAGGACGGGCCGTGATCACTATCTCCCCCGGCCGCTCCAGCACCGCCAGATAACCGGGTATTCCGCCGCCGAAGTAGGCCAAGGGCTGGACATACGAATCGCCACGGAATTCATTCGCCTTCAAGAGGCCGGTGATCGCCTCGCTTAACTCTTCTTTGGAGAAGGGAGAGGTCATCCTCATGATCTTCATGGATTGGAACAGGCGCTTCAAGTGGGCGTCCAAGTGAAAGACGTAAAGCTCCTGCCGGTCGTTGTTCCAATAGGCCCGGATCCCTTCGAACACCGAGGATATCGCCGTCCAACCCAGCTGGGATATGTGGACGGTGGCCTTGTCCCATTCAACCATTTCGCCGGAGCGCCATAGATATTTGGGATTCTCGCGGCCCGGCTCCTTGGTTTCCTGACCCGCCTTGATGCCTAGATCGGCTTTGGGTCCCTGGGCTAGCTTGGGTTCGGTCATGAGGCGAAACCTTTCTCCAATGATCCGGGATCAGCCGGATTTCTTCACTGCGGCGCTCAGGTCCTCCAGGCTAACGTCACCCGGTAGAAGCTCGCCGTCTATAAGGTAGGTGGGTGTTCCCGTCACGCCCCGTTCCCTGGCGGCTTGGTATTCGTCCAGTACCTGCTGACTATATTGACGCGAGTCTAGACGCGGAGAAAGCTCTTTCCAATCCAGTCCAACTTTCTCGGCCAATCCTTGCAGCACCGCCTTGTCCGACAGATCTACCCCCGTTGTCCAGAAAGCGCCGGCGGCGGCGTGATGAAACTCGTCGTCCAGCCCGTTCTCCCGGGCATACACGGTAGCTTCGTGTACCAGCATGGTATTGGGCGACCAGCTGGGGCGGCATATCTTCAGCCCAAGGTTGTTGGCCCGCTCCTTCATATGGGGAGCGACTTCGCTCTCAGTCTCACCGTCACGCATCTGGCGAGCTTGACCTTCCGGTGGACGGTCGGGAGCCAATAGATAGGGTCTGCGGTTTATGTTAACCGCGTTTTCCTGTGCCACTTTGTCGAGCCTGGCCAGACCGATGTAGCAATGGGGTCAAGTGTAGTCGTACCAAACTGTGACATCAACGGACTTGGCAGAGGCCATCGGAATTCTCCTTTCATTGGTTCCGGTTAGTGTCCGGATCAGATTTGGATAATTGTAGCACGGAGCATATTATCCGCCCAGATACGCAGCCGTATCCAAACCACCAGGCGCCAAGCATAAGGGCGATGGCTTGACCACAGTGTTGAAGGTGCCTAGAATGGCACGGCCAGCCGTATGACGAGACCAAAATATCCACCGGCTTGGCTGCGCTTAAACCCGGTTCAGGAGACAAGTCATGACCCAACTAGTCTTCATCCACGGTCCCGGCGCCGGAGCCTGTGGAGAGGGATACGCCCACCAACTAGCCCATTTTCCCGGTAGCCTGGCCCCCAACTTGCCGGGACACCTGGAAGGCACCGCGTGCTCCGACGTCGGCCAGTATGCCGAGTGGCTGCGCGGTTGGCTATGGGCCCAGGACATCCGCTCGAACCTGGTATTAGTGGGCTTCACCCTTGGCTCTTGTATCGCCCTTCAATACGCTCTGGACTACCCAGAGGAGGTCAAAGGCCTAGTGTTGATGACCGTGGCCATGCGGTCCAAGAAGCGGGGACCCGACGCCCTGAATATGCGGCTGGCGGCGGATAAGAGTCCGGAGGCCTATCAGACGTGGCTGGAATATCAGCGCCACGCCATGATGTTCGTTGACCCTGATCTGCGGGAACGGCTGATGGAATGTCACGAAAAAGTGGGTCCTATATCCCAGCACGACGACTTGGTCGTTATCGACAAGTTCGACGTAACCGACCGGATCGGCGATCTCAAGGCCCCGTTGGTTCTGATCCGGGGAGTCGACGATCCGGGAGCGCCTCCGGAGTACGAATTGGAGATTCACGAAGCTGTGCCAGGCTCCAAGTACGTGAAGCTTTCCGGCGCCGGCCACTTCCCCATGGCGGAGAAACCGGAGGAGGTCAACCGGGCCATAGAGGAGTTGCAGGCCAGGGTGGGTTAGGATTGGGTCGCAAAGTGGGGCATCACTTCGCTGGCGAATAATTGCAGGCTTTCGACCGATACGGGGTCGGGAAATATCAGAAAGAAGTACTTGATTCCGGCTTGAACGTAGGGCTCTATCTGCCGGATGCACTGTTCCGGCGTACCAGCAATGGCGCCCGAGATCGATTGTTTGAACTCGCTCAAGCTCATTCCAGCTTGAGACGCCGACTGAGCGGCAATAGTGTCAAACTCTCGCTGACTTTCGGCGATTATTGCCCGGGCGTTGTGGGTCACTTCGATCTCCGCCGGGTCCCTTCCAACCTCCCGGCAATGCCTCTCCAATACCCCTAGCTTGGCCCGCTGCTCCTCCAGGCTCATCTCCGAACCGATGTTGCAGATGTCGCCATATTTGGCCACGGCTCGGAGCAGGTAGGTTTCCCCATGTCCGCCGATCAAAATCGGAGGGTGGGGCTGCTGCACCGGCTTGGGCTCGTTTACCGCTTGATCCAACGTGTAGAAGCGTCCTTGGAAGTCCGCTTTCGGCTGGGTCCACAACCTTTTGATGACCTCCATGGCCTCTTCCAGCATCTGAACTCTAACGCGAGTGGACGGAAAGGGATAACCCGAGGCCTGATGGTCTCCCCTGCCCCCACCCGCGCCGATGCCCAGCTCCAGCCGGCCTCCGCTGATAACGTCCAAGGTGGAAGCCATTTTCGCCAGCAAAGCCGGCGGCCGGTAGGTATTGGCCAGCACGATGGGCGTCAGCCGGATCTGCTCGGTGACCGCCGCCAGGGCGGAAAGGGTAGTCCAGCACTCCAAGAGGGGACCGTTCAACAGATCGAAAAGCGTGGCCGAGTGGTAGCCCAACCGGTCGGCCTCTTGCCAGATTCGCTTCAGCGCTTCGAAGCTGTAATTCCTCTGGTGGATACGGACACCAAATTTGACCTTGCCGTTCATCTTGTTAACCATATGACGAGTCTCAATTCTCCCGCCAACTGACTTCCCCGTGGCAGCCTCTCTAAGCCGGAACGAAGCTAGCATGTACCGGTGTGCCTGTCAACGATAACGAGCCGTTTGGCTCTTGCGTCAGGGTGTATTCCCAGTATAATCGGCACTACTTCGGGCGATCCGACGCTCAATGTTGATAATGGAGGCAGGCGATGAAAGCGGCAGTTCTTCGTGAAGTGGACCGGCCCCTGGAAGTGGAAGATGTGGAGATAGACCGGCCGGGACCCAGGGAAGTCCTGATCCGGACCGGGGCCACCGGCGTGTGCCATAGCGACCTTCATTTCGTGGAGGGCAAGTACAGCATTCCCATGCCCGCTGTCTTGGGACACGAAGCCGCCGGAACCATCGAAGCCGTGGGAGACCAGGTCGCCTACGTCAAACCCGGCGACCGGGTTATCACCTGCCTATCGGTGTTTTGCGGCCACTGCGACCGGTGCCTGAGCGGACGGCCCGCGCTTTGCCGCCGCCCCGACGTAGACCGTTCCTCCTCAGAACCGCCCCGGCTGCACCAGGGTCAGGACCGCATCACCCAGATGGCCCAACTCGGCTCATTCGCCGAGCAGATGCTGGTCCATGAGCACGCCGTTGTTAAAGTGGACGACGACTTGCCCTTTGAGCAACTGGCGTTGATCGGTTGCGGAGTGACCACCGGGGTAGGGGCCGTTCTGAACACTGCCAAGATCGAGCCCGGAAGCACGGTGGCAGTGGTGGGGTGCGGCGGCGTGGGACTCAATTGCATCCAGGGAGCAGTCATCGCCGGGGCGCTAAGAATCATTGCCATCGACTCCGTAGAGACCAAACTAACCTTGGCCCGGGAGTTCGGGGCCACCGACGTTATAGACGCATCGGGAGGCGGGGTCGTGGAGAAGGTGCGGGACCTAACCGGCGGCGGCGTGGATTACTCCTTCGAAGCCATCGGCACCAAGGAGACAGCGGAACAATGCTTCGAGATGCTGGCCGCCGGCGCCACGGCCACGATCATCGGCATGATCCCCGAAGGCACCAAGATAGAGCTGGACGCGGGGACCTTCCTGAGACGGGAGCGAAAGATTCAGGGCAGCAGCATGGGTTCCAACCGGTTCCGCATAGATATGCCACGTTACATAGAGTTTTACCGGCAGGGGAGGCTGAAGCTGGACGAGTTGGTGACGCAGCGTCTGAGCCTGGACCAGGTGAACAAGGCCTTCTCCGACATGAACGCGGGCGTCGTGGCCCGGAGTGTTATAACTTTCTAGGCAGTAAGTCTGCTGCTACGTCTGGCAGACAGCCAGAACTGGTCTACTACCGCGATCGTAGTGTCGGAGAGGAATCCCACCCCCATCCTAACCTTCCCCCATCGAGGGGGAAGGGACTTATCTCCTCCCCCCTTGCGGGGGAGGATTAAGGTGGGGGGGCGTCCCCAGGCACCGTTCACCCCATCCCTTCGGCTGCGCTTCGGTTCAGCAGCCTATGGCATCCTTGAAGCGGCGGATGGCGTCGATGTGCTGGTCCGCCCCGCTGAGGCCGCCCTTTCTGGTTTCCACGGACAGATAGTTAGCTCCCATCTCCTCCCATGACTTCACTTCGTCCATCCATTCTTCGGGTTGTTTGCCGGCAGTCCTGAGGCGGCCATCCAATCCCAAAGCCGCCGGGTCGCGGCCTGCTTGCTGGGCGTATCCCCGGACTTTGTCCATCAGGGCGCGGCCCGCCTCATCGGGTGAGAAATTGGGGCACCAGCCGTCGGCCAGGCGCCCGATGCGGCGAAGCACCACTTCATTTAGAGGAGAATCGCCGGCGCCGCCTCCGCCCAGCCATATGGGAATGGGCCTTTGGACGGGCAATGGGTTGAGACCTGCGTGGGTGATGTTGTGCCAGCGGCCATGGAAGTCCACGACTTCCTGCGTCCACAGCGCCCGCAGCACCTCGATCTGCTCGGCGCTACGGCGGCCCCGATCGTGGAAGTCTTGGCCCAAAGCCTCGAATTCCACCTGGTTCCAGCCGACTCCGATGCCCAGGCGCAGCCTGCCGCCGCTTAGCACGTCTATCTCCGCCGCCTGTTTGGCCACTAGAACGGTCTGTCTCTGGGGCAAGATAAGAATCCCGGTCACCAGACCCACTTTCTCGGTGATGGCAGCAAGGTAACCCATCAATGTCAACGACTCATGGACCACGCTGTGCTGACTGTAATTAGCCAGGGATGGGTGGGTATGAAATTGGGTGTCGGCCCCCAAAACGTGGTCCGCGATGAAGATATGAGCGAACCCCAGGTCCTCCGTCGCCTGGGCGTAATCGCGTATGGCCCCAACATCCGCGCCGATCTCGGTCTGCGGGAAGATGACTCCTATTTCCATGGAAATCCCCCTAAATCCCCCTTTACGAAAGGGGGGCTTGTGGAGTGGGTTTTTGGATGTGTTATCGCCTGTATTCGTCGCCGCAGTCGCCGATGATTTGGTAGAGGTCCCTGGAACGGTTTAGGACGGCGTCGATCTGGGCCAGGTCGGACTGGTCTAGGTTGAATTCGAAAACTCTCGCGCTGTCTGCCCGATTTTCGCTTACGCCTAGCCTGACACCGACGATGGCCCCGGCCACGGCGGGGCGGTCTAGCACGTAGCGCACCGCCACGTTGGCGATGTTGACTTGATGCGTGTCGGCAACGGACCTTAGTGCGCCGAGTAATTCTTGAAACAACTCCCAACCGCCCCACCCGTCCACCATCTGCTTGTATTTGGACAGGCTGGCGGTATTCAAGGCGGCCCGGCTGGGCTCGGGCGCTCCCAGGTACCTGTCGGACAACAAGCCGCCGCAGAGAGTGCCGTAGGCTAGAAGATGGATGCCTTGGTCCAGGCAGAACTGGGCCATCTCAACCTCCGGCCGGCGGTCGATCAGGGAGAATTGCACTTGGTTGGACACGATCTTTATGCCATGACCGGCGATCCGCTTTAGACGTTCGGTGTCGAAGTTGGTCAGGGCAACGTGTCTGATCTTGCCTTCGTCCCGGAGGTCAGACAAGTGGGATAAGGCGTCAAGATAGGACTCGTCCTGGTATTCCCACCAGTGAAACTGCAGTAGGTCCAAACGATCGATGTCCATGCGCCGGAGGGATACGTCCACGGCCTGTTCCACAACCCCACGGGTCATCGGTCCGGGCCGGGTCACCCACTTGGTGAAGGCTTGCACACTTTCCCATGCCTCCGGCCCCCTGGCGGCCGTCAACTGACGCCGGAATTCCCCGATCAGGTCCTCGGCAGGGCCGTAATGGTCCGCCAGGTCCCAGGTGGTGAACCCCTCGTCCACGTAGGGAAACATGTCTTTAACGGCGGCGGCGGGGTCGATCGGGCCGTGGCCTCCGGACACCTGCCACATACCGTTCAAGATGCGGCAGATCTCCATATCTTCAGCAAACTGGAAGCGGCTGGATTCCGGAAGGCTCATCCCATCATTCCTATGCAGCCACGGATTGGGCTACCTGGCCCAGTAAGCGGAGGGTTCGGTCAAGGGAAGCGCCGCGGTCGCTGCCAACCAATACGGGCGACAACAAGACCTCGGAAGCGCCGATGTCCAGCAGTTGTTGGATACGCTGGGCGGTTTGCTCCTCGTTACCGTGGAGTACCAGCCCGTCGATCATAGCGTCGCTCCACGTGGCTTCGGCAGCCTCGGGATAGCCGGCGCTGATAAGCATCCTCCTATAGAAAGGGAGCCTGGGGTACGTGGCGAATTGCTCTCGGAAGGCAGCCCGCATCTCATCGGCGTTGTCGTGGACGCATACCGGGGCGTGGGCGATGAGGGGCGGCACCGGACGGCCGGCTTCGCCCGCTCCCTTCTTCATGGCGGGCAAGGCCGTGTCCCGTAGATAGGCTCCGGGGCAGACCCAACTGATGGCCCCGTCGGCCTCCGCTCCGCAAAGCTCGAAGGAGCCGCTCTGAAGAGCGGATGCCATCACCGGCACATCCACCGGCTCGGCTATGGACTCGTGGGCCTGGTAGTACTCGCCGTCGAAATCCACTTTGCCTTCCTGAAGCAGCGATTTAACGATGCGCAGATACTCCCGAAGATGGCCCAGGGGATTCGGCATCTGGATGCCCATGGCCCGCATGGTTGGCCGATGGCTGGGCCCCAAGCCCAATCGGAAGCGGCCAGGGGCGAGTTGGGCCACCACTTGCACTTGCTGGGCCACCACCAGAGGGTGGCGAGGGAAGGTGGGAACGATGGATGTTCCGAACTTTATCCGCTGGGTGCTTGCAGCGGCAGCGGCAAACACTGTAATGCTGTCCAAACGGGCGCCGCCGGTGGTCATCCAAATGGCGTCGACGCCCAATTCTTCGGCTCGCTGAATCGTTGCTTGTATGTCTTGAACTTTGTTTCCGCCAACCGCGACTCCGATACGGCTCATCTCTTAACCTCACTGTATTTTCTTAGTTTGTGAACTGGTATTTGGGCAATAATACTGGGTGGGCCGTCATTACTCCAAAAATAGGTTTGCGAACCTTCGGCCGCACACTTCGTCATTCCGACACCAGCCCTTCGGCGGAAGGGCGGCGAGGAATCTCATATGACCCCTACAACCAGGCATGAGACTCCTCTCTTTCCGCCGAAGGATCGCAGTGACACGAATCGTCCATATTCGTGGGCTGTGGTCCTGGCGCCAACCAGCATGGACGATATTGAGAGAAGCGAAGAATCTACTCACCACCGGGAGATTCTTTCGTCGTTTCACTCCTCAGAATGACAAGTTGGATGTGATTGCGTTGGGCTGGATACCTCGGGCTGTTTTTGTCTAATCCTACAGTTTGTGCACGCCGGGAACCACGTTTTTAGCCACCAGATCAATATGGTCCAAGACGTCCTTCTGGGGAGTTTCCGGGTAGAACAGGCGTATAGACACCTGGCTGAACCCCAGATCCCGGTACCGGCCGATCTGCTCCACGCACTCATCGGGACTGCCGACGATGAAGGTGTCGTCCATCAGGGCTTCTAAGTCTCCGGTTATCTTGCTGGTCATTTCCTCGTCGTTGCCTTGGAACCCATGGGCGGAGTACTCGGCGTATTTCCGTTCAAAGCCCCGCCTGGCTTTGTCCAGAGCGTCTTCCCGGTTATCGGCGCAGAAGAACTCCCGGACAATGACCATATCCTCGGGGATGGGGTGGCCGTATTCCTGGAGCGTCTGATGGTATTGCTCAACCTGCCGCCGAATGGTGTCGTAAGGCTGGACGGGGCCGATGAACAGGGGATGACCCTCCCGTCCCACCCGGCGGATGGCGGGGTCGCTCATGGCCGCCAGCCACAATTTTGGATAAGGCTTCTGGTAGGGCCGGGCGGTGGGGCGAGCGCCGGTAACGTGGTAGAAGCGGCCGTGGTGGGTCACCTCGTCCTCGGTCCACAACCTTTGCATCAACTCCAGGGCTTCAGAGTGGCGGGCGCCCCGCTGGGACATCCGGGTACCGAAGGCTTCGCACTCCTCGGGCCGGTAACCCAGTCCTAGGCCCAGAATGAGGCGGCCTTCGCAGATGTGGTCCAGAGTCGCCACTTGCTCCGCCACGTCTACCGGATTGAGCAAGGGCAGCAGCAGCACCGACGTGGCCAGTTTCATGTTCCCCGGCTCGGCAGCCAACCGGGCCAACACCGGAAAGGGCTGAAAATGCTGGAATGGGTCGATCAGGTAATGATGGGCCCAGCAATAGGTGTCGAAACCGGCATCCCTGGCCGCCCGGAACTGCTCCAGTTGATCTTGCCACTGCTGTTGCAGATCCAGGGTCCCCCGCATGACTACCTGGCCTACCTGATAGGCAATTTCCATCTCGCCACTCCTAGATCACTCTGCCGCCCTTTATAGCGACACCCAGTATATGCCGTCCGGCGCCCGCCGATAACCCCCAATCGGGGATAGGAAACGGTGCGGGGCGCTACGCCGCCGACGCCGATCACGAGTTAATAGTGGTGGAAGACTGTAGCGCCGGCCAAGATCCCCAGGTCTACGATCTGCTCATGGAGAAGCTCTTCCCCCACCAGGATACCGTGGCCACGGCCCGGGATATGGTCAGGGCTTTGAACTCCTAGGTAACAGGGCCATCGGAAGCTTGTCTCAACAAGCCAAGCCAGGACAAGGCGGACTCTCACGCCGACTCCGATTGACGTGGAGAATAGTGCAACGTTAGAATCCCACGACAGACGATTTCCACCGCTTGGCACACGGAACAATATCCCGGACTACCGGATAGAAGGAGATTACAATGGGCGACGTCAAGATGATTCTTTTGGGCGATACCAATGTATCGAGGCCTGACCCGGACTCGGCGTTCACCCCAGCCTTGGATCTCCTTAAGGACGCGGATATCCGATTCTGCAATCTGGAAACCATCGTAGCCGACGCCCAGTACCTCCATCCCTACGACCGGAGCCACCTGCCCCGCACCGAAGAGTGGATGTTCGAGTCTTACGTGCGGGCAGGCTTCGACGTCATGAACCAGGCAAACAACCCGAATACCTACCATGGTCATGAACCGCTCATGCGCAGTTTCGAGGTCCTGGACGCGGCGGGGATAATCCACTCTGGGGCCGGGCCGAACCTGGCGGCAGCCAGCAGGCCCGCAGTAATTGAGCGAAACGGCACCAAGATAGCCTTCGTGTCCCGGACCTCCGTGGGCACTCCGGGGATGGAAGCAACCGTGGATACGCCGGGGGTTGCTTTCTACCCAGTCCAAACACTATACGAGCCCCCGGCTCGGGTTCACTCCAATCCAGGCTTGCCGCCCATAGTCCACACCGTACCCGACCGTGGGGAGCATCGCGCGGCCTTGGAGAAGGATATTCGCGCGGCCAGAGAGCAGGCCGACGTGGTTATCGTTTCCTGGCACTGGGGGCTCTCTCCTTATCAGATCCAGCCCAATGCCGGCGCCGGCGAGTTACCGGTCATGGAGTATCAGCAGGAGATGGGGCACTTCGCCATCGACTCCGGCGCCGACATGGTCATCGGCCATCACTCACACCAACCCCAGCCCATCGAAGTGTACCAGGGCAAACCCATCCTCTATTCCCTGGCCAACTTCGTCCATGACTTGGGGGGATTCCGAGAACGCACCTTAATGACCATGCTGGTGCGCTGCCTAATAGCCGACGGCAAGATCCAGCGGCTCTCCTACGTCCCGGGCGTCGTTCGCGGACATGGCCCGCCCGACTTTGCCAAGCCCGCGCAGGCGCCGGAAGTCGTAAAACGCATCACCGAAATGTCGTCGCCCTTCGGGACCCGCTTCGAGATTGGGGAAGAGGAAGTGACCGTGGTTCTGTGACCAGGCCGGAACAGCTTTCAGCGGCCAGCAGTCAGCCGTGAGGTGTGCTGAAATCTGACTGCTGATAGCTGAAAGCTCGTCACCATCCGTGTTCGAGTTTGTCTTGGAGCACGGACACGAGATCGTCGATGGGAACGCGGCTCTGGTGCATGGTGTCCCGGTCGCGGATGGTTACTTGCTGGTCATCCAGGGAGTCGAAATCCACGGTGACGCAGTAGGGTGTGCCGATCTCGTCCTGGCGGCGGTAGCGGCGGCCGATGCTTTGAGCATCGTCGAATTGTGTAGTGAAGTGACGCCGCAGCCGTGCATGGACATCTTGGACAGTGGAAACGAGTTTGTCGTTGCGGCTTAAAGGCAGAACAGCCACGGTGACCGGGGCCAGTTTGCGATGCAGCCGGCAGACGACCCGGACCGCTTCACCGTCCGGCTCTTCGTCGTAGGAATCCAGCCAGAAAGCCAATACTCCCCGGTCCAGGCCCCCGGAAGGTTCTACAACGTAGGGGAAGTAGCGGCTCTTGGTCTCTTCATCGAAATAGGTCAGGTCTTGGCCGCTGTGCTCGGCGTGTTGGCGCAGGTCATAGTCGGTCCGGCTGGCAATGCCTTCCAACTCCGCCCAGCCCCAGGGAAACCGGTATTCGATGTCGTAGCAGTCCTTAGCGTAGTGGGCCAGTTCGTCGGACCCGTGTTGCCTCAGGCGCAGGTTCTCCCGGCGAATGCCGTATTCCACGTACCATTCCAGCCGGGATTGCACCCATTTTTGCAGCCATTCCTCGTCGGTGCCCGGCTTGACGAAGTACTCGATCTCCATCTGCTCGAACTCCCGGGTGCGGAAGGTAAAGTTGCCGGGGGTAATCTCGTTGCGGAAGGCTTTTCCGATCTGGGCGATGCCGAAGGGCAGTTTTTTACGGGTCGAGTTAACTACGTTGGCAAAGTTGACGAAGATGCCCTGGGCGGTTTCGGGGCGCAGGTGCACTTCGCTGGCAGTTTCCTCCACGGGTCCCATGAAGGTTTTGAACATCAGGTTGAACTGGCGAGGGTCGCCCAACTCGCCGCCGCAATCAGGGCAGGCAAGAGCTTCCAAACTCTTTGCGGGGTTGGCCGGATCCATTTCGATGCCCGCCGCTTCCGCGAGATGATCTAGGCGAAAACGCCGGTTGCACGAACGGCACTCTACCAGGGGGTCGGTGAAGTTTTCCACATGCCCGCTGGCGACCCATACCTGGGGATGCATCAAGATGGCGGCGTCCAGACCCACCATATCGTCCCGGTCCAGCACCACCGACCGCCACCAAGCCTCTTTAACGTGGCGCTTCAGCTCCACACCCAAGGGACCGTAATCCCAAGTGGATCCCAGGCCCCCATATATCTCGCTGCTCTGGAAGACGAACCCCCTACGCTTGGATATAGAGAGGATCTTGTCCATGTCGGCGTAAGGAAGAGTTCGGGCCACGCGAGCCTCCTAGCGGTTAGCTGTCAGCATTCAGCCGTCAGCGGTCAGGGTTTGTTTTCTAAAAGATAGGATAAAAGCGTAACAATTCGCCTGAGGGATGTAAACAGGAAGGGGTGCAGGGTTATGACAGAGCCAACTTGTCCAAAAGTCCCTGGATCTCATCTTGGGTTAGAGGGGGAGCGTCGGGAGTGGGTAGCTGTAGGCGCACCGCATCGGCCAGATTGCCGGCCTGCAGGTCTTCCAACATCAGGTAATGGGCGCCCATGGCCTCGGCGATGGGTTTTGCCAGGCCCAACCGGATGAAGTCTACTTCGGTGTCTACGACCGCCGCGGGGATGTGCTGCTGCTGAACCAGAGCGGCGACGGCTTTCGCCTCATCCAAGGGTTTGCTTGCCGGCCTCCCGTCCCCGCCGGCGCCGCCCATGGCGACGTTGGCCCGGCCGTCGGATAGCAGAACGATCAGCGGCAACACGTTGCGGTCTTTCATACGCTCGGTCTCTATGATATCCAGGGCCAAGTAAATCCCCCGGCTCAAAGGCGTGCGCCCTCCCGTGGGCATCTCTTGCAGACACATCTCAGCCAGGTCCACGCTGGAGGTGGGCGGCAACACAACCTCGGCACTGGTCCCACGAAAGGAGATCAGCCCCACCCGGTCCCGTCTTTGATAGGCATCCAGCAGCAGGGACAGGATGGCTCCCTTTACCGCCACCATACGCCTCTGGGCCCCCATAGAGCCGCTGGCATCCACCACGAACAGAATCAGGCTGCCAGTCTTGGTTTCCCGCACCTTCTCGCGGATGTCCCACGGCTCGATCAGGAAGCCGGGAGATCCGGGAACTTCTCCTGACCGCTGATCGCTGACTGCTGACAGCTCGCCCCGTCGTTCCAGTTGGTGCGGGGCGGCGACGCGGAGGGTTGCGTCCAAGGCCAGGTCTGAGGCTTTTCCTTCAGGGACCTTGGCCCCGGTGTAGTGTCCGGTGGCAGTGCCGCTAATGGTGTTGGCCCTGCGTCCTGCGCTGGTCCTGGCCCGGCGATCGGGAGGTTGTACCTGCAGGGAGCGAATGTTGAAGGGCGTGCCAACTTCGAAAAGTTCGTCCTGAGGACCGGAGTCCTCGGGAGGCTGGTCTTGGTTCGATGGGTCTGGGTCGCTGTCTTCCTGCTCTTGGTTAGAGTTGGACCCCTGATCCGAAGGTTCGCGTTGGCGGGGCTGGTTCTGGAAGTCATCTACCATCGTGTCCAGCTGCTCGGTCGCCAGGTGGGGTTGCTGGAAGGGTTGGCGCCGCTGACGATGCAGCAACGCCATCTGAGCCGCTTCCCGAACGTCTTCCGGCGAGACTTGGGTCCGCCCTTCGTAGGCGGCGATGGTGCTCGATGCCTTGTACATCACGATATCGGCCCGCATACCGTCTACTTGGTATTCGGCGCATATATCGGTGATCAGCTCCAGTATTTCTTCGCCGACCTGAACTTGAGGCAGCAACATCCGGCTGGCCGAGATGCGTTCCCGTTCTTCCTCTTCGGCCTCCCGCCACTGCTCCATGAACGCGAAGGGGTCGGCTTCGTAGGCGATACGCCGCCGGACGACCTCCCGGCGCTCCTCGGCACTGAAGACGCCATCGACTTCCACCGCCAGACCGAACCGGTCCAGCAATTGGGGCCGCAGGTCGCCCTCTTCAGGGTTCATGGTGCCCACCAGAATGAAATCGGCGGCGTGGCTGACGGAGATTCCTTCCCGCTCCACGTAGTTGCGGCCCATGGAGGCGGCATCCAGCAAAACGTCGACCAAGTGGTCGTTGAGGAGGTTAACTTCGTCAACGTAGAGAATGCCCCGGTGAGTGGTGGCTATGAGACCCGGCTCGAAGCTGCGGTTGCCCGTTTTGATGGCCTGCTCGATGTCTAGAGACCCCACCAAGCGGTCCTCGGTAGCGCCCACTGGCAAGTTGACGATACGCACTTGGCGGCTTACCGCCGAGCCCTCGCCGCCACTATCGTCGCAAAGGTGACACAATCCCTGGAGAGCATCAGGGGAGCAACTATAAGGGCAGCCTTGCAAAACGGAAACTTCGGGCAAAAGCGCGGCCAGTGAGCGAACGGCGGTGGACTTGGCGGTTCCCTTCTTGCCCCGAATGAGGACGCCGCCAATCTTGGTGTTGATGGCGTTCAGCAGCAAAGCCCGCTTCATCGCGGTCTGGCCTACGATGCCGGTAAAGGGGAAGCTGGGTACGGGCCGTTGATCCAAGGCTTAATCTCCAATTGTCCGCACTTGGGAATTTCCAGGTGAGACTTACCTGTCGGGCATGGCGCCCGATGTTTTACCTTGATGAAATAGTCGAATCGCGGGATACAGACTAACGTGGATAGGTAGTGGGGTCAAGCAGGTCCCGCAGTCCATCTCCCAGCAGGTTGAACCCCAACACCACCAGAAAGATAGCCGCTCCCGGGTACAGCATCATTTGCGGTTCCGTCTGCAGAAAAGGTCGCCCGTCGTTTAACATCGCGCCCCACTCCGGTGTGGGCGGCTGCGCTCCTAAACCAAGAAAGTTCAATCCGGAGATGCCGAGGATGATCCAACCCATGTCGAGGGTAGCCAGCACCACCACAGGGCCGAGAATATTCCTCCAGATATGAGACACCATAATCCGTCCGTCACTGGCTCCTATCGCCCGCGCCGCTTCCACAAACTCCCGGTTCCGTATCGCAAGTACCATGCCGCGAACCAGCCGGGCGTAACCGGCCCACCACACCGCAGCCATCGCAATCATTACATTCATCAGGCTTGGGCCCAAAGTACCCGCGATTGCGACGGCCAGGATCAATCCGGGGAAAGCCAGAAGCAGGTCTACCAGGCCCATCAAAAGAGTATCCAACCAGCCGCCATAATATCCAGAAAGAGTGCCCACCATGAACGCGATGGCAAACACTACAGCCAATACCACTCCCGCTGTTCGCAGGGTCGTCCGCGCCCCGTAGAGCAGGCGGCTAAGCTCGTCCCTTCCCAAGTGGTCAGTGCCCAGGGGGAAATCGCGGCCCGGGGGAAGCAGACGGTCCTGCAGACTTACGTCCGTGGGGTCATGGGGAGCCAATAGGGGAGCCGCAATGGCGGTGGTAACGGCCAAGACAACGATGACCAAGCCTAGTACATTGGCCGGATCCCTTAAAAAAAGCCGCAGCCGGCGGTGAATTCTGAGGCTCAGCGCCCTCAACCGTAGCGTTCCCTCCATTTGCACCTCGAAGCCTACCCCTTTATGCCGGCTGGCGGCCAAAGTGGAGCCGAGGATCCAGCCAACGGTAGGCAAAATCCACCGCCAGGTTTGCTAGGAGGAAGATGAACGCCATATACAAGACGAAACCCTGCACCACCGGGTAATCCCTTTGCAGGATGGACTCGACGGCGTACCTGCCGACTCCGGGCCAGCCAAAGATCGTCTCAACGATGACTGTCCCGCCGAGGAGATGACCCAGGTTGATCCCCAGCATAGTGACCACCGGCAGTAATCCATTTTTTAAACCGTGCACCATGATTACCGTGCGTTCATTCAAGCCCTTGGACCGGGCGGTGCGCATATAGTCCTGTTGCAAAACCTCCAGCATGCTAGCCCGCGTCAGCCGCATGACTTGAGCGCTGCTCCCGGCCGCCAACGCGATAGCCGGCAGTATCAGGTTCTTGGGGCTCCCGTAGCCAATCGCCGGCAGCCAGTTTAGCTTCACCGCGACGAACAGCATCAAAAGCAAAGCCAACACGTAGCTGGGAACCGCAGCGCCCAAGAGGGCTAGAAGCCGGCTCAGGGAGTCTAACAGCGACCCACGCCAGAGCGCCGCTATTATACCCAGGGGGATGCTGACCACTACCGACAGAGCAAGAGCGGCCGTTGCCAACATCATCGTGGCCGGAAATCGCTTCACCAGTTCGCTCATGATCGGAGTGCCGCTGCGATAAGACTCCCCTAGGTCGCCCTTTAACACGTCGAACAGCCACCGGCCATATCTAAGGGGCAAAGGAGCATCCAGACCCAATTGCTGTCGAAGCGCCCGAACCGCTTCCGGCAATGGCGGTTCTTCTGGATTCTGGCGTCGGAGGATAATTTCCGCCGGGTCTCCAGGAGCAAAATTTAATAGAGCGAAGCTGATAATGGAGATCCCAAATAGCAGCGCCGGCAGAATTAGCAGCCGGCGCGCTACATAGGCCCGCATGCTACCGTTTCCCTACGTTGCTATCGATGAAATACATCGGCACCGGATGAGGCTCGTCAAACCCGACTACATCATTCGATACACCATAATTAAAATTCGGGAACAGTATTGGCACTATCGCCACTTCGTCGATGATCGCCTGCGTAGCTTTACAAGCTAGCCGTTCCCTTTCCGCTGGGTCTATGGCATGCCCCACCTGAGCGGCCAGATCGTCTACCCGTGAACTGCTGAAGTGACCACGGTTGCCCGAACCACCTGTAGTGTACATGCGGTCAAGGGCCCAGAATGGATCACCCGTGGAAGTTGTGCCGTTATACCACGTAAAGAGATCCCAATTCCCTTGATTCGCGGCAGGAACCGGTTGTTCCACCAACTGAACTTTGGCTCGGATTCCTATGTCTTTCAGCATCGATTGAGCGGCCTCCGCGATGAGAGGCAACTCGGGCCGCTGCCGATAGGTGAGTAGATCTAAGACTAAGGGCTGGCCGTCTTTTTCCACGATTCCGTCGCCATCGGTATCCCGGTACCCCGCTTCGCTGAGAAGAGCCCTCGCTTTTTCCGGCTCGAAGCGGTGTGCACGAAGTTGATCACAAGTCAGGAATCCAGGTGGGAATGGTCCTATGGCCTCGGCGCCTTTGCCTTGCGTTATCGCACCGACCAGGGCTTGACGGTCAACAGCTAGGACTACTGCCTGGCGAACCCGCTCGTCATTCATTGCTCCTCTTTCGTGGTTGACGAACATAAAAGTCAGAGCATTTGGCGCCGCGGACTTCACTGCTAGATTAGGGTCGTTTTGCACCGTAGAAGTCCCCTCAGGCGAAAGGTAAACGGCGATGTCCACGTCGCCGCTCTGTAACGCCAACAACCGGCTGTTGGCGTCGGCCAAGCCAAGGTATTTTATCCGGCCCAGCTTGGGAAGAGAACCCCAATACTGATCGTGGCGAGTTACCACCATTTCCTTATCCAGTTCGAACGTCTCCACTTTGTAAGGGCCGGTCAATACCGGTTTGATGGGAAAGGCGTCACCCATGGCCTGGGCTGCTGCGGCATCTACGATGGCGGTTTTATTGGCGGTAAGCAATCCAGGCAGGACGGGGCTTGCGCCGTTGGTCACAATTCTTACCTTCAGGGGGTCCATCACCTCAATACTAGCTATATCAAGCAAGGTCTCCATGCCCTTGTTCTGGGTGATGGCCCGTTCCAGGGAAGCTTTAACCGCTGCGGCATCCATACCCGCTCCGTTGTGAAACTTCACGCCCGGGCGAATGGTGATCTCCCAAGTTTTTTCATCTACCTGCTGGGCCCCTGTGGCCAACCATGGTTCGGGACTGAAGTCCGTACCCAGTCGGAACAAGGTCTCGGACAGACCTGTCGGAAGGGCCAGCCACCCTGCCTGTAGTGGGTCAGGCGGCTGATCAAGAAAGACCACGGCGATATTCATAGACGAGTCTTTGCCACTGTCAGCTGGGATTAATGTTGCCGCCGCTAGAGGAGCAGTTGTGGACGCTGGAACAGCGGTGGCGGCTCCACCACACGCGGTGACGGCTAATGCCAGCACCGCCAGAAATACTGGGATGGTTCGAGAAAAAAATGCCATTTGGAACCCCTATTTATTTTTTAGGATCCGTGTTGTCGTTGGCAGGTCAGCCCACCCCTCACTTCCGGCCATCCAGGGTCTCCCGGAACCGCGTGTCCTGTTGCTCGCGAGTCAGCAAGATGCAGTTGGAGCAGAAGTCGCTGGACTTCTCCGTCCGCCAATAGAGGCAGCATCCGGAACGCCTGGAAAAGAGGCCTAGTTTACCCCGGTGGCCGAACACCTCCATGGCCAATTGCCGGTACACCGGCGACGATGGGTCGCCGAAGAAGGCGTCGGCATCCTTAAACACTGATTCGGGTTCTTCCGCTATGTCATATAGCCTGCTGAACGCCTGGGCGCACGAGTCGGCAACGGTATTCCAGGAAACTTTGATGCTGGCCCGCGCCGCCCGGCGAAGTGACGGAATCACTATGTGTAGGTTAGCGTCGAACAGCCACCCCTTGAGCCGGGCGTAGAGTTCCGCCGCGTCAGCGACAACCACGGCGTCTTGGTGACTCGACGCAACATCAGCCGGAAGCGCGGCAAAGGTCGGCCGTTTGAGTGCGGTGCCATCTATACGCTGGCCGTCCCAGTGGAACTCCAGGTTACTCAAGCGCACGTCAGGCACCCGGCGCTCCAACACGTATTGGGAGATCAGCGGCCGGGTGACCCGGGTTAGGTAGGCAATAACGAAGGCCGAACAGGCGGCGTGGTGGTTGCCGGTGCCCCACCGGTCACGCCCAAGGGCCATCACCATGTCCTGCAGGCGCTGATCATCGTCCTGGAACAGGGATCGAGCCTCGAGCCAGCCGTCCTGATCCCGCTTCCGGACTGGGAGGTTAAAGAGTTCGCTTAGCGCACCGGCTCGGCGCATGCTGTCGAACAGAGGGTTTTGATTACTATCCATTCGACTCCTTTCCATAGGCAACCTCTGGAATTCGCGTGGGTTTCATTCATCCCGGCCGTCCTCGCTGAATGTTCTCGGACAGCTAGACGCGCCGTCTTAAGAAAAAAATAGCCCGGTCTTCGTGACCGGGCGAAAATCCGTCCAATTCATACCCTCTGCCTCGAAGTGTATCAATCCATGCCTGTGGCAGGTCTCCTGGCTTCTGGCTTCAACCGTTCTCCCAGCCTTCCCGGCCCGGGTTATCGGGCTAGTGACTTCGCACCTTGCGGCTTGGGTTGGTTCACCAGTTACAGTGGCGGGACCGCGCCGGACTTACACCGGCTTCCCTTTTCAGCCCCGATTTATCGGGGCCACCAACAGGCAGTCTTCATTTGTTAAGGTTTGCTCGTTAAAAACCAGCCGACTCCAGCGGTCCAAGGTTGGCGATGGGCCTCTACGTCCCGCTAGTTTGCCCTGGTGGACGGGCGAACACGATTCCGTCCTTTCCCTCGTATTGCTCGCGCATATCGTTGAAAGCCTTTAACCTATCCGGCTGCAACTCGGTACGCTGGTTGTCGTCATCCAAGTACGGGTTGGGGAAATACCCTCTCAGCAAGGTTTCTTCGCTAGAGCCGGAGAATCGGACATAATATGAGAGCATGTCCCCGTGGCTCTTCGCCTCCACGAATTGGATCCCCGTTATATTGTCCAGGCCGATATGGAAGTGCCAATTGTCTGCTTCGACGGTGATGTAGCCGCGGTCTAACTCCGGTTCCTTGATCCCCTTGGAGTTATTCTCGCTGACCACCTCGCCTCCGCCAACAACCCACATCACCCGGTCGTCTTTGGTAAGGTCCCTTATCAAGTCGAGGGCTATATCCACCGTCTGCCTCCGGGGAGCTGTTTAAGAAATGGTCTCCCGCGTACGTGATCCCGCTCCTGATAATCCTAGCGGTTTCACGAGCGTCCCAATTCTATCAAACACTTCTACCCGTTGAAAGTAGTGCTCCTATCAGTTTTTACGTTAGAAGTATAAAGAGCCCACACCGTCTCACCGGCGAAGGCCTGTGTCCAGGCCCGCAGTTGATGCGAACGTTCTGTGGATTCCGGCCTGCGCCGGAATGACGCAAGCCCGGTCCCATCCCTGAAGGCCTATTTATGGCTGTTGCCCTTCTTGCCTAGCCTCCAATTCTGTTTCCAGGTCCAGGTAGAGCTCCTGCAACTTCTCCCTCATCTCCGGTGGAGGCTCCGCCCAAAGACCCCGTTCGATGGCTTCCAGTAGCCGTTCCACGATGCTACGCAGCGCCCAGGGATTGCTCTCCTGGAAGAACTTCTGGGTCTCCGGATCCAAGACGTAGCTCTCGGTTACGTCTTCGTACATCCAGTCTTCCACCACCTGGGCAGTGGCGTCGTAGCCGAACATGTAATCCACGGTGGCCGACAGCTCGAACGCACCCTTGTAGCCATGGCGCTTCATCGACTCGATCCACTTGGGGTTGACCACCCTGCTCCGAAACACCCGGCGCGCTTCGTCTTGCAGATCGCGGACCCTAGCTCGGGAAGGGTCGGAGCTATCGCCGAAAAATTGGCGCGGGTTCCGGCCGGTCAAGGCCCGCACGGTGGCGATCATGCCCCCGTGATACTGCATGTAGTCATCGCTGTCGAAGATGTCGTGCTCCCGGGTGTCCTGGTTCTTGGCGGCCACGACGATCTGGCTGAACCGCTGCCGGAACTGGGGCCTGGCACTCACTCCGAAGTCTCGCTGGGTGTAAGCGTAGCCGCCCCAAGCGGTGTAGACCTCCGCCAAGTCCTCCACCGTTTCCCAATTGCGCTCGTCCAACGCCGCCAGGATACCGGCCCCGTAGGTGCCCGGTTTGCTGCCGAATATCCGATACAGAGACGTGGCCCGGTCGCCCTCACCCCCGGCCCCTCTTTCTGAGGGAGAGGGGTGTTCGCTATCTGAGGTAGATCGGTCACGGGCCAGGTCTTCTCTGAGGTGCTTGAGAATGAAGTTTTCTTCGGGAGATTCGTCCTGGGATGCCGCCATTTCCACGGCCTGATCCAGAAGATTGATAAGGTTTGGAAAGGCGTCACGGAAAAAGCCGCTGATCCTTATGGTTACGTCGATGCGGGGGCGGCCCAATTCGGCGACGGGTATGACCTCCAGCCCTTCGACCCTACGGCTTTCCGGCTGCCAGACCGGCCTGATGCCCAGTAACTGGAGAATCTGGGCCACGTCGTCGCCGTGGGTGCGCATGGCCGATGTCCCCCAGACCACCAATCCCACCATTTCGGGATAGGCCCCTTCCTCGGTCAGGTACTTTTCCAGCAGAGCGTCAGCCAGGGCCTTGCCAGTTTCCCAAGCGGAGGGCGACGGGATGGTCTTGGGGTCCACCGAGTAAAAATTGCGCCCCGTGGGCAGGATGTTGGCCATTCCTCTGGTGGGCGCTCCGCTGGGCCCCGGAGGCACGAACCGGCCTTCCAGCCCCCGAAGCAGGTTGCCGATCTCATCAGGGGTACGTTGCAAGGCCGGATAGATCGTATCCGCCACATAACCCAGCACTTTCTGGGTTTGAGCGTCAGCCTGTCCCAAGATTTGGGACACCACCGGGGCCACGAAATCGGGATCGAAGTCCTGGGCCAACAGCAGCCGGTAGGCTTCACGGCACAGCGTCTCTATGCGCTCCAGCAAATCTCCCTGACTGCGCACCGGCGTGTCCGGGTCTGCCGATATTAATGCCGGATGAATGTCTCCATCAGCCGGGAGCGCCGGCTCGTCGATGATAGAGCCGTAATCCAGTCCCAGGGCTTCCGCTATTGACTTGCGTAGGCTTGGAATGCCGCTGATGTCCAGGCGAGTCAGGGCGCACAGCAGGCCGATGAGTTGCTCGCCCTCGGGGGCCTCCCCCAGGATATGAAGCCCGTCCTTTATCTGAGCGTCTTTTAATTCGCAGAGATAACCGTCTATCTCCAGAATGAATCCGCCGAAATCCTCGGGGAGGTCGTCGATGCCCAGGTCACGGTTCAATTCGGCTGCTTTGACCAATTCCCAGATCTGGGCTTCCAGCAGGGGGAGCTTGGCCGGGTCCAGCGTCTGGCACTGGTAATGCTCGTCCATCAATTGCTCGACCCGGGCGATGTCGCCGTAGCTATCGGCGGTGGTCATCGCCGGGATCAAGTGGTCTACGATGGTGGCGTGGGTGCGGCGCTTGGCCTGGGCGCCCTCGCCGGGGTTGTTGATTATGAATGGGTAAAAGAGAGGAATGTCGCTCAACGCCAACTCCGGATAACAAGCTTCGGACAAGCCGATGCCCTTCCCGGGTAGCCACTCCAGCGTGCCGTGTTTTCCAACGTGGATCATGGCGTCGGCCTTGAAGACATCCCGGATCCAGCGATAGTAGGCGATGTAATGGTGGGTCGGCGCCAAGTCCGGGCTGTGGTAGATGGCGATGGGATTTTCGCCGAATCCCCGGGGCGGTTGCAGACCGATAAAAACATTACCAAGGTCGATGCCCGCTATGGCCAGACTTCCGTTGGTGCGGTAAACCTGTCCCGGCGGCTCACCCCAAGCCTCGGTCATCTCCTGCACAACCTTGGCTGGAAATCCCTGGAACCATTCGGCGTATTGGCGGCTGGTGACGTGACCGACCGCCATTTTAAGTTGCTCTTCGGTAAGCGAGTCCCGGTCGTTGCTACACCGTTCGATGATGCGGTGGACCAGTTCATCTCCAGATTCGGGTATATCGGTGACGTGATAACCGGCTGTTTTCATGGCATTCAGAATGCGGACCACCGATACCGGTGTGTCCAGACCCACCGCGTTGCCGATACGGGCGTCCTTGGTGGGATAGTTGCTTAGGATGATAGCGATCCGCTTTTCCGAGTTTTCCTTGAGCCGTAGATCGGCCCATTTGATGGATAGGCGGGCCAGATAGTCCACCCGGTCTTCCCGGGGCACGTAACGCTGCATACGTCCGGACAGTTTGGCAGCGCCGGACGATGCGCCGCTATGTCCGGTTTCCTGCTTAAAGGATATGGGTACCGATATGATTCGGCCGTCGAACTCGGGCAGGGCTATGCTCATGGCAGTGTCTATGGGACCCAATCCCAGGGAGCTTTCCTGCCAATCCTCTTCAGTGCCGGTGCTGATGATTCCTTGGATGATTGGAACGTCCAACTTGTCAAGGTAGTCCACCGTCCATCCGGCGGCGATGGTAGGTCCCTCGGTGCTCAACTCACTCATGGACATCCCCATGGTCGTGATGATGCAATCGACCTTGGGAACACCGTCGGGATCGGCCAGGTACTCGGTAAAGGTACGGTTGCCTTGGCCGTCCTCTTCAGGATTGTGCTTCAGACTGTAGGAGAACAAGGGCAGGACGTTGGCGCCCAGCGCTTCCAACCGGTGGATCAGACTATCGATCGTAAGCAGGTTTCCGCTCATCCAGTGCGCCCGGTAAAAAAGAAGGGCGATACGGGGCTTTCCAGCCTGGAACCGGTCCCGGATGTAATCATCGACCTCGGTCCCTTGGGCCACATCGGGGTGGTACAGGCCCTCCCAAGGAATGTGGCTGGGCGCTTCGTGTCCATAATCGGAACCCAAGTAGGTATCGCTGAGGAAAAAGAAGAGATTTTCCAGGTTCTGCACGCCGCCGCGCATCAGGTAGGCGAAGGCCGTTTCCACTTCCGCCACCGGCACGGTACAGGCGGTAACCAGATCCTCGTCCCACTCCTGATGACCTGGCAAGGCTATCAGGGGTATCCCGCGGACACGGCAATCGCGGACCAGTTGGTCAAACAACTGGGGCATCGACTGTTTCCCACCTAGGAGACGCAAGATCACGACGCCCGCGTCTTCCAGGGCCGTCATCAGTTCTTCCTGGGCCTCGGGGGTTTCCAGGGCTACCGGGTTGAACGCGCTGACGTGAGGATAGTCATCGGGCATCCCGCTCAAGGCCCGCTCGGCGGTGAGGATGTCCGTATCGGCGGTGGTGACGAACAGGACAGTCTTCCGTTGGGTCGTTGTATCTGTTCGCTCAGTCATTACGCATCACTCATGGGAGTCCGGCCCTTCGCCGGTTCCTGTAAAGATCACCATTATGGAAAGATCGCTGAACTCCTCAGTGATCTCGCCGCACTCATCAAGGTTGCCATCCCACCGTTTCTCGCCTTCCAAGGTAAGGCGCTGGAACACGGTGACCGGCCTGTCTCCCGCAATGCCCGCGGACACTAGTTCCTTGGCGATACCGGGGGGCATGAGGTCGTAGGGACGGGGCAGCAGGATCACGTGCCTGCGCCCATCTTTGAGAAAGTGGACAACCTCTTCAACGTCCGAGGCGAAGTCGTCGGATGCGCCGCGCCGCTGGTGGAGGGTGATGAACACCGCGTCTTCCATGGAGATTCCAGCCCTGGCACAGGCCATCTGGATCGAGCTGATGCCGGGGGTCAGCTCCACCTTCCCGGCCCGGCGCCGTACCCTGGCCAACAACTCCCGGGCGGACACGTTCAAGTCGCCCCAGCAGCAGACGACGCACTTCTTGCCGAGCAAGGCCTGGGACTCGACGTACTCCAGCACTTCCTCTTGGTCCCGGTAGGTCATGGGACAGGCTTCGGCATTAGTCAGCCAGGGCTGGACCACGTCGAGCACGGTCTTGAATCCCGCGACCACGTCGGCGTTCTCGAGAATCTCACGCCCTTGCAGCGTCATCAGACTGGGATCACCCGGACCGACTGCCACAATGGCGATGGACGTATCGTTATGATTCAGACTCATAAAATCCGCAATTTAACTTTTTATAAGTATAGTTTGAGTTACTATCCGCAGGTCGATAAATATACATGGTGAGAACCATAAAAAAACCCCGGACTCTGTCGTGGCCGGGGAGAGTTTGCTGGCGTAGTCGTGGCGCGATACTAAAATAGGGTAGCGCCACGGGGGCACGTTTCTGTTCAGCGCAGACGAGAGCTCCCCTTACCCGGGCAGGTGTCCTGACTCGCGGGATACGCCTGGAGTTTCCCGTCTCAGATCGTGAGATATGAGAAACAAGACCCAAGCTAAACCCGCATACAGTGGCGCAACCGCGGCGGCCTTTCACCGCCTTCCCTATTAAGCCGTTTGCAGCGCCTCGGGTAGAACATTCGGTTGTTAAGGCCGCCCTGCCGAACCGGATTCAACAAGCCCATGTGGCAGACAGGGATGATTAGACACTTTAAGTGCCTCCAGAATGGTTGTCAACAGGCCGAAATTAGTTGACATCTACAGTCAAGGTTGGTAAAGTACTTAGTTGCTGTCAAGTCGATAAGCGGGGATATTCTATGCCTACAGTAAACCAATTGGTCCGGCATGGCCGTAAGCCGGTTCGGAAGAAGACCAAGGCCCCGGCGCTGCACTGGGTCCAGAACTCATTGCGCAACCGGGTAAAGTATGGCAAGGGGTGTCCGCAACGGCGAGGGGTGTGTATTCAGGTACGCACGATGAACCCCAAGAAACCCAACTCAGCGCTGCGGAAAATAGCCCGCGTTCGGCTTACTAACGGAGTTGAGATCACCGCCTACATCGGCGGCGAAGGGCATAACCTCCAAGAGCACTCGGTGGTTCTGGTCCGGGGCGGCCGGGTTAAAGACCTGCCGGGTGTCCGCTATCACGTCATCCGCGCCGCCTTGGATTGCGAAGGTGTCTCGGACCGGAGGCGGGGCCGAAGCAAGTACGGAGCCACCAAGCCTCGTACCGACCGCTAGACCGGTATTTAGCAATTTATGGCGTCCATCAGCCTTTTCGGTATTCAGCGTAAGGTGTGATTATCTATGTCCAGAAGAAGACGCGCAGTAGTCCGGGTGATTCCCCCGGACCCTTTGTACAACAATGTGGAACTGGCCAAGTTCATCAACAATGTGATGCAGCGGGGTAAAAAGACCACCGCCCAACGCATCTGTTACAGCGCGTTCGAAATCATCAAAGAGCAATCCAACAGAGAGCCGCTGGAGGTATTTCAGCTGGCTCTTAAGAACGCCACCCCAATGGTGGAAGTTAAGCCCAAGCGAGTGGGAGGAGCAACTTACCAAGTGCCCACGGAGCTCCGCCCCATCCGTAGCGAGGCTTTGGCCATCCGGTGGCTTATTCGCGGTGCCCGTGGCAGGAAAGGGATGCCCATGCGCCGAGGGTTGGCTCAGGAACTTATGGAAGCATCCCGAGGAGAAGGAACGGCAGTACGCCGTAAGGAGGAACTACACCGTATGGCGGAGGCCAATCGAGCTTTCGTCCATTATCGAAGATAGACGTCTCAAGGGGCGCCCGGTGCCAAACCAATTATGGAGAGCAGCTTTCCGATAGGGAAAATTCGTAATATCGGCTTTATCGCCCACATCGATGCGGGCAAGACAACGGTAACCGAAAGGGTACTTTTTAACACAGGTAGGATCCATCGGTTAGGAGAGGTGGACGACGGGACCACCACCATGGACTGGATGCCCCAGGAAAGAGAGCGGGGCATCACCATCACCGCTGCCGCCACCACCGCCTATTGGCGGGACTGCAAGATCAACATCATCGACACCCCCGGCCATGTCGATTTCACCGCTGAGGTGGAACGCAGCCTTCGTGTTCTGGACGGCGGGATCGTCGTTCTTGACGCCGTAGCTGGCGTTCAATCTCAGTCAGAAACCGTGTGGCGTCAGGCCGACACCTACAACGTTCCGCGTATCTGCTTCGTCAACAAGATGGACCGGGTTGGCGCCAGCTATGAACGCACCATCGAATCGGTGCGCCGCCGCCTGAAGGCCAATACTGTACCGATCCAATTGCCCATCGGCGAGGAAGCCGATTTCCGCGGCGTCGTAGACCTGATCAGCGGACAGGCTTGGACCTACCCCGATAACCGCACCAACGGCGCCCGCAACGGCAATGCCTCATCCGAGCCGGAGTATGGGCCTATGCCCTCCGAGTGCGAGGAGAATTTCCAAAAATTCCGGCAAGCCATGATTGAAAAGATCGTGGAGACCGACGAAAGCCTGCTCATTCGCTACCTGGAAGGGGAAGACATCGGAAACGATGACCTTAGTGCGGCTTTGCGCAAGGCGACTATCAATCGCAATCTAGTGCCTGTCTTATGCGGCAGCGCCGTGGGCAATAAGGGAATACAACCGTTACTAGACGCGATCATTGATTATCTGCCTTCCCCGTCGGACGTTCCTCCGGTAGAGGGCATCGACCCCCGGACCGAAAAGACAGTGCTTCGGTATCCCGATGAAAATGAACCGCTGGCCGCTTTGGCATTCAAAGTGGCGACAGATCCCTTCGTGGGCCGCTTGGTATTCCTCCGCATATATTCCGGCAAGATAAAAGCCGGAGAGTCGGTACAGAACGTAACCAGGGGACACCGGGAACGGATGGGGCGGCTGCTCCAGATGCACGCCAACCACCGGGAGGACCTGGAGATGATTGGCGCCGGAAATATCTGCGCGGTCATCGGGCTTAAAAACACCTTTACCGGGGATACGATCTGTATCGCGTCCGATCAAGTGATCTTGGAACCGCCTCAATTCCCTCAACCGGTGGTATCGGTGGCCATTGAGCCTGCCACCCGGGCCGACCAAGACCGATTGGGTGAGGCGCTGAGGAAACTGTCCGACGAAGACCCCACTTTCGTGGTCAAGTTCAACGATGAAACCGGCCAAACGGTTATGTCCGGCATGGGAGAGCTCCATCTGGAAGTATTGGTCGACCGCATGAAGCGGGAGTTCGGCGTGGAAGCCCAGGTGGGCTCACCGCGCGTATCTTACCGGGAGACGATCACCCAACCGATCAAAGTCGAAGGGCGGTTCGTCCGGCAGACGGGCGGTCATGGCCAGTTCGGCCACATATGGCTGGAATTGGAGCCCTTGGACCGGGGCTCCGGAATCGTATTCGTGAACGCCATTAAGGGCGGGACTATTCCCCGAGAGTACATCCCGGCGGTGGAAAAGGGAGTGCGCCAGGCATTGGACAATGGGCCCATGGCTGGTTACCCGCTGGTGGACATGCAGGTCAAACTGGTGGACGGCAGCTACCACGACGTTGACTCCTCGGAGATGGCCTTCCGCAGCGCCGGAATGCTGGCCATCCGGGAAGGCGTGCCCAAGGGTAAGCCGGTGTTATTGGAACCTATCGTAGACCTGGAAGTAACGACGCCGGGCGAGCATCTCAGTGACGTCATTGGAGACCTTGGGACCCGCCGCGCTCAGATCCGGAATATCGAGGGGCAAGACGACATTCAGGTCGTTCGGGCCTATTTGCCCCTGGGGGAGACTTTCTCTTATACCACGGCGCTTCGGTCAATCACCCGAGGCAGGGCCTCATTTACGATGGAATTCCGTCATTACGAACCAGTTAACGCGGAACTCTTGAAAACACTGGTCCGAGTGTGATAAACATAGACTCGTTCGGCAAAAATAGGCGAGATAGAGGAATATGGTAACCAGGCAAAAAGTCAGGATCGTCCTCAAGGCTTTCGATCATAAAATGCTAGACCTTTCGGCGGGCCAGATCGTGGAAACCGCGGAGCGTACCGGAGCACGGGTGGCCGGCCCAGTACCCTTGCCGACTCACATCCGCCGGTTCTGCGTCATACGAAGCCCCCACGTCGACAAGGACTCGCGAGAACACTTTGAGATACGCACCCACAAGCGGCTCATAGACATCCTAGAGCCCACCTCCAAGACCATCGACTCGTTAACGCGGCTGAACCTGCCGGCCGGCGTTGATATCTCAATCAAGCTTTAACTCGACGGTTAAAAATATGTTGCAAGGCTTTCTCGGTAAAAAGGTTGGAATGAGCCAGGTCTTCTTGGAAGACGGCAGAGTGGTGCCGGTTACGGTCATAGAAGCCGGTCCCTGCTTCGTCACCCAGGTGAAGACGGTTGAAACCGACGGTTATGAGGCGGTCCAGATAGGATTTGGCCTGGACAAACGGGCCAACAAACCTACGCGGGGCCACATGAAGGACACCCAAGTCTGCCGCTATCTCCGGGAAGTCCAAGTTGACGACATCGGCGATTATCAGGTAGGCGACAGCGTCTCGGTTGAGATATTCACTCCTGGTGAGAAGGTAGATATCATCGCGCGGTCTAAAGGAAAAGGATTCGCCGGCGTCATCAAGCGCCACGGATTCGACGGCGGCCCACGCACTCACGGCCAATCGGACCGGGCACGAGCTCCCGGCTCCATCGGTGGAGGCACCACACCGGGCAGAGTATACAAGGGAATGAAGATGGCCGGCCACATGGGCAACCGGCGAATAACGGCCAAGGGATTAGAGATTATAAAGGTCGACACCGACCGGAACCTGTTAATGGTCAAAGGCGGCATACCCGGCTCGCAGATGGGTGTGGTGCAGATCCGGCGGACCGGCAAATCGGTGAAAGCGCCAGCCTAAAGGCTGGACGGCAACGGATTGGAATACGAATGGAAGTTTCGGTAAAAAATTCCCAGGGAGACACGGTCGAAACGATTGATCTGGACGACGCTGTTTTCGCCGTGCCTATGAACCATGCCCTGGTACATCAGGCGCTGGTTATCTATCAGGGAAACAAGCGGCAGGGAACCGCCGACACCAAGACGAGGGCACAGGTGTCAGGAGGCGGGCGCAAGCCCTGGACCCAAAAGCATACCGGGCGGGCCCGTCAAGGGAGCATACGCTCACCCCAATGGCGTCACGGCGGAGTGGTCTTCGGACCGCACCCTCGGGACTTCCGGAAAGCGCTGCCACGCCGGATGCGCCAATTGGCCTTGAAATGCGTCCTGTCGGAAAAAGCCAGGCAGAACCAACTCATCTGCATCGACGCCATGGACGGGATCAACGGGAAGACTAAATCGATGGTGGAGCTACTGTCCAATCTGGGGATCACCGGATCAGCCTTGGTGGTGACCAAAGACACGGTGCAAGCGGTTGTACGGGCGGCCCACAACATCGAGAAGATCTGGACACTTCCGGTGAACCAACTCAATGCCCAAGAGCTCTTGAGCCGGGACAAGCTGGTGATCACTCTGGAAGCGGCTCGCTGGGCCGAGCAGGATCTAGCCGTGCCCCCCCCTCGCTGGAAAGACAGGATCGCCGGCCCAAGTAGCTCGGGCGAGAATTCGCCGGAAGAGGCGAGCCCGGTGGCCACGGCCGAAGATGCGGAAGAAGCTGCGGCGGAGAGCGTAGACGAAGCGGAAGACGCCGGAGGAGAGGAGTAGATGGATATCCATCATGTCCTGATCAAACCGGCGATCACCGAGAAAAGCACACTGCTTCAAGAGTCTGGGAAATACACGTTCCACGTGGCTCCCAAGGCAAACAAGATAGAAGTGAAGCAAGCCGTTGAAACCCGTTTTGACGTGACCGTGCTAGACGTAAATATCACTAAGCTGCACGGAAAACTCAAACGGTACGGTCCCCGTACCAAAAAGCGTCCCGATATTAAAAAGGCCGTGGTCACCCTGAAGTCAGGGGATAGAATCAACCTGATAGAGGGTGTGTAAAGGGTTTCTAGTATGCAAGGAAATCGAGTATGCCTCTAAAAAACTTAAAACCGATGACGCCCGGCACCCGCAATGCGGTGCGGCCTTCTTTTGAGGAGATCACGACGAGGAAACCCGAGAAGTCCTTGCTCGAACATCTGCCCAACCACGCCGGCCGCAACAACACGGGACAGGTCACCGCCCGGCACCGGGGCGGCGGCCACAAGCAGATGTACCGCAAGATCGACTTTAAGCGGATCAAGGATCAGGTGCCCGGCCGGGTAAGATCCATCGAGTATGACCCGAACCGCACCACCCGCATCGCCTTGATCTTCTACGCCGACGGAGAGAAGAGCTACATCCTGGCCCCGATGGGATTGTCGGTAGGCGATTGGGTTGAATCGGGACCGCAATCGGAGATTCATCCCGGCAACTGCCTCCCCCTGCGGTCCATACCTACTGGAACGGTGGTTCATAACTTGGAATTGACTCCCCAGCGGGGCGGTCAGTTGGTAAGAAGCGCCGGGGCCGGCGCCCAAGTTCTGTCGAGGGAAGGCAACTATGTGCTGATAAGGCTTCCCTCCGGAGAGATGCGCCGGGTGTTGTTGGAATGCCGGGCCAGTATCGGCCAGCTTTCCAACCCGGACCATAAAAACGAAAGCCTGGGCAAGGCCGGAGCCAGCCGCCATCTGGGACGGCGCCCCCAAGTTAGGGGTGTCGCCATGAACCCAGTGGACCACCCCCATGGAGGTGGTGAGGGGCGCTCACCCATCGGCATGCCCGGACCCAAGTCGCCCACCGGTCAGCCCACCTTGGGCCACAAGACCCGCCGGGTACACAAAGCAAGTAGCAAGTTCATAATGCGAAGGGGCAGGAGACGGTAGAATGTCCCGGTCAATCAAGAAAGGCCCTTACGTCCATCCCAAGTTGGCCAAGAAAGTGGAGGCCGTCCAAAGGTCGGGCACAAAAACGGTCATCAGAACTTGGTCCAGAGCGTCGATGATAATGCCCGAATTTGTCGGGTTAACCTTCGGCGTACACGACGGGCGCCGGCATATACCGGTGTTCGTAACGGAAAACATGGTGGGCCACCGGCTAGGTGAGTTCTCGCCGACGCGAACCTATCGTGGTCACGTCTCGCGCTCCGAACGCTCCAGTAGGCCAATGAGGTAGTGAATTGCCACCAGTCCGTGCTGTAGCCAAAAAGATTAGCGCGTCTCAAAAACGGTTGAAGCCGATACTGGACTTGGTCCGGGGCCGGCCGGTGGATGACGCTCTGAATACGTTGAGCCTGCTGACATCGCCTTGGGCCAAAACCGTGGCCAAAGTGGTGCAATCGGCCGCGGCCAATGCTGAAAACAATATGATGATGAACCGGGACTCTCTACGGATAGTCGCGATCTCCGCGGACCAGGCCACACCATTGAAAAGATTTCGGCCCAGGGCCAGGGGCCGCATCGGCCGAATCATAAAGCGTTCCAGCCACATCACGGTGGTAGTGGACGAACCGGGACAGGAGCGTTAAATCATGGGCCATAAAACCCACCCTTACGGGTTTCGGTTGGGCATCATCAAAGATTGGAAGGCGCACTGGTTCGCGCCCACCGCCAGTAGCTATCGCGCCTTGGTGCTAGAAGATATTAAGCTGCGGAAAAGCATCGTCGATGAGTACAAGTCCTTCTCCGACGCCGGCATAGCGAAGGTTGAGATTGACCGCGGGGCACAGGATAGTGTAATCAACATCCACTCCGCGCGCCCCGGGATCCTGATCGGCAGGGACGGAGAGCGGGTTAAGAATCTCCGAACCAAGCTGGAGTCCATCACCCAGCGCAGGGTGCAGCTAAATGTCATAGAGATCGAGCAGCCTGAGATTAACGCCTGCCTGGTAGGCCGAAACATCGCCGACCAGATGGAGCGCCGGGTAGCCTATCGCCGAGCCATGCGTCAGGCGGCCCAAAGGGCCATGCAGGGCGGCGCGCAAGGGATCAAGATTATCGTCAAGGGGCGCATCTCCGGTTCGGAAATCGCTCGCGTTGAAAAGTTGATGATGGGCCGGGTTCCGCTGCACACCTTGCGGGCGGACATCGATTACGCCTTGGCCGAGGCCCACACGGTCATGGGACAAGTGGGCGTCAAGGTTTGGATCTACCACGGCGACATCCTGCCGCCGCCACCTGAAGAAGAGGAAGAACTGGAAACCATTGAGGTTACGGTTCAGGCTAACTCAGACGAGCCGGAAATTGAGTTGGACGAAGACCTTCAGATTTAGAAATTAGCTTGATCCGTGGTGGGAATAAGTCACCACCATCGAAGAATCGTTGAATCCGTTCGCCTAGGGCCGTCCGAAGGCACTCAGGCTGGAACGGCCATAGACGACCAATAATAAGGGGTAAGCAATGTTGCAGCCGAAGCGGTCCAAATTTCGCAAGGTGTTTCGGGGCCGGCGCAAAGGCGCCGCAACCACCGGTAGCACTGTGAGCTTTGGTGAGTTCGGGCTCAAAGCCATGGAGGCCGACTGGATCACGGCGCGGCAGATCGAAGCGGCCAGGATCGCCGTCACCCGCCACCTACGCCGTGGCGGCCAAGTGTGGGTAAGGGTTTTCCCGGACAAATCAGTCAGCAAGAAACCTGCCGAAGTCCGAATGGGAGGCGGCAAGGCCGCGGTGGACCACTGGGTAGCGGTGGTCAGACCGGGCAAGATTCTGTTTGAGGTGGCTGGAGTTCCCGCGGCAGACGCCGTCAGGGCGTTGAAATTGGCAGGCCACAAACTTCCGATCCCGACTAAGACCGTTCAGCGTGACCGGATCGCGGTCATGTCAGGTCATTCAGTTTAAAGACGTGATTCTATGTTGATTAACGAGATACGGGCCCTCTCCGATGAACAACTCGGTGAGGAATTGGAGAAGACCAGCCGGGAGATGATGGACCTGCGGTTTCGGGCCGCCACCAACCAGCTACCCGACTCCAACCTTCCCAGGTCGGTGCGAAAATCCATCGCCCGCCTGCGAACCGTGATCAGAGAACGGCAACTGGTGGAGGGTTAAGCTTGGTTAAGTCTATGCGGAAGGTCAGGACCGGATCGGTGGTCCGCGTGAGTATGGACCGGACGGCGGTCGTCGAAATGGTCTGGAAGCAGCGAAACCGGCTGTATCGCAAGCAAGTGCGCCGGTTGGCCCGTTTCATGGTCCATGACCCTGAAAATAGATGCTTAGTGGGAGACACGGTACGGATCGAAGAGACCCGGCCCATTTCCAAATCCAAGCATTGGCGCTTGTTGGAGATTCTGTCGCGCCGCGAGGTAGCCGATGTCCGTCCGATAGACTTGGAAGCCGACGCTGTCATGCAAGAGACAGCCTCCGAACAGCCGGTGGATCAGGCTGAGGAAGATGACGAAGAACAAACGGATGAAATAGCCTCGGAAGACGATTCGGCTTCTGATGAACAGGATACTGAAGAATGATTCAGACTTATACCCGGCTAACCGTGGCGGACAACAGCGGCGCCAAAGTTATCCGCCTGATCAACATTCCCGGCAGCGGCAAACGCAAATTCGCCCACGTGGGTGACGTGATAGTCTGCAACGTTCGGGAAGCGGCGCCCAACTCTCCCGTCCGGAAGGGCGAAGTGGTCCGGGCGGTGATAATCCGTCAGGCCCAGGGACGGCGCCGGCCCGATGGGACATACATAAAATTCGACGACAACGCCGCCGTGCTGATCCTGGAAAACCGGCTGCCCCGCGGCACGCGGATCTTTGGCCCGGTGGCGCGTGAGCTTCGCGACCAAGGGTTCATGCGGATCATTTCCCTAGCTTCGGAAGTGGTATAATGCGCATCCGAAGCGGGGACAATGTGCTCGTGATAGCGGGCAAAGAGAAGGGCAAAAGCGGCCGGGTCGACCGTCAACTGACTAAAGGAAATCGAGTGGTGGTTGAAGGGGTGAACTTTATCACCCGCCACGTCAAGCCTCGGCCCGGGGTCCGGCAATCGGGCCGAATCCAACAAGAGGCCCCCATCCACATCTCCAATGTGGTGTTGATCTGCAACAAATGCAACCAGCCCACTAAGCCTAAGATCGTGTTTCTGGATACCGGGGCCCGAGTCAGAAGTTGTCCCAAATGCCAAGAAGTGATTGACGATGCCAGATAACGAAGAAGAACTAGAACAATCCGATCAAGCGGCGGAGCCTACCGCCGAAGAAACTTCGGAACCGGCGTCCGACTCGGTTGAGCCCGCCGCCGAAGAAGTTTCCGAACCAACCGCAGAAGCGACTGAGCCACCCGCCGAGGAGGCAGCTCCGGCACGCCGCCGGGCCCCCAGAACGCCGCGAACCGGAACAAGGGCGACTGGACGGCAACGGGGCGGCGCCACCGCCGTGGAAGAGCCTCCAGCCGATCCCGCGGATGAGCCTCCCCCTCCACCGAGGATGCGAGATCTTTACCGCAATGAAATCGTTCCCACCATGATGCGCGAATTTGGATTCACCAACCCGATGCAGGTGCCGCGCATCCAGAAGATCGTAGTCAACATCGGATTGGGCGAGGCATTAACCAATGGCCGGGCGATGGAAAGCGCCACCGGCGACTTGGCCACCATAACCGGCCAAAAGCCCATCATCACCCGCGCCCGCAAGTCCATCGCCGGATTCAAGATCCGTGAGGGCAATCCCATCGGTACCTGCGTAACTCTGCGTGGGACCAAGATGTACCACTTCCTGGATAGGTTGATCAACATGTCGCTGCCGCGTATCCGCGACTTCCGGGGGATTCCCAGGCGGGGGTTCGACGGCAGGGGGAATTTCTCCATAGGCATCCGCGAGCAGATCATTTTCCCGGAGATTGACTATAACCAGATCGACCGGATCCGTGGATTGCAGGTAACGATCACTACTACAGCTCACGACGACGCCACGGCGACGCGCATGTTGGAATTATACGGTATGCCATTCGTTCGAGAGGTCTAGAAGAAGCCAATGGCCAAGTCATCAAAGGTTCAAAAGTGGCTCAGGAAGCCCAAGTACCCAGTACGTTGGCACAGCCGGTGCAACCGTTGCACCCGGCCCAGGGCCTACATACGTTACTTCGGCATCTGCCGGATCTGTTTCCGGGAATTGGCGCTGTCCGGTGAACTACCCGGCGTGCGCAAAGCAAGTTGGTAGGGAGCCAAGGGGGATAAAACTTTGCCAGTAACCGATCCAGTAGCGGATATGTTGACCAGGATTCGTAACGCCATTCAGGTGCGTCACGAGTCTGTTATGATGCCTCATTCAAAAATGAAACTGGCCATCGCCAAGATTCTTAAGGAAGAAGGGTACATCCGGGACTTCGACCTACCCAGGGGACAGTCCCATCCCACACTTCGGGTCCACCTGATTTACCGGGAGAAGAGAGAACCGGCCATCACCGGTCTGAAGCGAATCAGCAAGCCGGGACTGCGTGTTTACGTGGGACGGGGTGAAATCCCCCGGGTCTATGGAGGCATGGGCGTCGCCATTCTTTCGACTCCCCAAGGCGTAATGGCCGGCCGCCAAGCTTGGCGCGCGGGGATCGGCGGGGAGCTTCTTTGTTATGTCTGGTAGTTCAACAGCAAACGGCAATACGCAAGGAAGGACACTGTCGCGCATCGGACGCAAGCCCATCCCCATTCCCCAGGGAGTGGAAGTGGAAGTCCAGTACGGCGGCGTAGTTGTTAAGGGTCCCAACGGCACGCTGACACAGACCTACCATCCCGACGTCAAAGTTACCGTGGAAGACGGCAACGTGTTGGTAGAGCGACTGTCAGAGCGTAAGTTTCACCATGCCCTTCACGGCCTAACCCGCAGCCTCATCGCCAATGCGGTTCAGGGTGTTTCAGAAGGTTACACCAAGACATTGGAGTTGATGGGAGTAGGCTACCGCGTGCAGCAAGTCGGCGACGGTATTGTGTTGTCGGTGGGCCACAGCCATACGATCGAGATGCATCCACCCGAAGGCGTGACTATGGAGGTGGAAGGCAACAACCGGATCCACGTGCGCGGCATCGACAAACAGCAGGTGGGCAACCTGGCCGCCAAAGTTCGGCAGACGCGGCCGCCCAACGCCTATAAGGAAAAGGGGATCAAATACGCGGGAGAAGTCCTGCACTTTAAGCCGGGCAAGGCAGCAGCTCGCAAGGCTTGATCCCGCCAAGAACAAGGCTGGTTCATATCAAAGGGTTCAACCTGGACCCGGAAGCGGTCCTGGAAAACAGTATTAAGGGTATTTTGAGGATTCTGCGCCTCCGTAGTAGGAGCGGAAACCTTCCGGAGTGAGAACAACCTAGTGGCCAAGGATAAAAACTCTAGAAAATTGAGATTGGTCCGGCACGCAAGGGTGCGGAAAAAGGTGACGGGCACCGTAGAACGGCCCAGGCTATGCGTGTTTCGCAGCTTGCGTCACATCTACGCGCAAATCATCGACGATAGCGAAGGTAATACCTTGGTCTCCGCTTCCAGCCATGAAACCATCGCCCAAGCCGGCGGAGCCGCCGCACCAAAGATTGATGTTTCCGTAGCCGTGGGCAAGATGGTGGCGGAACGCGCCAAGTCCAAGGGCATCACCAGCGTGGTCTTCGACCGCGGCGGATACAAGTATCACGGCCGCGTCAAAGCCCTAGCTGAAGCCAGCCGCGAAGGCGGCCTGCAGTTTTAGGTAAGGATTCCCAGACACAACCGGGAAAACAGATCGTTAATGTCCAGGCTGACGTAAGGAGATAGTGACAGCCTATGGTATTTTCCCCAGACCGACCCAGAGGACCCCGGTTCCGCCAGGAAGACACCGGCGGTATGACCGAGCGTGTGGTTTTTACCCGCCGTATCGCCAAAGTGGTGAAGGGTGGTAGACGTCTGCGCTTTAACGCCTTGGTGGTGGTTGGCGATGGCCAAGGCCAGGTAGGTGTTGGGCTGGGGAAAGCCTTGGTTATCCCCGATGCAGTCCGTAAGGGAAACGCCATCGCCCGGCGCGACATGGTTACGATTCCTCTGAAAGGCGGCACGATCCCCCAAGCAGTCACCCTGAAGAAAGGGGCTACAATTGTGATAATCAAGCCCGCCCGGGAAGGGACTGGCGTCATCGCCGCCGGGGCGATGCGGGCCATGCTGGAACTGGGCGGCGTGAAAGACGTTGTTGGAAAATCCTTGGGCTCCAGAAATCCCATCAACATCGTCCATGCCACTCTAGAGGCTTTGCGCTCGTTGCGTGACCCGGAAAAGGAACGGGCGATCAGACTCGCGGGTGTGGCAAGAAATACCGGTAACGCTCCAGCCACCAGAAATCCAGGAACCCCTGCTCCCCCCAAACCGGAGGGCGCCTAAATGACCCAGCTAAAGATCACATGGAAGCGAAGCACGATCGGCCGGACGGAATCCCAGCGGAGAATCATCCAGTCCCTGGGTTTGCACCGCCTGCACCACTCCGTGGTGCACTTTGATTCGCCGACTATTCGCGGAATGGTCAATAAAGTAAGCCACTTGGTTTCCGTGGAAATCGTGGAGTCCACCTAAAACGGGCTTTCCCTATAGGAACGCCTAGGCCTTATGACCCGAAAGGGTTCGGGAGAATCTTAGAAACCGATATTTGGGGCCAGATTCAAACCAACGGCGCCGATCGGCGTCTTTTGGTTTTTATAGTGCCAACGACGGAGAGGTATTTCCAATGATGGAACATCAGGTGGTCCCAAGTCCAGGGGCCAGGAAACGCAGGAAACGGGTCGGTCGAGGCGACTCCGCCGGCCAAGGTAGCACCGCCGGCCGGGGTATGAAGGGCCAGAAATCCCGCTCCGGAAGCGCGATTAGGGCCGGATTCGAGGGTGGTCAGAACCAGCTGATAAAGGGACTTCCCATGAAGCGGGGCTTCAACAACATCTTCAAGACCTACTATTCTCTGATCAGTCTGGAAACTCTTGAAACCTTCGACGCCGGAGAGCGAATCACTCCGGAATTACTGCGGGAACGCGGTTTCCTCAAGAGCTTGAAACAGCCCATCAAGATTGTCGGTGACGGCCAATTAACCAAAGCCGTCACGGTGGCCGCGCACCGGTTTACCGGGTCGGCGCGAGAGAAGATCGAGGCGGCCAAAGGGAAAGTAGAGGAGCTGTAGGGCGGATGTTACAGGCGGAAGTTCAAGGGGGACGCCTCCCCCGTTTACTACAAGCGGCGATCGACGCCTTTAGCCTACCTGACCTGCGATCAAAGATCCTGTTCACGCTGGCTTTGTTGGCGATATACCGGTTTGCCGCCCACATACCCATGCCCGGTATCAATGAGGGGGCCCTTGCCAACCTTTTTGAAAACAACGACCTTCTGGGTTTTCTTGACTTGTTCAGTGGGGGAGCTCTTCGCCGAATGAGCATCGTGGCCCTGGGAGTCTTTCCCTATATCACGGCCTCGATCGTGATGCAGTTAATCACCCCAGTGTTTCCCAAACTCCAAGAAATGGCTCGGGAAGGAGAGTCCGGGCGGGCCAAGATGAGCCGCATCACCCACTGGTTGACGGTGCCCATCGCCTTAGCCCAGGGTTATGGGCAATTAATCCTGCTGCAGGGGTCGGGTGTGTTCGTGGACAGTGTGACTGGCGCCCCTACTTTTGTCGTTGGTTTTTTCGGGGCTTCCCTGTTACCAACTGTTGCCGCCCTCTTGTCCATCGTGGCGGGAACGTTGTTCCTTGTTTGGATGGGCGAGTTGATCACCGAGCGGGGTATCGGCAATGGAATATCCTTGATAATCTTTGCCGGAATCGTGGCCGGTTTCCCTGGATTGCTCAGCCAGGGGTTCCTGGATACTGACAACGTCCTGGGAATCGGGTTCTTCGCCATCATCGGCGTGGGAATCATCGCCCTTATCGTCTGGTTCAATGAGGCCCACCGGCGCATCCCGGTCCAATACGGACGAAGCATATTCCGTGGTGGACGGATGTATCGGCAGAGTGGAGCGACCTACCTACCTTTGCGCATCAACTCCGCCGGAATGATTCCGTTGATCTTCGCTTTCTCCATAGTGATATTGCCCGGCACGATGGCCACCTACTTCGCCACGACCACCGGGGTGATCGGAGATGTAGCCCGGTTCTTCGCGGACCTACTGGTCCCAACTTCCCCTCCGTATTGGATCATGGTGTTTATCTTGGTGGTGATCTTCACCTTCTTCTACACCCTGGTGGTGTTCAACCAGCAAAATTTGGCGGAAAATCTGCAACGGAACGGTGGATTTGTTTTGGGAATCAGACCGGGCCGGCCGACCCAGGAATATTTGAACCGGGTCATTGTGCGCATCACCATGGGCGGCGCGTTGTTCCTGGGGTTCATCGCCATCGTTCCCTACTTGGCCTCTTTGATTACCGATGTTCAAGCGATTTCCCTTAGCAGCACCAGCCTGCTCATCATGGTAGGTGTCGGCTTGGATACGATGCGCCAATTGGAGGCGCAGCTAATGATGCGAAACTATGAAGGGTTCTTGAGGTAGTTTGACACAAGGGTTGCGATTGGTCCTTTTCGGTCCACCGGGAGCGGGCAAAGGGACCCAAGCTCAGTTATTGACCGAGCGGCTGAAAATCTCTCATATAAGTTCGGGCGATCTGTTCCGCCACCACGTTCAAGCCGAAACGCCCCTGGGGTTGAAGGCCGCCGATTATATGAACCGGGGGGTTCTGGTTCCCGACGAACTGACCATCGACATCGCTTTGGAGAAAGTGATGTCCTTAAATGCCGAGGAGGGATTTATCCTAGATGGATTTCCTCGTACCCGGTTCCAGGCAAAAGCCTTGGAAGAGGCCTTGCAGACCCGGGCTCGGAATCTGGACAAAGTGGTTTATATAGATGTGCCTGAGGACGAATTGCTCCGGCGCCTGGCAGGCCGGTTCGTTTGCCGCCAGTGCCAAGCACCCCATAGCATGACACCTGGTGGGACTGATGGATCGCCGGACCGGGAACTGATCTGTGAGCGATGCGGCGGAGAGCTCTACCAACGAACCGACGACCGCCCGGAAGCAGTTCAGACACGGATCGAAGTGTACAAGTCGGAAACGATGCCGGTACTGGATTTTTACCGGGAGCGCGCCCTTCTGGCGGACGTTCCCGGCGTCGACACCGTCGAGCAGATCAACAAACGGGTAATGAAGGCGCTGGGGCTATAATCGGAGCCAAATCGGCGGTCCACTGATCTAACGCAGTAGAGAGCGTGGGTTCCCAAGATTCCCGATTCGAGGTAGAATAGTAACGTTGAAACAAGACCGGAAAACTGAGACCGCCTCCAACTCGGCGTCGCCCTATACTGGGGGAATCACAATCAAATCCCCTAAAGAGCTAGAGGCGATGCGCCGGGCTGGTTCAGTCGTGGGCGCTACGCTGGCGATCTTGCTTAAGTCGGTGGAACCGGGCCTTACTACAAAAGACCTGGACACCATCGCTTACAAAGAGATTGTCCGGCACGGCGCTAAACCCACGTTCAAGGGTTATCGCGGCTTTCCGGCAAGCATCTGCACGTCGGTCAATGAAGAGATCGTCCACGGCATACCGGGCAAGAGGGTCTTGAAAGAGGGCGATATCATCAAGATGGACGTTGGCGCTACCATCGACGGATTCATCGGAGACGCTGCCATCTCGGTGGCGGTAGGTGATGTCGCTGAGGAGGCCATAGAACTCATGGATGCCACCAGGCTTAGCCTGGAGGAGGGTATCAAGGCCGCGGTGCCGGGCAACCGTATAGGTGACATCGGCGCAGCGGTTCAATCGTATGCTGAGGCCAAGGGTTATGGCGTGGTCCGGGAATTTGTCGGGCATGGCGTGGGGAGATTTCTTCACGAAGACCCCCAAGTCCCCAACTATGGCCGCCCCGGCCTTGGGCCATTGTTGCGTCCTGGAATGTGCATCGCCATCGAGCCAATGCTCAACCTGGGAGATTGGCACACCCGCATCTTGGACGACCAGTGGACGGTGGTGACCGCGGACGGAAAGATCTCGTCCCACTTTGAGCACACGATAGCAATTACGGAAAACGGTCCGGAGATCATGACGGTGCCAGGCTGACTTGAGCGCTATTCGCTCCGGTGTTTACTTAGAGACCTATCTAGGGAGAAAGTATGGCGAAAAAGCAGGCGATTGAAGTTGAGGCGAATGTAACCGAAGCATTGCCTAACGGTATGTTTCGTGTAACTTTGCCCAACGAGCATCAGGTTTTGGCCCACGTGTCGGGTAAGATTCGGATGCACTTCATCCGGGTATTGCCGGGAGACCGGGTCTTGGTGGAGCTATCTCCATACGATCTCACCCGTGGCCGAATCACCTACCGGTTCAAGTAGCAAAGATTAAACTAGCGGCCGTACTCCAGTTTCCGGCCGGTATAAGTTTGAGGGAAACACGTTGAAAGTATCTGCTTCGGTAAAAAAAAGATGCGACCGCTGCCGGGTGATAAAGAGAAAGGGTGTGGTTAGGATAATCTGCACCAATCCCCGGCATTCCCAACGTCAAGGATAGGCTGGACGCCTTAAGGAGGACCAAAGTGGTTCGTATTGCCGGTGTTGACGTACCTGACCGAAAAAAGGCGCATGTAGCCTTGCGTAGCATATACGGTGTCGGTCCCGTCATCGCTTCGGAGATCCTGGTCAAAGCGGACATTGACCCGGAGTCCCCGCCTCGGATGAATGAGTTGTCTGAGGCTCAGGTGGACCGGATCCGGGAGATACTTGGAGATTATACGTCCGAAGGTGATTTGCGGCGGGAAGTTAACCAAAACATTCGCCGTCTGATTGAAATTGGTTCTTATCGAGGTCTGCGCCACCGGCGCGGCCTGCCGGCCCACGGCCAGCGCACCCGGACAAATGCCCGCACCCGGAAAGGTCCCCGCCGCACTGTCGCCGGACGTGGCCGCCGGACGGGTGGTAAGAAGTAGGTGAGAAAAACTTATGCCTAGACCACGAACAAGACGTAGAGAGCGCCGGACTGTCGTCCAAGGCCGGGCTTATATATATTCGACGTTCAACAACACCCTGATTAGTATCACCGACCCGCAGGGCAGCGTGATCGCCTCGGCCAGCGCGGGAACCGTCGGTTTCAAGGGGTCCCGAAAGGGAACGGCCTTTGCCGCCCACAGCGCGGCCGAGCAGGCTGCCCGCCGGGGGATGGACCAAGGATTGCGCCAGGTAGACGTGCTGATCAAGGGACCTGGTGCCGGCCGGGAAGCCGCCATTCGGTCGCTGCAAGGGGCCGGCCTGGTTGTCACCAGTATCAGGGATGTAACGCCGATCCCCCACAATGGGTGCCGGCCTCCTAAAAGAAGAAGGGTGTAAAAAACGATATATGGGTAGGTATACAGGACCAAACTGCCGGCTGTGCCGGCGAGCCGGTGAAAAGCTCTTTCTAAAGGGAGAGCGGTGTTATACGCCCCGTTGCGCGGTGGAAAAGCGGCGGAGCACCCCCGGCGACCCCTCACGGCGGCGGCGGCGGCCCACGGACTACGGCATTCACCTGCTGGAAAAGCAGAAAGCCAAATACATATTCGGTGTTTTGGAATCCCAGTTCCGGAAATACATGTCCGACGCCTTCGAAGAGGATGGCGTTACCGGGACAAACTTGCTGCGAACCTTGGAGAGGCGCCTGGATAACGTGATCTTCCTCCTGGGCTTCGCCGACTCTCGAAAGCAAGCCCGCCAAATGGTTCTCCACGGCCACTTCAAAGTAGACGGCCGGAGGACCGACATACCTTCGTTCCTAGTTGGTGTGGGTCACGAAATCACTTGGAAAGATTCAGACAAAACATCCGACTATTTCAAGGAACGTACCGACGGTATTCCCAAGCGGCCGGTACCTCCATGGTTAGTGCTGGATCAGACCGATATGTCCGGCAAGATTCTGAACCTGCCGGCCGATGAAGACCTGCAGCAATCCATCAATTCCCGACTGATTGTAGAGTTTTACTCGAGGTAGAACGTTCGATGTTAGACACTTTTGCCCTCGCGCCCGGACCTGTCGAGAGCGCACCGGAACCCATCAAACCCGATGTCCACGTGATCGAGTCCGACGATATGTACGGCAAAGTAGCCGTTGAGCCCCTGGAGCGGGGTTTTGCCCTTACTTTGGGCAACCCTATGCGCCGGATTCTGCTCAGTTCCATCAATGGCAGCGCTATAACCTGGATAAAGATCGACGACGTTGTACACGAGTACACGGCGATACCTGGGGTCAAAGAAGAGGTCATGGAACTGCTGCTGAACATCAAGCGCATACGCATTCGAGCGCAGTCGGAGCGCACTGGGAAGATGCGTCTCGATGTGTCGGGCGGAGGCCCTGTTTGCGCCGGCGATATCGCTACGTCCAGCGATTTTGAGATAGTAAACCCTGAATTGCATCTAGCGACCCTGGACTCGGACAGCGCCCATCTCTCCATCGAGTTCAACGTGGAACAGGGTGTGGGATACGTCCAGGCGGTCCAGGGTGACGGAGTCGATGGCCTGCCCGTGGGTGTTCTGCCCCTGGATGCCATCTTCAGCCCAGTTCGGAAGGTAAACTACAACGTTGAGCGTACTCGGGTCGGTCAGGTCACCGACTACGAACGGTTGGTCCTGGAAGTGTGGACGGACGGCACTATCACCCCGGTGGAAGCCGTGCGCCGCGCGGCCGAGACTCTGGTCAACCACTTCTTCCTATTCAGCACTCTGGACAGAACAGCAGAAGCCGGCGTAGACCGCTCACCGCTGATAGTGTCTCCGGAGATATACCAAACCCCCATCGAACGTCTGGAGTTATCTCCCAGAACTCTTAACTGCCTAAAACGGGCGCACATCACCAAGGTCGGTGAAGTCCTGGAAATGCCGGATGAAGAGTTACTAAAGATCAAGAATTTCGGGGAGAAATCCCTGACTGAACTGCGGGAAAAACTTATCGAACGGGGCATCACTTCTCCGGAAGGAGATTCCCCGGCGCCGGCTTTGTCCGAAGGCGCATCTGAAGATGGAATGGATGTAGCCGGAGCGGTTTCCTCGTTGACACCGGAAGACTTGGGAGAACTAATCGGCTCAACCGAAGACCCGAGTCCCATGGCAGACGAAGACGACGGGAATAACGATTCCGAAGGTGAATCAGTTGGCGGCGAAGACGATGATTTGGATGCGGACGGCGCCGGCAACGACCTTGACGACAACGAGGAGGACAACTAGCAACGATGGCGTCCCACCGCGTAGCCGGTAGAAAGCTCAGCCGGTATAAAGACCAACGCAAAGCCTTGCTAAGAGGTTTGACGTCGGAACTGATCCGCCACGAACGGATCACTACCACACTGGCCAAGGCCAAGGAGACCAGGGTGGTTACGGAGAAATTGATCACCCACGGCAAGAAGGGAACATTGCACCACCGCCGTTTGGCCTTGGCCCAGATCCCAGACAAGAAAGTGGTGGAAAAGGTGTTTGATGACGTGGCCGGCTGGTATGCCGATAGACCCGGTGGATATACCCGGATCATCAAGCTAGGCCGGCGCCAGGGGGATGGCGCAGCCATGGCCGTAATCGAGCTGGTCGAACACGATTAAGCTCCTACTTGGCCGAATCCCAGCGCCCGTTCCGAGGAATTCATTCTGGCATCGGAAGAAACGAAGGAGAGCCCAGGTTCGCTACCGCGAAGAATCGCGCTGATAGTAGAATACGACGGAAGCGGATATATGGGCTTCCAACTCCAGAGGGACCAACCGACTATCCAGGGGGAGATAGAGAAGAGTCTAAACAAGTTCACAGGAGAAAATATCCGAATCCGGGGCGCCAGCCGCACCGACTCCGGGGCTCATGCCAAAGGTCAGGTGGTGGATTTCTTAACCCTAAGCTCCAATAAGGTGGAGCTCTATCCACCAGGGTTGAACTTCTACCTGCAGCAGGATATCCGGGTCCAGGCCGCTTACAGAATGACTCCCGAGTTCCATTCCCGGAAGGGAGCCCATAGCCGGACCTACGAATACCACATCCTGAATAGACAGTGGCCCTCGCCCTTGGGGCGGAACTCACGATTTTGGGTTCGTTCTCCTCTGGACTCGGACAAGATGGCAGAGGCGGCGAAACAATTGGTGGGCACGCACGATTTCCGAGCCCTAGCGCCCGGGTTCGACCCAGACCGCAGCGCGGTTCGAACCGTGTACAGGTGGGAGGTCCGGAGGCTAAACGACGAAGTTGTCATCGAGTGCGAAGCCAGCGGCTTCCTGAGGCACCTAATAAGACGGGCAAACGCCCTCTTGATCGAGATAGGGAAAGGCAAATGGCCGGTGGACCAAGTCCGCCGGGTTCTAATGGACCAAGGTAGCGAGAAAATTGAATGGACTTCGGCGCCGGCATGTGGCCTGTGCTTGATGAAAGTATCGTACCCTAATTTTTGGTCGCAGGTTTGTACAGAAAATGAAACGGACTAGCACATATTTCCCCAAACCGGGAGAAGTTCCCAGTAAATGGCGAGTGATTGACGCTACGGGCCAAACGCTGGGCAGGGTGGCTCGAGATATATACGTAGCTCTGCAAGGCAAGGACAAGACCAGCTACACTCCCCAGGTTCTTACCGGCGATTTCGTCATCGTTCTCAACGCTTCCAACATCAGGGTGACGGGCAAAAAAATGGAGCAAAAGCTGTACTATCGGCACAGCGGCTATGTGGGGAACTTGAAAACATTCAAGCTGGCCGACATCATGAAAAAACGTCCTG
>JAKUQE010000159.1 GCA_022450395.1 Dehalococcoidia bacterium | reverse complement strand
AACTGTCTCCCTACAGAGCGCGAGTACTGATTCCTTCCCCCTCGACGGGCGAAGGTTAGGATGGGGGTGGCGGGGACGCCGGGGTGAGTGGTCTCAAGGCAGGTAACGATTGTATCTCGCCAAGGTGTACGTAACTCTGAAACCCACGGTCAACGACCCGCAAGGGCTGACTGTGCTGGCTACATTGCGGAACCTGGGATTTGCCGCCGCGACGGACGTTCGCGTAGGAAAATATCTGGAGGTCCGTATCGACAACCCGGACCGGTCCCAGGCGGAGGCTTTGGTCAACGAGATGTGCCGGGAACTACTGTCCAACCCAGTGATTGAGGAATACCGCTTCGACCTGGAAGAGATGACATACGAGCCATCAGCTTTCGGCGGTCAGCAATCCACTGAAGGCTGAAAACTCCACGAGGAGATAACAATCATGACAACCGCAAGCAACAACACCTACGTCTATGTTGGGGCCGAAGCCAGTGGCCTTTACCGCTTGTCCCCTGGCTCTTCACAGTGGGAAGAGCTGACCATCGGACTGCCGGCGAACCCTATCGTGCCTGGAGTAGCGATCCATCCTGATAATCCCGAGGTGGTATACGCGGGGACCCAGGACGGTCCTTATCGCAGCACAGACCGGGGCGGCCATTGGGAGCGGCTGGATTACCCCAGTTCCGGGCCGCCGGTGTGGACCTTCCTTTTCCGCCCCGGGGAACCCAAAGTGATGTACCTGGGGACCGCGCCGGGAGAGATTTACCGTAGCGTCAACGATGGGGATTCCTGGCAAAAACTGAACGCCACCATGGGCTCTAATGAGTGCAATATGTCCTTCCCCACCCGGGTCATCGCCCTTGCGGCAGACCCCAGCCATCCCGACGAGATGTACGCGGCCCTGGAGGTTGCCGGTGTTATCCGCAGCTCCGACGGCGGCGACACCTGGGACGAGATCACCGGCTCTTTGGCTCCCAGCGAGGATACGCTGGACCTGCACGGCGTTCAGTGCAGCGCCGCCACTCCTCACACGGTATACATCACTACCCGCCAAGGGCCTTTTATCGGCCCCGACCGAGGCCGGGAATGGATACCCGTGGAGTTCGGCCAGTATTCTCCCATCACCTACACCCGCGATCTGCGGATAGCCCCCACCGACCCCAATTCCCTGTACGTTTCCATCGGCGCTTCCGCCCGTAGTTCCCAAGGAGCTTTGTACCGCAGCCGGGACCTGTTCAAAACCTTTGAGCGTGTCGACCGGGGAATCACCGCCAACGCCACCATGATGGCAGTATCGGTTGACCCTCGTGCGCCCAGCCACATCTATTGCATCGCCCGGGACGGCCAGGTCTTCGGAACGTTGGACGACGGCTCCACCTGGACTACCCATCAACTGCCGGACAAAGCCAAAGAGCTTAGAGGTCTGGCCGCCGGATAGCCGAACTCTCATCTGTAGGCGGACACCAAATTCCACCGCGGTGAGCGCAACCCAGACGGATAGCCCCCCTTTCGAAAAGGGGGGGTTGGGGGGATTTCCGCCCTACTCAATCTCGTCTAGAAGTTGTCCCATCCTTGGCCGCGCGCGCCGCCTGGAAACCCCCTCACCAGTCCGTTTCACTCCAAACTCGCCCGCTCTCCCCTAGGTGTCCCCCACCGGCAATCGGCTACACTAAAGGTGGTTGACGCGGCTGGTGGGTTTGGGCGTGGGGTCCTGCTTGGCCGGTCCCTATGGGTGGTGCGTAGATGCTGTTCGCCATTATCATTACTTTGTTCGACAAGCTCAGTTCGGTACTTTTCCGGAGAGAGAACCAGCTGGAACGAGAGGTTAGACAACATCAACTATTAGCCCATCGCCGTTCCTTTCCCGTGATCCCAGTTGTCCTGGTGCTTTTCATGGTGTCCGCGGTCACCATCGCGGCGGTGTTTGTTCGTCTAGGCAGTGCTGCTGGGGACACTGATTCATCCGTAGCTTCACAACTACCCATACCAACCATTGAGTCAACACCCATCCCGACGGCCGCTCCTGTGCCGGTTAGCACGACAACACCATCGGCCGCTGTCATTCCCACCAGCACACCGTAGCCCACGCCCGCCCCGGTGCTACTGCCTTCGCCGACACGGCTGCCCGTGATCGAACCTTTGCCCACGGCGACCATCCCGCCAACACGGGAACCCACAACAACTCCAATCCCGACTGAAATTCCTGAAGCAACACCCGTTCCTCCGCCGCCGCCCACGGCTACTCCGGTCCCGACGGCCGTTCCCACCCCCGTCCCTACGCCCGCGCCAACCCACGTTCCGACGCCGGTCCCGACAGCCACTCCTATGCCCACGGCCACGCCGGCGCCGACACCTACCACCATGCCGACGGCTACTCCGGTCCCAACACCTACGCCCAGCCCCACGGCTACGCCAAAACCAACCCTGGCCCCGATCCCGACGCCAACGCCGGAGCCCGTTCCGTCAGCAATCGATAGCCGGTTGGTTAATCCCAGCGGTATCGCCGTCGACAGCGAAAACGGCTGGCTCTACACGGCGGACGCGGTCAATCACAGGGTGCGGCGCTTCGATAGGGAAGGCCGGGTATTCAACACCTGGGGCGGTCCGGGAAGCGCCGAGGGTCTCTTCCTTCAGCCGGGCAGCATTGCCCTGAACCTGGATTCCGGCTGGGTCTACGTGGTTGATACCGGGAACAACCGGGTCCAAAGGTTCGACTTTCAAGGCCGCTTCCTCGACGTTTGGGGAGCGAACGGAATCGCCGACGGTCAGTTCCAGCAGCCCGGCCAGATCGTCTTCGAACCTCTGAACCAGTGGCTCTATGTTTTGGACACCGGCAACAACCGGATACAGCGATTCGACGCCCGAGGCAAGTTCCTGGGTAAATGGGGCCTTGAAGGCCAGGGCAACGGACAGTTCCGGCGTCCGGAAAGCCTTGCTTTGGGCCTGGGTTGGCTCTATGTGGTCGACGTGGATAACAACCGTATCCAGTGGTTCGACTACCGGGGCAGGTATCTGGGAAATAAAGGCGGTAAAGGTACAGCGGAAGGCCAATTCGACCGACCCGCCGGTATCGCCGTAGATCAGACCAATCGTTGGATATACGTGGTGGATTCGGGGAATAACCGGGTACAACGCTTCGACTCCAGGCTCAGGTTCATGAACGCTTGGGGCACTGAGGGCGGAGCCGAGGACCAGTTCCGAAATCCTACGGGAATCGCGTTGGACGAGTCTAATGGTTGGGTCTACGTAGTCGACGCCGGGAACAACCGAGTCCAGAAATTCGACTCTCGCGGCAACTTCTTGAAGGTATGGGGGACTTCGGGCAGTGGAGACGGCCAGTTCCAAGCGCCCGGGGCGATCACGGTCGACGAGTCAGGGTCGGTGTACGTAGCCGATACCGGGTCCCACCGGGTCCAAAAGTTCGACAGCCGGGGCGGGTACCTGGGACAGTCGTTCACCGGAATCGCGGACAATAGATAATCTCAGGATAGTGTCCGCGGTTCCCGGCGGCCATCCGCTGTTGTCACGCGTAATTTGGGCAATCGGCCATCACAATTGTACTTCCGCAGCGATCGCGCAAATCAACTATCGTCTACCCAGCAGGTTTTTCCGGAACACGGCGTGTTGAATCCCAATGGAATAGCGTAAGTAGGCAAGCGGAATTTGCCGTGGAACCGCTCGCCGTACCGGGTTTAACGCTCTTGTCTCGGCCCCCGGCGTCCAAAGAAATCCTGAGCGCCTTCCGGTATCAGGGTGATGGATGTGGCCTTGACGATTCCCTCTTCGTCCCTCTGGCCGGTCACCCGGATCTGCGCGCCCTTTTCCAGGTCTTCCAAGGAGCCGTCGACGATTTTTCGCACGGTGGTGTCGCCGCCGGTTGTTACCGTTACCGGTCCCCGGGGCGTGGTGACGGTCAAAGTGTTTCCTTCAATGCTTTCGATAGCTCCGCCAACTCCCCGTCCGCCTCGCCGTCCGCCGCCGCCGGAGTCGTCTCCGGGTCCTCCCCGGAAACCGCCGTCAAAACCCTGCCGGTCGCCTCCACCCTGACCAGACCCACGGGACTCCGGTCCCCTTTGACCAAACCTTTGTTCCCCTCCGGCGCCGGCGCCTTGGCCGCCGCGTTGGAATCCGCCACCGGACCTGGCGCCTTGACTCCTCCCCTGCGGCCGGTCACCATCGGACCGCCCTGCCGGCCCCTGGGAGAAGCTTCCGGCAGCTTGAGCTTGGCTGGGGGTCTCTCCCTGGGTTTTGCCCAGTGCCACGCCGCTGGCGAAAGCTCCACCTAGCGAACCTCCCAGTATCAGGGCCACCATTAGAAACAATGAAAATGCCTTGTTCATACCCTATCTCCTCGTCCGGCCCAAGCGATCACTCGTAACGCAATGCCTCGATGGGGTGCAGCCGGGCGGCCCGCATCGCTGGATAGATACCAAAGAAGAGGCCGATGGCCGCTGATACGACTAGGGCCAATACCGCGACTTCCGGACTGAATACGGTCTGGGTGGGCGTGCCTAACAGGCTACGTCCGTTTAACAATATCGAAAGCACGAACCCTAAGGTCACCCCCACGCCTCCACCGCCCAAGCTGAGCAGCGTTGCCTCGGAAACGAATTGAAGCAAAATATCCCGGCGCTTGGCCCCCATTGCCTTCCGGATGCCGATCTCCCGGGTCCGCTCGGTCACCGACACCAGCATAATGTTCATGATGCCGATGCCGCCCACCAGCAACGAGATCCCGGCGATAGCGCCGAGGAAGACTACGAAAGTGTTTGTTGTTTCCTGCAATGCCTCGATCGTCTCCTGCTGGCTGGTGATGGAGAAATCGTCTTCCCGGGTTATCCGGTGGCGCAGACGCAGCACCGTGGCCACTTCTCTGATGGCTTTATCCACGTCGTCCACGTCGTGTAGCTGGACATTGATGGTCTGGACGTTGATTCCCCCTTGGGCGGTGCGTTGGGATGAGAGGCGATAGTAGGCCGTGGTGATGGGCACAAGGGCTTGATCATCCAAAGAAAAGAAACGGTTGCCCCCTCCCTTACTTTCTAGCACGCCGATGACCTTGAATTGGCGGGAGTTTAGCCGCACCTTTTGTCCCACCGGGTTCCGGAAGCCGAACAGCGTTTCAGCTACCTCAGAGCCAAGCACTACTACTTGGGAATTCTCCCTTACATGTCCGGGTGTGATGAATTCTCCGGAGCTGAGGTCGAAGTTTCGAGCCGCCAGGTATTCCGGCGTAACTCCATATATCCGAGTGTTGGTGTTGTTTCTTCCGGCCACCACCTGGGCTGTCGTGCTGATCTCTGGGGCCACCGCCGCCACTGAAGGTGTGAACACGTCGTCCTTTAATGCGAAGGCGTCAGCCATGGTCAAAGTCGTTGCGGAGCCTTGGCCGCGGGAGAATCCCCCTTGGTTGGCGTCGCCCGGCCTCACGAACAGCAGGTTGGTTCCCAGCGACTCTATCCTCTGGGTTATGGATTGCTGGACCCCCTTTCCGATGGACATGAGTGTTATTACAGCGGCGACCCCGATCACCACGCCCAACAGCGTCAAGCCGGCGCGCATCTTGTTGGCCCCCAAAGAAGAAAGGGCGGTGAACAGTATGGTCTGGACGTTCATATGCCCGCTTCCTATCCGATCCCGGCCAGGGCCATGCGTTGGTTTTTCACCGGCTCGTCGCTGACCACAACGCCGTCCCTGGTGGTGATGATTCTCTGGGTGGAGGCGGCGATGTCCGGCTCATGGGTTACCACTACCACGGTGAGACCCTGCTCCCGGTTCAAGCTTTGCAATATGGCGACGATCTCTTCGCTAGAGCGGCTGTCCAGATTGCCGGTGGGCTCGTCGGCCAGAACCAGCGAGGGATTTTTCACCAGAGCCCGGGCGATACCCACCCGCTGTTGCTGACCGCCGGAAAGCTCAGTTGGCCGGTGGTGCACCCTGTCGCCAAGGCCGACCTTTTCCAGCGCTTCCATGGCCCGGCGCCGCCGGTCGCGGCCATTGCCGTATAGCAGGGGCAGTTCCACGTTGGCCAAGGCCGTCAAGCGGGGCAGCAGATTGTAAGTCTGAAAGATAAAGCCGATCTTACGATTGCGGATCTCCGCCAGCCGGTCGTCACTCAACCGCCCCACGTCCTCCCCTTCAAAGGTGTACCGTCCGGAATCCGGAACATCCAGGCAGCCAATCAGATTCATGAGGGTTGATTTGCCCGAACCGGACGGCCCCATGATGGCGACCATTTCGCCCTGGCCTACGGTGAGTGACACCCCCCGTAAAGCGGGGACTTCCACTTTCCCCATGCGGTAGATCTTGGTAACGTTCTCCAGTTCAATCATGCTCTGCCACCAGTACCCCGCCCCGGCTAACGGCGGCCTCCTCTGGACCCGCCGCCGCCCCTCCCGGATGATCCCGTGACCCGGCGGAACTGGCGGAAACTGAACTGGCTGGTGTTGACATCTTCGGTTACCATGGCCACTTGGTCACCGTCTTTCAGGCCGGTGCGGACCGACACCCAAAATTCATCGGATTCTCCAAGCTCCACAGCCCTTTCTTCGATTACTCCTTCGCCGTTGACTACCCTGACCACCGGCTTGTCAAAGCTACCGTAAAGGGCCTGCTGGGGAACTAACAGCACGTTTCTTTCTTCACGTAGAACGATGCTGGCGACGGCGGTGAGCCCTTCCCGAAGGGTCATATCTTGAGGAACCTGCACCTGGATCCGGATCGGGTAGGTCACCACGCCTTGTTGGTTGCTTGCGCCAGGGGAGATCTCCGTGACGATTCCTTCCAGAGTGGCACCTTGGAGGGCATCCACCGTGACTTTTGCCCGGATACCCAGCCGGATAGACAAAACGTCGATCTCGTCAACTATCCCATCGACTTCGACAACCGAAGGGTCAACCACATCAAGGATAGCGGTGTTCGCTTGTACCGTGTCGCCGTCCTCGACGCTGATCTGGGATACGAATCCGTCAAGTGGCGCCTTGATTGAAGAATCGTCCACCAATTGGCGGGCATCTTTCAGGGCAAGTTGGGCGGAAAGGAATTCGGCCTCCGCCACGGCAACCTCGAATGGGTCCGGCCCGGCCTTCAATTCGGACAGCGCCTCTTCGGCGTCTGCCAAGGTTGCCTGGGCCAGAGTTACTTGATCCAACTTTAACGCCACGTCCAACGCGTCGGCCCCGGCCAACAATTCGGCCAAGTCCTCTTCGGCTTGGGTCAGAGTTGCGGCGAGGCGGGCCACGTCAGCTTCTTTGGATGCGGTCTCCAAGGGTTCAGGGCCATCTATAAGTAAAGCCAAGTCCTGCTGGGCATCGGCTCGGTTGGCCTGGGCCAAGGAAAGCTTGGCCTCCCTCAGGGCCAATTCCGATGGGTCGGCGCCGGCGGTGATAGCTGTCAAAACCTCCTCCGCGGTGGCCACGCTGATTCGGGCATTGGCCACTGCGGATTCCGCGGAGGTTAATTCTGGCTTACTTGCTCCGGAAGACTTGCCGGCGGCCAGAACGTCTTTCGCCTTTTCTAGTTCGTCCGCGGCTGCTGCAGCCTCGGCAACTTGCATCGCCACGGCTTGGGGGCTACCCTGCGCCTCCACATCGGCCAGGGCGTCTTTCGCCTCGGCCAGATCGGCCTGAGCCACCGCCAGATCGGATTGGAGTTGCTGGCGAAGTAGCGAGTCCGGACCTAGTTCCAGGCCGGATTGGACTTGCTGTATCTTGGTCAGGTTGGCCTCGGC
>JAKUQE010000158.1 GCA_022450395.1 Dehalococcoidia bacterium | reverse complement strand
GTCCGGGCCAGAGCATGGATCTCTTCAACCGTTTCAAGGTCATAGGCCGTCAGTCAGCGCCGTGGTACGTGCTCGTTGCCAATGCTACTCAGCAGGTAGCGCTGATCGGGCTGATGACCTACTTTGCTGCATACATGATGGAAAGCTACGGTTGGGACGAGGCAAACACGGCTCTAGGCCTTTCCCTGTTGGGCGTGGGAGCGGTGATTGGCAGCTTCGCCGGAGGGTTTATTGCTGGCCGGGCTCGCCGGTTGGACTGGGTGGCCGCCATCAGCCTGGCCGGTGGGGTGGTGGCCGGACTCCTCTTTGCTTTAGACGCGTCCGCCTGGATAGTCGTTGCGATGGCCTTCGTAGCATCGGTGTTGGTGTCCGTCTCAATGCCGGTCATGTTGACTCTGATAATGCATTTAGCAGGCCAATCTCGAGGTACCGCAGGCGGAATGCTGTCCACGAGCAATCAATTCGGTAGCTTTGTGGGCGCCTCGGCCGGGGGGCTTATGCTGTCTCTGGGCGGCTTTCCGGCGGTGGGATTATTGTGTCTAGTTGCGACAGTGCTGTCCGCGTCCGTGGTCGGCCTCAGGATGCGCCGCTCACCCGCGTTCCAGTTAGGAGGCGCCGGTACGTAAGAGCCGAAACCAAACCACTAGTAGTTGTCGTGCTGATGACTTTGGCTTGTACTATGACGCCTGCATGGGGTTTTGGACTGTGACAGCAGGAATTTCTGTGTTGGGTAATTAGACATCCCACACCCGCGTGATTGGTATAGCCTCTGACCATAAGCAGAGGACATTCACAACCCGCCGCCCGCGGGTCAGACATTTTATGGAGTGTTTTATAACACCGTACTCTCGTCACAACCCACCGCCCAGCCGACTTGGGGGCGCCCGGGACTAAAGGCGGACTTTTAGGACAGTATGTGACGCCGTCTGGTCGGCCAGTCGGCAACAAGAGGAGGATGGGCATGTGCCCGTCAGCTTTCATGAGTGTGTGCAAGAGTTGCATGGAATCTCAAAGGTCAACACCGTCCTTGTAACCTCGTCTATGTCGGGCATTATGTCACAGTGACTAATTTTAGATACCGACCAAGGAGCCTCGGTCGTTCCGGCGGCCAGACCGGATGGCCTATCACGATTCCGTGACGGCCGCCGTATTTTACGGCTTTGCGCCATGACTTGGAGGGCTTAGCTTTTCAAGGGGCTCCACAAAGGGAGTCAGTTCAACCATATCTACTACGAGGGTAAAATCGAGTGCGCCGAAGGGACTCGTTTTTGGGCAACGGGGTTGGTCCTACCCGGTGGCGAGGCAATGGCTGTCTTACGTCACCTCTTGAAATGGGGTATGACGTCTCCCCCCAATACCCGAATGGTCTGCAAGGCCCGCTCCCGTTCGTCTAAGGCGCACCGGAACAATACGTGGGTGACTCCGGCCCGTTCCATGCCCTCCAGATATTCGATGCACTCGCCGGGGCCGCCTTTAATTAAAGACTGCGCAATCTCCACGGCCCCGAATCCCCGGTAGCCGTTCTCGAAAAAAGTCTGGGCTTCCCGGTGCCCAGTGTCCGACGTGGGAGCCAGATGGGCGTCGCGTCTGAGTACGATTTCCATATCCCGTTCATCGCGCCCGTATTCCGCCAAAGAATCCCGGTAGAACTGGATCCCCCTTTTTACCAGGTCCGGCGTCCAGCCCGGCGCGATGACCCACCCGTCTCCCATCTTAGCCGCCCGTTTGATGGCGGGCTCGGCCCTTCCGGCGACCCACATGGGTAACGGCTGGGACACGGGCTTGGGATTCAGCGAGATCGGCGCATCGAATGAGTAGTGACGGCCTTTGTAGATAACGTTGTCCCGCTCCCACAGCAGCCGCATGATTTCGAATGTCTCAACGAAGCGGGAAACCCGGGTCCTCAATGTCGTCCCAAAGGCGGTGAAGGCCGCGGCGTCGTATCCCAGCGCGTTGATCGCGGTGGTCCTGCCGCCGCTGATCACGTCCAGGGTGGCCAACTGTTCCGCCAGCAAGATGGGATTGTAGAAGGGTAGCAAGAACAGGGGCAGCAATCGCATGTCGCCGCTGACGGCCGAAAGACTGGATATGGCCGGTAGGACTTGCACGTAATGATTGGGGGTCAGGTGGTGGTCTCCCAAGGAGAAGGAATCAAATCCCAGCTGGGCCATCAGCTTTACCTCCTCGACGAGATTTTCCATGATAGTCCTACTGTCCACGCTAAGGGGATAGCTGGACGTGAGCGACATGCCGATCTTCATGTTGGTAATACCTCCGGGGTTCGCCAGCCGAATGAATCTACCGTTCCCGGCTGTAAAAAAGGGTCGAGACGCGGTCTGTGATTAATAGACTGCTCTAAGGGGTTCGGGAGGGATGACGTGGACCGTCAGGTGTTTCACCTGGGACTTCACACCGAGTGAATATCGGCCGGCCACGTCGCAGCCCGAGTGACTAGGGACTGATCGATACTGGCGCTAAACCACCAACGGCTTCTCGCCTCCGGTTGGAACGCCGACCTCGAAGGCGTTGACGTTCAACGCGAGGAGAGAGTAATACCCCATCATTGTGGTCAACTCGGTCAGAAGCTGGGCTCCGAAGTGGTCCAGAGCGGCTTGAAAGGTCCCTTGGCTGACCCGGTTCGTGTTGAAGAGTTCAGTGGCGTAATCCACAACTATCTGCTCGTCATTGGGCAGCTTGGGCAGGGGTTTCTTGTCCCGCAGGGCGTCCACGAACTCGTTGCTGATCCCCTGTTCACGAGCCCTAGCGGCGTGGGCGAACCAGATATACTGGCAGTCCTTGTCCCGTGCGGTCAAGATCATCGCCATCTCTTGAATCTTCTGCGGCAGTTCCGATTCCTGCCTGAAGTAGAAGACCAAGTGGTTGGCCCGTTTACGCATCTCCGGGCTGTTAATCATCACCGAGCCCGGTCCGCCTTCGATAGCACCTCCGGCAAGGGCTACCTCATGGTCAAAGGCTTCACGGTACTTCTCGGGTATTTGGTCTCGAGTTACGTTGGGCGTGCGCGCCATCAGGTGCCTCCCTAAAGTGTGCTTGAAATTTGAGACCCGTCTAATCTGAGTAAAGACGGCTTGGGCCGAATTTGGCCCAGCTGTGTTTGGTTTGACCGGTTAGTGAGCCGCCCAGTCCAAACCCAGGTGCTTTTGTTGCTAACGATTCTACACCGTCGGTTACCCCATCGCGTAGCACACGTTTCGGCGCTGACTGTGGCAGACAAGGCTTCCGCCCACACGAGTCTTGGGGCAGATGGCCGGGGACACGAAGCATCCGGACCTAATCACGATTCTGAGGCTAAAGATAGGGGAACCAGACAAGGGATCGGCGGACCAATAGGCATCACGCCGACTCGATAGGGACGGCAAGAAGGCCCATCCAGACCTACCTGAGGGCGGTGATACCCTTCAGCTCTCCTGGCAGCGTCTTGTTTACGATGACAATCGCGCCTTTGTTGGGCTTAACTTGGACGGAGAACTCTTTTTTCTCGGTCAAAAGAGGCGTTAGGTTGGTGAGGATGACAGTCATTTCCACCTGTTCACCAGATTCGACGATGTCTCCAGACCCGATCAGCCAAGCAGCGAACCAGGAACACTCGGCGGTATCAGGATCGCTGTCGAAGGCCTGGGAGTTTTGGCAGTTGATACCCTGGTTCTCGTCGAGATAGGTGACCACGGTGCCGGTGGTGGACAAGTCGACAGGCTCGGATGAGGTGGACGCCGGCGTCAGGTTGAACTTCACAGAATCAATTGCTGTTTTTCCGGAATTGGCGGCCGCAATCACCTGTCCACGGATGCTCAAAGTTGCGGACGTTTCTTCCAGGCCCCCGAGCGCCGCCTCTTTACTCTTTTCCGAACTCAAAAGCCCCGTATTGAGAACAGCAAATGCGAATACCGAAGCTACGACTACGAAGGCGATAAGAACGATGGCCGTTTCAAGGCCGGTTATGCCGCGCTGGTCAGCGAGGATTTTTGCTGGGATATAATACGGTCCGTTTATTCGGGACATTTGGTACTCCTGCGCACCACCGTCCACCCCGGTACTCCTGTCACTGAATCCACCATGGACCGACTAGCAAGGTCTGTAAATTCGTAGATATACCTAGATCGGTGCTAAACCCGTGCGGCAGCGGTCTCTGCTCCCACCGCGTTTCTGCCTACGACGTGAATCTGGCGACGCTCTCCCTTGGGGGCTTTGGTATCATGGGATTTTGACCTCGCAAGGACAATTCCTTCAAGTCTACGAGGAGTTCCTTGATATCTACTTTAAGTTGAGCCAACACACTCTCCAGTTCCTCGACCTTCTCTTCTAATTCCAGCACGCTCCCACCCCCCATTTCTTACACTTCAATAACTGGCATCGCCATTATGTCCAGTCATTGGCTGATTCGGGAGTGCTTGGGGTGCCGGACTTAAGCGGCTGTTTGGACCGTGACCCCGGTCTATTTGGGCCATTGGCCTGGGTCGGCCAGCATTCAGTGGGACGAAACACCCCAACTACGGGACGGACCGTTGAAAGAAGATCCGGTCTGAGTGGCGCCGGTCTACGATGGGTGGGAGGGGTCAGAGATGTGGCCGGGGTTCAGGAACATGCAGACCGGGGCGTAGTCCGGGAGCCAGCGGCATGGATGTGCCAACGCCTTTCTCGGCGATCGGAAAACGTGAGCCGGACCTTATTCCCTCGATCTAGGCCGCCTGCTTTGGTGAAGCCATCATTTCGGCCGCTTCACCGCTGCCAAGTAACGGCGGTGATCAGGACCCAGGAGTTTGATTCTCCAATGGAATGGCTATGGTGATCCTGGGTTCTGTACTGGTCACCCGGGTAGTGTGACCCTGTCCGGTTAAGTCCTCAACCAACATCACCTGGCCGGGGCCAAACCGCCGAGAGGTGCCGTCGCCCAGGCCCAGTTCTCCCTCTCCGGAAAGGGTGATGATGTAATTGCGTCGGGACTCCTGGTGCCAATCGCTGAAATTGCCCGGCTCACCGATCCGGAACCGGATGCTGGTGACCTTGGTCAACGAGTCCAGGTCCGGATGATCCGTTATATCCAGATCTTCGAAATGTGATTGTCCGTCATCACCGGAGTAGACCCTAGTTATAAGCATGGGCTGGCTCCTGATCGTTTAAGCGTTGGGTTGCTTTAATGGCGCGGCACCGCCGGTTACCGGCGTTTAGGCAGAACGGGCGTGCCCTCGGCGGGTCTCATATCGGTGGCGATCAAGGTACAACCGATCATCAGATAGTAGCCCATAAGCGCGCCGAGGACGATGGTCGTCGCTTCACCGAATCGACTCAACGCCGCGTCGAATGCTTCCTGAGATAGCTTGTGGGCGCCCATCACTTCCCGGCCGTAGCGGACGATCACCGCTTCTTCTTTGGTGAGTCCGTCTAGGCTTTTGTCGTTTGCGACGATGTCTATGGCTTCTTGCCTGACGCCTGCTTTCAACGCGGCTACCGCGTGAGACGCCCAGACGTATTCGCAATCCATCTCTCGAGCGGCAGTGATTATGGCCAGCTCTGTGTCGTGATCGGATAGGACAGCGTCGAAGCGCAACGCGTCGTTGAGAGCGGTCGACCATCGAGCAACTCCGGGCGCATACATCTGCATCGACTGAGGACCGTTGATACTGCCTCTGGATTCGATGATGGCGTCGAACGCAATCAAAGCGTCTCCGCTCACTTGCTCTCGTTTGGTGATGGGCGTCAATCTGGGCATGGGAATATCTCCTGTTGAAGTCCTGATACGGCGGGAGTATAGCACGCTGTTTCGATACTGCTGCACGGTCCGGGTTACCGGCATCAGACACACGAATCCCCATCACGCCCACCGAGCTTTGGGGCGTTCCCAGACTCGGAATCGCCAAACTGTTCGGTGGTAGCAGTGTCCGATAGTGGTAATATACCCGGTGGCGGGCAACAGGCTCATACGATCGGGGACAACATAACCAGCGTAACTCATCTGGAGCGGGTCCTAAATGCTCTTATGTGAGCAATCTGAAGTAGACGGTTTGTAAATGAGCGTTTATGGCCTTACCGGCGGCATCGGCGCCGGGAAATCGACCGTTGCCAACATGTTTCAAGAGTCGGGGATCCCCGTAGTCTTGGCCGACGACGTGGGACGTGAAGTGGCGTCTAAAGGGAGCGATGGTCTGGCTGAGATCGTCAGGTCCTTTGGACCCGATGTGCTGGACAGTAACGGAGAACTCGATCGCCGAAAATTAGGAACGCTGATATTCAACGATCCGGACCGGCGCCGCGAGCTTGAAGCTATCTTGCATCCGCGGGTTCGTGACCAAAGCCGGGAACTCTTCAGCCAACTGGAACAGGCCGGCAATCAGATCGTCGTTTATGAATCCGCTCTACTGTACGAGACGCAACGCCATACCGAGATGCGCGGAGTGATCCTGGTAACTGCCAGCGAAGGGCAACGAATCGCTCGTGTACGCTCTCGCGACGGGAGCGAAGAAGAGGCGGTACGCCAGCGAATAAAGGCGCAGATGGATGATGAAGAAAAGCGTGGCCTTGCTGATTACATCATTGAAAATAACGGGAACCTGCAAGCCCTAAGGCGTGAGGTAGATAGCCTGATCGAACAACTACTGGGACGGTGACGATGGACCTCTTACGGCAAACAGACCTCGATCGGATAACGGCCAACGGAGCCGGCCGGCTTGCCCACGGGTTAAAATTCTTTGAGCCTGGGCATCACCTTTTCGGAGAACAGGCGCATGTTAGCTTCGGCGTCCTCCGGCGGCATGCCGGCGTAGCTGAAAACCCCTACAAATGTATCGTTTCCCGTCCAATCGTGGATCGCCACGATTTTTTCGTAACATTGGTCCGGAGTGCCCCAAACCTGAAGGCTTAGGAAAAACTCGGTGACTTTATCGTCACCGTACTCGGCGATCTTCTCGGCAAACTTGCCGTAATACTCGTATCCCTTGATGTCGCGGTGGAGATCGGCTTTGAACTGATAATGGTCCATCACCGACTTCCAGTAGCCGCCGATGTAGCGGCGGGCCTTGTCGTAGGCCCGTTCCTCATCCTCGTCGCAGAACACCCAACCCACGACCACGGGCGGCGGCGCTGCCTCACCGTTGGCAAACTGATAAGCGGTCCGGTAGGCGTTTAACTCCTTGGCGGCCTCTTCCCAGGGCTTTTGGGGGATAATCAAGACCCCAACACCCAGCTTGGCGATGAGCTCAGCCGACTCAGGGGACACCGCGGCGGCGTAGGTCCGGCCTTTGAAGCTCTTGAACGGTTCGGGACGGATATCCCGGCGCGGCTGCTTAACGATCTCGCCGTCGTACTCGCAATACCCCTTCTCCAGACCCTCCAACACCATTTCAGCCGATTCCGCAAAACGAGTCCGGGACTGGGACATGTCCAACCGAAAACCCTCAAACTCAACCTTTGCCAGACCCCGGCCGATGCCCAGGATCACCCGGCCTTCGCTCAGATTGTCTAGCATCGACACTTCCTCGGCAACCCGGACCGGGTCGTGCCAGGGCAAGACGACCACAATGGTTCCCAACAGAGCATCCTTGGTACGCACTGCCATGTAGGTCAGAAACTGGATCACGTCGGGGCACATGGTGTAATCGGTGAAATGGTGCTCCACTCCCCAGATAGCTTGATATCCCAAGGGTTCGTCCAGATCGGCCAAGCGAAGCTCATCGCGGTAGACCTGGAAGTCGGTCTTCTCCCGATCAGGATTTTGAAACATCGTGGACATTCCTACGTGCATCTGCCTACCTC
>JAKUQE010000157.1 GCA_022450395.1 Dehalococcoidia bacterium | reverse complement strand
TTCACAGCAACAGCTGCGCTTATTTTAGGAGCGGGTCCCTCACTTAGCTACCTGTCCGAATTTCCGGGTCCACCTCAGTTAGCCGTAGCGATTCAAATGTAAGGCAGACAAACATATCGCGTAACGCTCCAATCCTCGGAGCGCTACGCGATGATTTAGAATTGTCTATGGTGCTAGTTCGGGATCCAGGCCAGGGCCCGCACCTCGGTGAATTCCTTCTTGATCTTCTCCCAATTTTCACCGCCGTCGGCGCTGCGGTACAGTTCGCCGTAGACGCTGTTGGCCAGGATCAACTCCGGGTCGGCGTAGTGGGTGGCGAAGTTCCAAAGGGGCGAGTTGGGTTCCACGGGTAGGGGCCTGGTGTCCCAGGTCTTGCCGCCGTCGGTGGAACGTTGAATCGTGCCGGTATTCCCGATGGCTGCGTCGCCGTTGGCCGCGAACAGCACCTGCGGGTCGTCGGCCTTGACCGCGATCCACCGGCAGTAGGGCATCGGGAAGGACGTGGTAACCGCCAGAGACTGGAAGGTTTCCCCATCGTCCTGGCTGGCAAATATCTCCCGGGGTGTGCTTACCAGCACGGTTTTCTGTTCGCCAATGCTGATGGCCATGCCATGGATGTCGGGGTTGGTGATGCCACTGTCCACGTGGGTCCAGGAGTCTCCGCCGTCCCTGCTGCGGTATACACCGTCGATCTCTACCCCGGCCATCACTGTGCCCCGGTCGACCGGGTCCACGAGTAAAGCGGTAACCCGGGTTGAGCCGATGGCGCACTCCTGGTTGATGGGCACCGACAGATCTTTCCAACTCTTGCCGCCGTCCTGGGTCCGGAACACCAAGCCTGGACTGGTACCGGCGAAAACGGTATCGGAATCCAAGGGATCAATGGCGATGGACCAGATGTTCAGCCCATCCATGGGCGAGTCCAACTTCACCCAACTGCTCCCGGAATCCTCGCTGCGGTAGATCCCGTTATTGGAGCCCGCGTATACCACATTGTGGCTTTGGGGGTCACTGGCCAAGGCCCTTATCTGAGATTCTCCGGGGAACGGGTCACGGATGCGGCTCCAATTCTCGCCGCCGTCCGGACTCTGAAACAGCCCCGCGCCGGTGGTTCCAACTAAGATACTGTAGCTACTTGCCATCTCCAAAGCCTCCTTGCCTGGATTCGATTCGATACTTACCATTTGGGTTGGTTTGAATCTTGGGCAGGACCCATATGGAATGAGCGCAATATACACCTGGCTGACAGGTGAGTGTCAATCATCTCGGTCTCATTCGTTGCCCTCTGCCATTTTGGCGTCGATTCCCGTTGCCCGGACACGTGTTAAGATGGGGACGCCGAGCCGGGACTTGACGAGCTTCGGTTCGGTGATCCGATCAAGGATGGCGCCGCTGGCGTCGGAGTTGAACCAATACCTGGCCAACGACACTACGAGCGCACGGGACCGGGCCAGACTGTTCCACCTGGCTTGGGACGTGTCTTGCAGCTCCTTCAGCGGCCGCCAAGTGTTATACGAGCGCATGTTCGGCGGCAACCCATTGCGCGACGCCATGACGTTGTTCAACACATACGATAAAGAACGCTTTAGAAAGCAGGTCCAGAACTTTTTAGAATCCGATGACTGAATCCTCTGGTGTAACAATGAGTTATTTACTGAGACGATCCGTGTTTCACATATCCCTGCAATCGCCACGGGTACTATTGACTGGACTGGCGATACTATTGGTCTTAGGGCTTGCGGCTTGCGGCGGGTCCGCGCCTCCGCCAGTAATTTCAACTCCGGACACGCCCCCATCAACGGCAACCGCCTCTGAGACGGAGCCGGTCCAAGTTGTGCCGTCGCCCGAAAGCTCCGGCGGCCCCAGCTTGGTTCGGTTGGAGTTCGCCCAGGGTACCAAGGCGGTATACCTGGTAAACGAACAGCTTGCTCGCGTGAATCTGCCTACCGATGCTGTCGGGACCACCGATGCGGTGAGTGGAGTGATTCTGTTGGGAGCCGATAATCAGATCCCGGCGGAGGGTTCCGAACTTCGAGTGGACCTTAGCAAGATGACCAGTGACAGCGAACGTCGGGACAGGTACGTCCGGCAGAATACCCTATCCACCGGCCTTCATCCCTTTGCGGTATTCGTCCCCCGGGAGGTTCCGGGACTTTCCTTTCCTCTGCCCACCCAGGGGGAGACTACCTTCCAGATGGTTGGCGATATGACCATGCACGGGGTCACCAGCGATTTGGTGTGGGATGTCACCGCCACTTTTGCCGGTGATGAGATCACGGGACAGGCCACGACGGAGTTCCCCTTTGACAAGTTCGGCATGACCCGCCCCAGAGTGCGGTTGGTTCTGAGCGTAGAAGACCGGATCCGCCTTCGAATCGACTTTCGCCTGGTCAGGTCGGCCGGCTAAAGCCTAAAAATTCCTGGCGTGAATGCCTACGCCTACCCCGTCCGAAATTCCCACCTTCGATGTCTTCATCTGCTGACCGGTAATCGACTCAATGCCCTCGGAATGTAGGCATGTTTTTGGAAAGGCCCGCACTATTGCTTTCAAAATGAAGATAAAAGACGTAAATTACTGCCCACTGTAAATAGAGTGCGACAAGTCAAGGTGTCCGCAAAGGTCGCATTGCCGCTCACGCCGAGAGTTAGAATTGGGCAACGCCAGCCACATCTAAGGGAGCGACCGGGCTAGATGTGACACGCTTATCGTGGATGCCACCAACGGCCGGGTAGGTATCGGCACCGCCGGCCCAACTAAAGGGAGGCTTGTCATTGCCCAGACCGACGGGACCAATCTGGAAGCCTTGTTCATCGACAGCCTGGAGAGCACTTTCAGCCAGAGTGTTTTGACCGTGACCACCAGCGTCACCGGCGCCGACAACACCGTCTTTGACTTGGATTCCGGGGGGAACTTGTCCATCGACGGCCGCTTGGATTTGTCCAGAGTGCGGGTACTTGGCGGTGTATTGGCGAGGGGAGGCGCGCCCGGCGCATTTGGATTAAGCAACAATGGATATGCGTTCGCCGGTAGTGCGGGCGACAACGACAGTGGCATGTTCTCCGAAGCCGACAATCAGGTAAATTTCTACACCAACGCGACAGAAGCCATGAGAATAACCGACAACGTTACCGCCGCCGGCACCATCACTGCTGGCGGCCTCGACTTGGCCGAAAACTTCCTGACCGACGATAAGAGCCTCGTCCCAGGCGAGATCGTGGGGTTCGACCCGTTCAATGCCACCACCCATATCATACGGGCAAGTTCTGTCGGCAGTCGAATCTTGGGAGTCGTCTCCACCGATCCCGGACTGTTGTCGGGATACACATTCAATCCCGACAACTTCGACGAGTCGAGACTGCGGCCGGTTGCCCTCTCCGGGCGTGTGCCCGTTAAAGTCTCGACGAAGAACGGCAACATATTTGTTGGCGACTGGTTGTCGATTTCATCACAACCCGGAGTAGCTCGAAGAGCTGACCCCGGAGAGCGGGCCATCGGCTATGCACTGGAGCCATATTCGGGCAAGGGAATTGGTGAGATTAAAGTCTTCATCAACCTGGCGCCGGGTACTCAGGACCTCCAAGCGCAATTGCAAGCTCTGAAGGAAGAGAACGAGGCGCTGAAGCAACTGGTCTGTGCCAATCATCAAAGCGCTGAGAATTGCCAGGGTGCAAAAGGGTTCAATGGAAACAATATCCTGCCTGGGCCTGACCAGGCAGGGTGGCCGGCGTTATGGATTTTCGGCTCCATCGCCACCGTCCTCGCCGCCGTCGCGGCCGCCTTGGCTTTGTCTGCCGCCTTGGCCACGGCCCAAACCGGCGGCGGGTTCGACCTGAGCTTCAGCACCACCGAAGCAGGCGCCACATCCACCGGGGGAGGTTTTTCCGTTAATGGGACCGCAGGACAGCCCGACGCCGTTACGTCCACCGGCGGGGCGTTTTCCCTTCAAGGCGGATTCCTGGGCGGAGCGATTTCCGTTGCCACACCCACGCCCACACCCACTCCAGCCCCAGAGCCGGAAAATGACGATGGTGGTCCCGGAGCAGTCAAAGAAGAGCTTTTGGTCACTTGCGATACCCTGGGCCTCGGCATGGCAATTATCGCCAAGAAAAATACCGAAGATATCGGTAGATTCATACTCAAAGAGTTCGGGCTCTTCCCCGAAGCTTTCGGCTGTTCCCTGGCGATAGCGGCCAGCGCCGCCCCTGATGCGATAGGAGCCTCATTGGCATTCGCCGCGAAGCAAGATTCCGGCATCACCGGCGCCGCCCTGGCGGCAGCCGCCCAGCAGAATACCGAATCCATCGGACGGGTTCTAGCAGTGGCAGCCAGACTGGATCCGGAGGCGATCGGCGCTGCCCTAGCCGTGGCGGCAAAGCATAGCTGTGAGCCCGTGGGGATTGCTCTGGCCTCCGCCGCGGGGGCCGATGCTAAAGCCATCGGTGAGGCGCTGATCTTTGCCGCCCATGGCGATCTTGCTAGTGCCGGCTGTGCTTTGGCTAGAGCTATGCGTAGCGACTCGGGAGCTGTTGGCAACGCCCTGGCGATAACCTCCTCCAAGTACCCTGAAGCCGCCGGTAAGCTATTCGCTATTGCCGCCAACGAAAGCTACATCTCCGCCGGAGCCTCTTTGGCGGCCGCTGCCCTAATAGATTCGGCGGCGGCCGGCATCTCCCTTGCCCACGCCGCTGCGGCGGACCCCATCGCAACGGGCTGCGCTCTGTCCGGGGCTGCGAATATTGATGCATCCGCTATTGGCCAGGCTTTAGCCATAGGCGCCGCAGAGAATACGAACTCCGTTGGCCACGCTTTGGCTTCGGCGGCCCAAACGAACTGTGGCAGCACCGGAAAAGCGCTGGCCACTGCCGCCGGGCGAAACCCAGTAGCCGAGGGCATTTCTCTCGCCATCGCCGCCGGCATCGATCCCGCTCCCGTGGGTTGTGCCTTGGTAGTCGCGGTGTCGTGAACATGGCCGATACGCCGAATGAACGGGACCATTACCGGTTCATCAGATAATGAACGAATCAAGTTTCAGTCAATGGAACCGATGCTGATCAATATCAATCATGACCGGATGCTGAAGTGGCTAATCATTGCATTGGTTGCGATAGAACTTGCGCTGGTTCTATTGGATGCCGTGGTCAGCGAATACCGGTTGTCCGGCATCGGGGCCGGACGCAGGCTTTTTAACATTACTCGCGAGGACGGCATTCCCAATTTCTTCTCCAGCATCCAGTTGCTGGGAGTCGGCGGCGTTCTTTTGTTGATTACTATCGTGGTTAGGGGCTTGGCTCAAGGCGCGAATTCGAAAGCCGTATGGGGATGGGGGTTGGTCACTGGGTTGTTTCTGTTCTTGGGATTCGACGATGGCACCAAGCTACACGAGCGTATCGGATCGATATTCGATGCACTGGCCACCGACGACGCCGGCGAGCCTCTGACCGGATTATTTGGCTCCCTCTATTCGGTATGGCCAACCTATAGTTGGCAGCTGGTTCTCGGGCCAGTATTCGCGGTATTCGGCGTGTTTCTGATCGTTTTTCTGTATAGGGAGCTCCCGTCGCTGCGTCTGAAATATCTGACCTTGTTGGCTATCGGTCTTTTCGGGATCGCGGAAGCATTGGATTTCATCGAGGGGATGGACACCGGGGTTTTCGAGCGGGTCGCCGATATTTTCGATACTGAAACCCGGAGAGCCGTCCATTTCGCCAAGAGTATCGAAGAGTTCCTGGAGATGTTGGCAACCACGGTGTTCCTTTTCGTATTTTTGGAAAAGCTGATGAGTCTTACGTCCTCAATCACCTTCGCACTCAACCCTCGGCGATGATTCTTTGTGACTGGGAAGTACAGATCGGTTAGCGGAATGAGGAACGAAAAGGATAACAGTTGTCGGGACAGATCCGCATGTTGATAGTCATCGAATGTTGGGCAAGCCGATGCATGCCATCGTGGGAAACCGAGGCCGGGCCATGGCCGCCGCGGCTCTGCTGCTGTTGGCCGCAGGCTGTACAGTCCTGGCCCAAACCGGCGGCTTAGACTCCAACCGGGCGGGACAGCCGGGCGGCGTCAGCCCCTCTGGTGGAGATCTGTCCCTGTTCGCTCAGAAAAACTGTGCAGCGTTGGCGGGGCTTTGGCCGCCGGCGCAAAGCAAAACCCAGCCAGTATCGGTGCCGCGTTGGCTGAAGGCGCCCAGATCGACCCGGTAGCGATCGGTTGAGCCTTGGCGGTCGCCGCGAAAAGTGATTCCGAGGCCACGGGAGCGGCCCTGGCTAAAGCCGCGGAAGCCGATTCTGACGCCGTGACCAAGGCATTGGCAAGCCGGAGGCGATCGCGGAAGCTATCGTCGTCGCCGCGAAAACAAACGCCGGCGACATCCAGACCGCGTTGGCGACCGGTTGATAGCCTCGCCAGTTGCGCCGGGTCGATTGCGGCAGCCGAAGCCAATGCCTCGCCGGTAGCTTCTGGATTAGCGGCAGCGGTCGGTTGCGGCAGCTGAGGCTTTACCGAGGCCGCCGAGGCCAAAGCCTCACCGGTCGCTACCGCCTGCAAAAGACCCGGAGGCGGCCGAGATATTAGCCAGAGTTCTGCCGACCGTCTCATGGGTGCCCCAATTACCCACCGAGCCGGGGCCTGACCCTTCCGGCGATGGTGTGGTATTGGAAGTGCTGCTGGTGGCTCCGGGCGGCGAGCCTGTCGGCCGGTCGCCGATCGAAAGCGTCTTGGTCAAGTTCCCTGCTGACCGTTCCGAACCGGTCAGCAGGGTCCAGGTTGTTCCAGAGCCCTCCATAGGCATACCGCCGGTGTCCGAAGATCGAGTGGTCAGCGCCTACGTTGAAATAACCGCTGAGAATTTCCTAAGCGGCGAGTTGATCGTAGCCCAAGTGACCCTTTCCGTTGAGAAGGCTTGGCTGAAGGCGAATCAGATACATGAGTGGTCTATCGAGTTCAGCCGGTTCGATGAAGCCGCTAGGAGATGGAAGCCCGCGCTGGCCAACCGGGTCGGGGAAGATGCGGACAAGATATTTTACAGTTTGGTAGTAACCGATTTCTCGCTGTGGTCCATCACCGGCAGCACCGAGCCACCACCGGTGATCTGCCGGGTGGATGACATGCGTATATCGCCGGTCCGCCTTGACGAGGGGGAAGCGGTCACTATCGGAGCAACGGTCACCAGCCTGTTGGGCGAACGAGCCGAGTACATCGCCGTTTTGTGGCTAAATGCCGCACTCAACAGCAGCCAGACCCTGGTTCTGGAGGCAAACGAATCGGCGGATGTTGAATTTCTGCTTCGGCCCAAAAAGGGCGAATACGAGGTGCGCATAGATCAGTTGGCCGGTCGTTTCGTGGTGGAAGGTGAAGGACTGGGAGTATTTCTTTGGATTATCATCGTCGCTTCGGTTGCTCTGTTGGGCGGAGGGGTCTGGTGGTTCACCATCGGTTTGCGAAGAGGAAGGGGCGCAATGTCGATCGGGCGGTGCGCTTCTCAGCGATTGCTCGAGATAGCATATTGGCCTGGGCGGTTTATCCGCTGGTTCTTCTTGTTATTTACGAACCTGAGGCGGGGAGGAAGCCGGCGTTAGTAGCGCGGCCCCGATCAGGCGGACAGGATTCGGGTGAGTTGAAGCGTGACAACCGGCGCCTAGTCAAGAACGAAAATAACGCCCCGGCCAAGAGAGGCCGGGGCGTCTTAATCAACGATGGACCTAAAGCGTCAAGGACGCGATAGTGTGACCTACAGGGGTCCGCCACCGAATATGGCGGTCTGCTTGCGGAAAACCTGGACGCGTTGGCGTGAGGTTTCCACTACGAAAACCCGGCCCTCATCGTCCACCTCGACCGCGATCGGCCCTTGAAATAGCTTCTCCCGTTCCTGCAGGTCC
>JAKUQE010000156.1 GCA_022450395.1 Dehalococcoidia bacterium | reverse complement strand
GCATCATCCATCTCCCATAAGATGGAAATGTCTGCCCGAAGTGCCCCAGCACCAGAGTAAATCTTCACTGATCTCGTGCCATTGGTTTTCTCGATCGCTGGTATGACTTCCACAGTGGCCCACCGCCACCATTCGAGCACTTCGGCATCACTCAATGAATCCTTAAAACTCCACGTTCTTGTATACAGTGTTGGCATTGATAGCCTCCTATGCAGTCCAGATCGATGAACTGGGGTGTAATTGGGTAGACGAGAGTCATATTGATATAATACCCACCGCCGGATTAAGTAGCTACTTAGCTAATCCCCCGTGATAAATCGTCCGGTATTAACTGGAGGTCCGATGCTCCTTAAAATTTTAAAGAAAATATTTTTGGAAGATCCCAAAATCGATGAAGAAATGGATGCCGACGAGAAGCGGAAAATGTACCAGGCTGGGCCAAAGCCTGGGGCTAACCTGGCCGGGGCTAACCTGTCCGGCGCTAACCGGGCCGGGGCCAACCTGACCGGGTCCAACCTGTACCTTGCCTGGCTGGGAGAGGCCGACTTGACCAACGCAAACCTATATGGGGCCGCCTCTTGTTCGGTATCGGTCTTGCTAGCCCCACCGCTTTCAGCGTACAGTTGATTACCCCGACGAATCCTCGCCGGTGCGAAATACATCAGCGATCTCGGCGGCGAAATCTACCCCGGCGAAGTAATCACGATTAGAGAGAGGAAATAGCAATGACCACACTAGTCTTGGGTGGCACTGGGTTCATCGGAACGCGAGCAATCCACCGTCTGGCCGAGCGGGGCGAGAATGTCGTCTGCATGGACATCAACCCCAGGGCCGCCTCGTTCCCGGGACTGGAAGACAAGGTGAGCGTCATGTACGGCGACATCACCCAGTTCGAGGACGTAATCAAAGCGATTCTCGCCTCCAAGCCGGACCGCATCCTCAACCTGGCCTACTTGCTGGGAAGCGGGGACGACACCCCTCACTTCACCATGAAGCTGAATGTGTTGGGCATGGACAACTGTTTTGAGGCGGCCAGGGTCTGTGGTGTGAACCGGGTGGTGTATGCCAGCTCCCTGGCCTCCAGCGGCCAGCAGTCCCATTTCGGCGAGAGGCTGATTAACGAGGACGACCCCAAGTATGGGATTAGCCAGTACGCCGTGCATAAGATTTTCAACGAGTTCCAGGCCGACCAATACAACTCGGTCTACGGCATGTCCATAACCGGGATTCGCCCCGCCAACGTGACCGGGCCGGATAAGGTGCGGGGTTCCACCGACCATGTGCAGTGCATTGTCCTGCCCGCAATGGGCCAGCCCGTAAACTTCCCCAGGAAAGACATCATGCGGCTGCCGGTGCATGTGGATGATGTGGCCGAGGCCTTCGTTCGGGTCACGCTGGCCGATTCAAGCCACTATCCCTTATACAACACCGGCGGCACCCCCATCAGCATGGGGGACTTGGCCGACATAGTTAGAGGATTCCTTCCCGATGCCCAGATCACTTTCGACAGCGACGGCGGGCGCGAAGATTCGGGGAATTTCCTGGTGGACAACAGCCGTCTGTTGGGAGAGTTCGAGCTGGAGTACCCGCCTTTCCCCACACGGGTGCTGCAAATAATCAACGAGGTGCGCAGCGACGAAGGGCTACCCCTGGTAGGGTAACGGAGCATGGTTAAAATTTCGTTGGAGCTCGCAAACGGCACATGGCAACGTCTACGTGGCTGATGAAAGGGGCACGATGGGCAGCGTTATGTGGGATGGGTGCTGGGAAGTGTGCAGCACCGTCTGCATCGCGGGCTTGAACTCCGTGTCCTCAGCAATTGTGTTGCCAGTGTTGGTGTTACGGTCGAAACGCGGGAAATTACTGCTGGAGACTTCCACGCGAATCCGATGTCCCGCTTTGAACACATTGCTGGTAGCCCAAAGGTCGATGGTGTATTCGTAGACCTCGCCGGGCTCCAGTAAAGTTGGTGATGACATGGAATCCCGGTAACGGGCGCGAATAATGCCGTCGGTCAGGTTCCGGGCGCAACCGTCCTCGCAAACGTCCACCAGTTTCGCCGTGAAATCGGTGTCTTTGGCCGAGGTGACGGCAAACAACGTGACCGTTACGGGACCGGTAACCTCCACCTCCCGTTGCAGCGGCGGCGTGGAGTACACCAGAACATCTTCCCTGGCTTCGATGGCACTCTGCTCGTAGGCACCGTTGGCGGCAAAGTAGGGATTGCAGCAGAGAGCACCGCCCCTGGTGGGCACCGGGTCCTCTGGATTGTAGAGGAACACGTCCGGTGGCTCATTGGCGGGAGTTTCCGTGCTTAAACCGCCGTTTCCTTTTAGAGAGTTAGCCTTGCCCTGGCTGTGAAAATAATAGTTGGTGGCCTGAGCACGGGCCAAGGGCCACTCTTGCTCGTCCCGCCACACGTTATCGCCCATCACGAAGATGCGCACCGGCGGTTCGTCCAAGATTCCGTTGTTCTCGCCCTTCAGCCAGTGGTCGTACCACCTAAAGTGGATTCCGTCCAAGTCCAAGGCCGCGGCGTCGGCCGCCAGACCGAAGTAATGGGTACCCACCAGACTGGTGCCCCTGGCGCCGTGTTGCCACGGGCCAATGATCAGCTTTTGGCCATTCCGGGCTTCCTCGGACCCTCCGTTTTTCCCCATACCCATGTAGTTGCGCAAGGTGCCACCCAAAAAGATGTCGTACCATCCCCCGATATTTAGGGCTGGGGCAGTAACACGCGAGTGGTGATCCTCAATGCACAGCTCCTTCCAGTAATCGTCGTAATCCGGGTGGGCGGCCCAGTCATAAAAATATTCTGCCAGTCCGCCCTTCAAGAAAGGAAACTCGCTAACCGGAGATGCCCGGAAGGATTCTTGCATAGAGTCGACGGCGCGAACAAGTTTGTCCCGGCTTTCCGGGGGCACGCTTTTCCCCGAGGCGATGTTCTTGAAGTTGGCCAGGGTTAGTTGCAGCATGGTCCAAGAAACGTTGAATCCCAGCTCAAAGGCGCCGCCCTGATAGGTCCAGCCCTCGTGGTAGTTGGAAGCAGTGACGTTCGGTGCGATGGCCGCCAAGTGAGGCGGTTGAGATATGGCGCTAAGCCATTGGGTGGCACCCACATAAGACGTGCCGCACATCCCAACCTTGCCTGTGGACCAAGACTGGGAGGCCGCCCACTCCACGGTGTCGTAGCCGTCGTTGATGTCGTCCCGGAAGCAGTAAAACTCGCCCTCTGAGGTATAACGGCCCCTTGTGTCCTGGATGACCATGGCGTAGCCCCGTTTCGCGGCCTTTATCGGGTCCAGCATTATCATGGTCCCGGGAGTGCTTTTGTCATAAGGTGTGCGCTCCAGGATAACGGGAAAGGGTCCTGGGCCGTCAGGACGATAGACGTCGGCATGAAGGGTGACGCCATCCCTCATGATGACGGCCACATCGGTTTCAATCTTGATGGTCTCGGGTTCAGGCATATCTCACCCCCGTAGGAATTCGTCTTCGATCTATCCTCGCCCGATGTAGGGCATCTTGGTGGCCATGACGGTCATGACCTGAACGTTTGTGTCCAAAGGCAGACTGGCCATGTACACCACTGCTTGGGCCACATGTTCCGGGTCGAAGGTGGGCTCAGGTGCTATGGTCCCATTGGCCTGGGGAACGCCCGTTTTGAAGACCTCAGCCATCCCGGTTTCAGCGTTGCCGATGTCGATTTGGCCGCAAGCGATGTCGTATTTGCGACCGTCGAGAGACGTGGATTTGGTAAGCCCGGCGATGGCGTGCTTGGTGGCCGAATATGGAGCGGAGTTGGGCCTTGGCACATAGGCCGATATAGAACCGTTATTGATGATCCGTCCACCCATGGGGTCCTGGCTCTTCATGATTCGGAAAGCCTCCTGAGTGCACAAGAACGCTCCGGTCAGGTTCACGTCCACCACCGATTTCCATTGCTCGTAGGTTAGGTCTTCCAGAGGCACCGGAGGTGCGGTGGTCCCGGCGTTGTTAAACAGAAGGTCGAGGCGGCCGAACCGCTGCTTGGTCCTGGCAAACAGAGCTTGCACGGCGCCGGGGTCGCCCACGTCGGTCGGCACCACCAGCACCCGCGAGGCTTCCGTGCCAGCTTCTGCTGCGGTCGCCTCCAGGGGCCCCACCCGCCGACCGGCTAGGGTTACGGAGTATCCTTCCTCCAATAGAGCCAGCGCGGTCCTGTTACCAATCCCGGTCCCCGCCCCAGTTATGATGGCGACCTTCCCCTGTTCGCTCATCGCTCTTTTGCTCCTAAATTTTGGCTGAATTGCCCATTACTCTTGAAGTCATAAACCGGCCTGGCTCGCCGAGGGGGACCCTAGGCCTGCGCCGGGACCGGCACTCCAGGAATGTTGGTCCGAACCCGACCCAGCGTGTTGCGAGTTGTGAAAAACAGCGTTTTCCAATCCTCACCACCAAAGGCGAGATTGGTCGTGGCCGGGGCGCCGTGGACGATGGTCCCCAGGTGGTTGCCTGAGGAGTCCAATACCCACAATCCACCCGAACCTCCGCAATACACGTTGCCTTCCACGTCCACCTTCATACCGTCGGGAACTCCTGGCCTTTCCCCGGTCAGGTCGCAGAAGACGCGGTCGGTGGCTAAGGCCAAGGTGCCATTGGGCTGCATATCGAAAGCGCGGATGTGACCACGGCGAGAGTCGTTGATGTACAGAATGCTCTCATCCGGAGAAAAAGCCAAACCGTTGGGAAGAACGAAATCCCGGACCAAGAGAGTGAGGGTGCCCAAGTCCGCAGAGACTCGGTAAACTCCCGCGAAGTCCAGCGCCATACCCGGAGCTGGGGCGCCGGGGTCGGTGAAATAGATGCTGCCGTCGGATTTTACCACTACGTCGTTGGGGCGATTTAATCTTTTGCCCTGATAATTGTTGGCTACGACCGTAAGACTGCCGTCGGGTTCCGTCCGGACAACCCGGGGAGTCCGGTCACAAGCTATTAACCGCCCTTGAACGTCTCGGGTGAGGCCGTTGGCAAAGTTGGTCGGCTCCTGAAAAACCGTTGCTCCGCTGTCAAGCTCCCACTTCATCCTCCGGTTGTTGCCGATGTCACTAAAAAGAAGGTACCCTCCCTCCTTCCACCAAAGGGGACCTTCTGCAGGGCCGTTGTCGTTGCCGAAGCCGGCGGCCAGCTCTTCAATGGGTTGGTCCTGGGAAACGATGGACGCTAACGCTGGTGAGATTTGTTCAATGGGCATAACGGCCTCCTCAAGTTTCTTGATACTACGCCCGCAGGATATTTCCCGCAGGGAGTTGATTAAACCCTACCCACCATACTCCGCAGAGACTACATTTTGCGGCCCCCCATGCATTCGGTTTGCGAGACACCGGAAGAATGATGCCACGAAGTCGGTGGCTCCGGCGCTGGCGAAATCGCGCAACTCGTGCTCCACCTGAGACTCGCTTCCGATGACTGTCATCCCGAAGGCCCCTCGATACCCTCAACTTCCAACAGTCTCCGGTAGTTCGCGAATGGCTTGAGGGCACAGAGTCAAGCCCTGGAGCGACTACGGGGCTTCCGGAACTTAGTTGTCCAAAGGGGCCGTCGCCAGACGGCTGGCCGCTGCCCGGACCGCGTCACCGTCAAGTACAACGATCAGTTCGCCGTTCTCGTTGGTTTGGAAGGATGAATCCTGGTGGAAGTCTTTTACCAGTCGAGCGATGGCAGCTTGCTGGCCTTCAGCGAGTGGTGTGGCGGTATCGGGTGAGACGTCTAGGTGGACACGGATCTCCGCGGTGAGCAGTTCGATCTCCACGGCGACTCGTTGTATCTGGGAGATGCTTTCCAAGTGACGGCCCAGGTAGCAGCCGCCGAACTGCATGAACTCGCACTGTCGTTCTTCAAACTCGCCCTGACTCAGGTACCTAGGCTCCAGTTCGTGCTCCGTCAGGTAGTCGCGGACGTCCTGATCCTCGGAGTCTGGGTATTCCAGGTCAAAAGTCATGATGACCCGGAACATGAAGAAGTCAGCGGGTTCGACTTTTATAAACACGCTGGTGTCACCTCTCTAGCGAATTCTTGATGCTGTCTGGATAGGTGCTTCGACCGGTTCAGCAATTGTATTAAAGGTCAAGAGTTCTAGCCAATAGGCTTCCAATGACGAGGCCACTCGACCGTCACATTGAGCACAGTCAGCATGTTCCGCATGCGAGTGGTGAGCGCTGCTTTCTTGGGCTTGCTAGCCCCCATAGACGTGGTAGAAGTCCCGGATCACCGTATTGTATCGGGTGGCGATCAATGCCGCCATGTAAAGGGCAGCTTTCGCACCTGGCCAGTCCCTCCTCACACCTTGCGTCTTTCCCCTAGGATTCCGCTGCCCCGGTCGAAGAGCGCCACACCCACCAAAGGGGCAATCTCCCCACGGTTCAAGACGATTGTTCTTGGACGAACGTACAGACCTGCCACCAGCGCCAAAGTTCCCACCGGCTAACATCCAGGTGATCATCGCTGGACGTCGACGACAATTGGGAGTTGGCTAAAGAGATAAGGGCGATAATCGTCTATTCTATTGAAGACCGGCGTTATGGCCTCAGATACTTTACTCAGACCCGCGTCCGATATTCGAAGCCAATGGTACCTACAGGCTCTCGAAGGCCGTTCTCCAAGCTACCTAAGGCTCGTAACGAGATTCCCGGGTTCGCCGAGAATAAGCAGCGAACAATAAAGGAGATCGAACGTTGTCGAATAGACTCGACATTTTCCTTCTTTAGCGAGAATAAACGGTGGGCGACATCAACCCAGAACTTTATCTCTTGGAACCAAATGGCCTAGACGATCAAGAAAAGATCGCGGGTCTGCTGTTCGCTGAGGAGGAATTGGAGCCGTTGCCCTGATTCCTCCCCGATCAATACACGATCTATGTTAATGAAGACGCCACCGGGAGAGGTCTAGGGGACCGGGCGATGGCTTCTGTTCGGATACCTAATCCTTGCTACCCGTCTTCGGTAAGGAGGCTGATGCCGGTGCATCAGTTGCATCGGCGGCTTCATCAAGACTCATCCTAACCGGCCGTCGCACGAGGGGCGTTAGGATGATTACCATCAAGATCAACACAAGCCCGGCTCCAGCGTTTATCCCGATGGCCAGGCCAATGCCCATGGCGCTGGCGATAGCCCCAATCTCAGACCCGCCGATCAAGTGTCCCAGGCCGTTAACCGTTCCTTGCGCTCCCATTACCCTTCCCCGTATTTCCGGCTGGGATTCCAATAACAAAATGGAGCTTAACCCTCGAGCCTGTCTCAAAAAGCCACGCTAGGACGAGTCATAGCGGCTAGAATAGTAAGGAACTCCCAACGAGGAGGCCGTGCATGCCGCTACGACCAGTAAATCGTGAACAAGCCTGGCTGCTTCCCCCAACCCTTGATGATCTCCTTCCAAAGGATCACCCGTCTCGCTTCGTTGCTGCCTTTGTGGATGAACTGGACCGCGACGCCTGGGCGGGAATGGAGATCGACCTAGATGGAGACCCTCTAGGTGCCCCAGCTTATCATCCCCGCGCACTTCTGAGCGTGTGGCTGTACGGATTCATGACCGGAGTGCGGTCATCCCGTAAGCTGGAAGCGGCCTGCCGAGATCAGATCCCATACCTGTGGCTGACAGGATGGCAGCATCCCGATCACAATACGCTGTGGCGGTTTTACCAGGCCCACCGGTCCGCCATGCGGAGCTTGCTAAAGCATACGGTCCGGACGGCGGTAGAAATCGGGCTTGTGGACCTAGCGGTGCAGTCACTGGACTGTACAAAGGTGGCAGCCAACGCGGCAGGAGATCAGACCTACGATGCGGCAGGGCTTGAACGACTGCTGGCTCGAACAGACACGGCGATCGGGGAACTGGAGTCCCAAAACGAGGGAGGCGATGACCCAACGCCGCCCCGGCTCCCAACGGAGCTCCAACGAGCTCAGACTC
>JAKUQE010000155.1 GCA_022450395.1 Dehalococcoidia bacterium | reverse complement strand
AGGGATGCCACACCGGGGAAAACAATGCCGTCGGAAATGTCCGGAGGAGCCAATATTTGCCACCCCAGATAGTCAACCAAAGTGGCGTAAAGAAAAGTTGCCAGCAGACTGGCGCCCAACGCCGCCACCGCCAACAGCCCGGATAAGCGGACCGAAGTGGTGGGCGGTCGAAGACCCAGTGACGAGATGGATAGGCGGCGCGGACGAAGGCCCAAGCGCCACACTATAATGAGAATCGCCAGCCCCATAAGATGGCTGCTTTCCCATGCTCCGATGGCCTGCTCGAACCGACCCGCAAACTTTCCCAAGAGGATCGCGATACCCGTCACCGGGATCACGCAGAACAGGATCAGCAGGATACCGACGGCAACTTCCCGGCCCCGCCAAGTGACCGTTCCGGGCGCCGTTTCGATCTGTTCGACGACGTCCGTCTCCGGTACGGCCAAGGGATTGCCGCAGCTAGAGCAGAAAGCGTCGCCATCCCTTCCCACAAAGCCGCAGACATTGCAATTCAACAGCGATTCTCCGAAGCGTTACGATCAATTTTTGAAGGTCAAAAGCGAGGCCGTCCCGCCTTTCATCTGATTGAGTATACCAATACGGGTATATCCACTGACGCTCAAAGGCGTAGGAAATTTTGTACTGCTTATACGAATTCGTACGACGAGCCGACCGGCCCGCCGCGCCAAATCCTGATTCCTCCTGGACAGGTCCTACTCGAGCGCCAATCACGATTGCCAGATGGCTCTCCGGAGAGGATAATATCCACCAATCCAGACTTGGGAGAATCTACGAAATGGCAACGGAACCAACCTTTAACCGCCAGGCGTTTCTACATCTGGCCCAAGAAGCCGGCCTGGACGTCCAAAGCCCCCACATGGACGAGCTCTTCAGCTACACACAGGTCGTTCTGGATAGCTTAAAGTCCCTCCACGATTACAGTGTGGACGGATTTGAACCGGACATGGCCTTCTTGCCACCCCGGGATTAGCCGGGTGAGATCTCCCCAACTAGAACCGATCGAGTGTACACCTGATAACGTGCGGGCCGACTACTTCGGTTTAGCCGTGACGCTATCACATCGGCACAAGATCCGATAGAGATTCCCCATCCTTCCCCGCTAGACGCAACCTTTTTCACTCACAGTTAAGGACGAATCGATTCGACACGGGCGGGTCTGAACCAAATCTTGAATTTGACTGATGCGAGGACTGAAACGATGGACGCCATAGATATCTGTTATGCCAGCGCCGGGGAGCTCGCCCCCCTGATCAAGAATAAAGAATTGTCTCCGGTTGAGATAATCGACGCTCATTTGGCCCGCATCGAGGCGACCGAACCGGTCCTGAACTCATTCATCACACTCCTGGCCGACCAGTCTCGGGCGGCCGCCCGGCAGGCTGAGGCAGACATTCAGAAGGGCAACTACCGGGGACCTTTACATGGCATTCCTGTTGCGCTGAAAGACCTGTACAACACCGGCGGGGTCCGCACCACGTCCGGTTCACGCTTGTTCGACAACTTTATTCCAGAAGAGGATTGCACCGTCGCGGCCCGGTTCCGGGACGCGGGGGCCATCCTGCTGGGCAAGCTGAACATGCACCAGTTCGCTTACGGCCCCACCGGGGAGAACCCGGACTACGGTCACATGCACAACCCCTGGGACCCGGAAAAAGTAACCGGCGGCTCCAGCGGCGGCTCCGGCTCAGCCACGGCGGCCGGCCAGTGCACCATCACCACCGGTAGCGACACCGGAGGTTCGATAAGGATACCCGCCGCGCTCTGTGGCATCGTCGGACTGAAACCCACCTACGGATTGGTCAGCCGCTACGGACTTACACCCCTTTCCTGGAGCCTGGACCACCCCGGACCCATGGTCCGCACGGTGGAGGACGCAGCCCTCGCCATGAACGTCATCGCCGGGTATGACCCTAAAGACGTCGCTTCAGCCCAGGTGGACATACCTGATTACACGTCGGCCCTGACCAATGACGTGCGGGGCCTGCGTATCGGGATTCCCAAGGAGTACTTCGACGCGCCCCTCGACCCAGAAGTCTCCGTGTCCGTCCGCGACGCCCTCGACCTTCTGGAATCCCTGGGCGCGGTGGTAACCGTGGTGGATCTGCCGATGTACAAGGACACCCAGGCCATCTCCACGGCTATTCTCATGGCCGAGGCATCCGCCTACCACCAAGACTTACTGGGCCGTGACGGCGATAAGCTGTACCCGCCGATCCGTCTGCGCCTGGAAGCCGGTCTATTTATCACCGCCGCCGACTACCTCCGGGCCCAGCAAGGACGGACGATATTCAACCGGCAAGCGCGCCGTCTACTAGACGACGTGGACCTGCTGGCCGGTCCCACCGAGCCGGTGACGGCGCCCCAACTGCTGGCCGAAAGAATACAGGTGGGGGAGCATGAGATGGGGACCACCGCGGCGCTGACCCAATACAGCCGCCCCTACAACCTAACCGGGTTCCCAGCCATCGCGATCCCCTGCGGTTTTTCCCAATCGGGTATGCCAATAAGCCTACAACTGGCGGGCCGTCCCTTCGATGAACTTACGGTCCTGCGCGCGGCCCACGCCTACGAACAAGCCACCGACTGGCACAAGCGCCGCCCGCCGATCTAATCGGCCGTTTATAGCGCCACAGAGACACAGAGAACACGGAGATTATTATTTACCGATCTGAGGGTTGAGGGGCCATTATCCAATAACTCTGTGCTCTCCGTGTCTCTGTGGCAAAAAACCCACCAGTGAGAGGAACACCCCGAATTGCCAAAAATAACCGCTGTAACCTTTGACCTGTGGCAAACGTTGCTGCTGGACAATCGGGAATTGGGCCGGGCTCGGGCCCAGATCCGGTTGGAAGGCGCCCAGACTGCCTTGGCGCGTTTCGGAGAGTCTTACGATCTGGAGCACATCCGGGAAGCCTACCGCGCCTGCTATCAGGAGTGCCGCCGCATCCGGGAACAGTCTCTTGACGTTAGCTTTCGAGAACAGGTGGAAATTTTCATCGACAACATTGACGACGGCCTAGTCGACCGGTTGGATGAGCAAACCATTCAAGAGATCGTCCGGCCCTACGCCGATTCATTTTTCGTTCACCCTCCGGTCCCCCACGCCGATGCCCAAGCGGTGCTTCAGGACGTTAAGGCCATGGGTCTTAGTATCGGACTTATATCGAACACCGGTATGACCCCGGGAGAAACCTTTCGAAAGTACCTAGATCAGAAAGGTCTGCTGAGCTACTTCGATGTGCTCACTTTCTCCGACGAAGTCAAGGTATCCAAACCGTCCGGCGAGATATTCCTGATGACGCTCAACGCGATGGGCGCCACGCCGGCCCAGACCGTTCACGTGGGGGATCACGTCAAGAACGACGTCGTAGGAGCAAATCGCTGTGGGTTGAAGACGGTCTGGATAACCGGTTTTTACGAGAATGAAGACCCCGCCGATCCAGACACCCAGCCGGACGCCACCGTCGACGGCCTAGGGCAAGTGACCTCGGCGATCTCCAGACTGGCCGGCCTAGGGCCGGGTGATGAGCCCGATCAACCTTGACAACGCCTGGACGAAATGTTTCCCTATTCAGGGGCTATACACGTTCCTTTATCATCCTCAATTACCACACGTTGTGACCATTTGTCGCTGATTCGGCCATGACTCCGGAGGATAGGGAGCTTAAGGTGGTTGACGGGAAAGGGGAGGCGCCCAGCCAGGACGGCAACATGGCAGAGCTCCAAGAGCTTTGCGAAAGGGTGCTTTCGCAACGGCCCCTGCTTCTGGCGAGCAACCGCGGACCCGTGGAACACCAGATGACTCCGGAAGGCCGCCCCGAGGGGCGTCGTGGCAGCGGCAGCGTGGTCACCGCATTCAACTTCCTGATCCAATCCTCCGAGTTTACCTGGGTGGCCAGCGCCATGGGGGAAGGCGACCGGGCCATCGCCAACAACGGATTGGCGCCTCGTCTGAAATCGCCCCTTCCGGGTCACAAGGTCAACCTTCGCTACGTAGTTACGCCCCGGCGCGTCTACCACAAATTTTACAACGTATTCTGCAACCCCTTGCTGTGGTTCTTGCAGCACTACATGTGGAACCCGCCTTATAACCCCAACGTAGACGCCTCGGTCCATGACGCTTGGGAGACGGGGTACATCCCGGTCAACCAGGCCTTTGCCAAAGTAATAGTTGAAGACGCCCGGCGTAACGGAACACCCCCCATCGTGATCGGACACGACTACCACCTATATCTGATGCCCGAGTTCGTGCGGCAGGAGATTCCCGAAGCGATCATCCAGCACTTCGTTCACATCCCCTGGCCGACACCGCGGTACTGGCAGATGATTCCCCACTACATCACCCATCGGATCTGCTCCGCCCTTTGCCACACGAACATTCTGGGGTTTCAGACGCCCCAGGATCGCCGCAGTTTCCTTGACACTGCCGAAGAATTCCTACCCGGCGCTGAGATTGACCACCATAACTTTACGGTGGGATGGAAGGGCAACCGAACGGAAGTGAAGGTGTACCCCATATCCATCAACGTGGGCGAAGTCCAGCGCATCGCCAACTCTCCCCGCGCCCTGGAATCAGAGGCAAAGTTGTTGCCTCTGTGCAGCGAAAAAACCATCGTGCGCATCGACCGTGCCGAGCCTAACAAGAATATCGTCCGGGGGTTCAAAGCCTACGAGTTGATGCTGAACCGCCATCCCGAACTGAAGGGCAAGGTAACCTTCCTGGCTTTCCTGGTGCCGTCCCGGACCCACATCCGCCAGTATCAGCGGTACATGGACGAGATTCAGCAAGTGGTTCAACAGATAAATCGCTCCCTAGGCACCGAAGATTGGCAGCCCATTCAGACATTTATCGAAAATAACTACACCCAAGCCATCGCCGGAATGAAGCTATACGACGCCCTGCTGGTCAACACCATCATGGAAGGGATGAACCTGGTAGCCAAGGAAGGTCCGGTGGTTAACGAGAGGAACGGGGTGCTGATCGTGTCCGCCACCAGCGGAGTTCACCATCAATTGGCAGAAGGCGTACTGACTGTTTCGCCCACCGACATCGAAGGAACGATGAAGGCGATGTACCAAGCCATCACCATGAGCCCCGAAGAACGGGAACAGCGTGCCTCCTTGCTAGGCGAGTCCATCCGCCGGGAAGACATTACCAACTGGCTACACCGCCAATTCCAGGACATCGCCGATCTGCTGTAGGCCAGCGACCGGCAAGTCAGCCCGGTACCGGCCGGACTGGATAACTAGCCCATTGCGGGGTAAAGTAGTAAAGCAGGGAACCGTTGGTCCAACGGGCCCATTCCACAAGGAGAACTCCTCCCAATGGATGAGTTGTTCAATTCACAGCTTCCGGATGGCCAACGTCCGGACATCCAGCTCTGCATATTCCCACACCTCAAGGAATTCTTGGTTGTTGATTTGCGGGAGGACCCCAAACGCGTCCTGTTGATGAACACTGGCGACGTTTTCGTCGAGGAGTTTTTCAAAAGCGTCGAGGCCGAATTCTCCGAAGTGCTCCGCGAAGAAACCGCCTTCCCCTTCAGCCACTTCATCAATCTGCCCCTGCGGCTTGAAGAGGTCATGCGGGAAACCGCCATGATTTTCATTCTGGACAAGCTGGACATCCAATTAGGGGACGAGGAGGAGATACCCAACGTGGTTGTCTTCGTCATCAGCGGCGGCGCACTGACCTCCCGCGCCGACCAGGTTTTGGACGGCCTGCGAGAACTGTTGAAACCCTTTATCGGCGAAGGGGCGTTGGAGGATTGGGAAGAGACGATCTCACGTTTGGTCTCTGAGGAAAAACGGGTGTTGCATCAAGAAACCATGCACGACCTCAGCGACGCTCTTCGCGGGGACTCGCCCGATTACTTCACTCTGTGGGAGAGCCGCAACTAGGGATGAGTGCCACCGCGCTAACCCTTAGCAGCCGCCAGGACATCCCCGACGACGACCTGATAGCTATTGCCCAACTGGCGGACCGGTTGGGCTACCACACTTTCTTCACCGGCGAGTCATGGGGGCGCGACGCCTTCACCATCCTCACAATGATTGCCTGCCATACCCAGTCATTGCGCGTGGGCACGGGCATAGTACCTGTTTTCAGTCGCAGTCCTGCGCTCATCGCCCAAACCATCGCCTCACTGGACCAGATATCCAAGGGAAGGGCTACCCTGGGGCTAGGCTCCAGCGGACGCCTGCTCATTGAGCAATGGCATGGTCAAAGCTTCGAAAAGCCGGTGGCCCGGACCCGGGAGTACATCGAGATCATCCGCAAAGCCCTGGCTGGCCAGCCGTTGAACCACGAAGGTCAATTCTTCCGTCTGGGCCGCTTCCGCCTGGGCTCGCTTCCCTTACAAGAAAACATCCCCATCTATCTGGCAAGTTTGGGGCCGAGAAACCTAGAACTAACCGGACAGCTTTGCGACGGATGGTTGCCCATCTGGCTCCCCCACCAACGTCTACCCGAACTCAAAGCCGAGATAGGGGAAGCCGCCAGCCGGTCGGGGCGGGACATCTCCCAGATCACGGTGGCGCCGCAAATCATCTGCCACGTGGCCGCTGACTCTGACGAACTGGAGGAAACCAAACAGCAGGTCCGCGCGCACATGGCTTACTACATCGGTGGCATGGGGCAATACTATTACAACTTGTTCTGCCGCTCCGGCTTTCAGGACGAAGCCGGCGCCGTGCGTGAGGCCTGGACGGCCGGAGACCGGCCCAAAGCCACCGCCGCCGTATCCGAGGACATGCTGGAAAACATCACCGTTATCGGGGATGCCGAGTCCTGCCGGGCCAAACTCGACCGGTTCCGGAGCAGCGGCGCGGACATGCCAGTGGTCGCTTTTCCCCACGGCGCGTCAACGGCCGCGATTCAGCGCACCCTGGAAGCGCTGGCTCCAAGTACATGAAGATCGGCCTCATCTCCGATACCCACTCCGCCGGCTCCGGCAAAGACCTCCCTTCTCAAGTTCTGCAAGCCTTTGAGGGTGTAGACCTGATACTCCACTGCGGTGACTTGGAGTGCCTGGGCGTTCTGGACGTCCTGGAAAGCGTGGCGCCGGTGCTGGCGGTGCGAGGTTACGAAGACCCCATCGAACCCGGAGACCGTCTGGCCCGGACAACCCGGGTGGTTCAAGCTGAAGATATAGCCATCGGCATGATTCACGATATCCAGTGGCCCGGCCCCCACGTCGGGACCGGAGCCAACGGCGATTATCTCCGCTTCCCTCCCGGCTCGGGCAGGGACCTTTTGACGCGAAAATTCCAGCAACCGGTCGATGTGGTGATCTTCGGAGACACCCACGAAGAACTGATCTGCCTTCGTGACGGAGTGCTCCTGGTGAATCCAGGCAGCCCCACCTATCCAGGCCGCCGCCACCCGCCCGGCAGCCTAGGGACCGTGGGATTGCTGGAGGTTCAGGGAGCGACGGCGTCGGTGAGCTTGGTCAAGCTTACCGGAGAAAGGTAGCAGGGAACCTCGGCCCATCTACAGGCTCACGTGAAAAGCTTGGCGCCGGCAACTGCGTCTGCACATATGGTCAAAGACGGCTAACCAGACATCTTAAAACCAAGTGCTTTTCGTGCATTTTATACGTTTCGTGGCTACACGGGTTAGGACTCCCACTGTGGAGCAGCGCATTGCCCATTATGCTTTGCGGCGGCTGTATGGGACCGGTCGACAAGCCATCTCCCTCGACGTAACATTCCCTCATGTTGGCTACCCAGGTCTGCAAATCAACTAACTTCCGGTAGTAGTTGCATGGTAGAATCCCAACCCACTCGGGACATTGGCCATGTGTTTGTTGGCCGCCAGCGGGAGATGGCCGAGCTTAGAGCGGCCCTGGATGATGCCCTGGCGGGCCGGGGACGGCTGGTCATGCTTGCCGGCGAGCCGGGAGTTGGCAAAACCCGCCCCGCCCCGGAGTTGGCCG
>JAKUQE010000154.1 GCA_022450395.1 Dehalococcoidia bacterium | reverse complement strand
ACCCAGAGGTGCCGGTTGCCATACCGTTCTTGGATGTTGCCGGTCTTGCCGTACCAGGTGATTCCGGGGCCAAGGAACCGGGTGATGGCTTCCAACTGGGAGTTCTCCACCATCTGGCCCTCACCACTCTTTTCCCGGAACAGTAGGGAAATCAGTATTCCCAACGTCGCCGTGGCGCCGCCAAAATAGTCGGCGACCCATATGGGGACTTTCAATTGCTCGCCGTCGGGGTGGCCGGTTATGTAGACACTTCCGCCCATTGCCTGGGCTAGGATGTCGTAGGAGGCGCGGGGCAGGTCGTCGCGGCCCCATTGCCCCGGCCCGTTGGATGCGGCGTAGATCAATTTTGGATTGATCTTGGACAGTTGCCGGTAGCCGATGCCCCAGGCATCCATGGTACCGCCTCGGACGTTTTCCACCAGAACGTCGGATTTCTTTACCAGGTTCTTCAGAATATCCGCGCCCGGTCCGGGGTGGACATCCAGGGACACGTGAATCTTATTCCGGGCGCAATCCAGCCATCCCAGGCCGGAGCCGGTGGAGGGCAAGACCTCTTCGGTCACGCCTTCTCCCAGGATGCCTTCGGCTTTCGTGCCGCTGGCTTCCTCGGTCCATCGTAGGAACCCCCCTTGGTCCTCGGGTGGTCCGGAGTAGCGCATGGCGTCGCCGCGGCCGGGAAACTCGAGCTTGATGATTTCCATGCCCAATTCACCCAGCATGGCGCACTGGAAGGGGCCCAGGATCATGGTGGTGAAGTCAATAAGGCGCATGCCGTCCAGCATCTTGGGTTTCTTGCTGACGGTCTTCTGGTCGTAGATGTAGCGGCAGAAATCATCGTAAGAAAGGGAATCCTCTTCGGCCTCGGTCAATTCCTCGCCGTTTCTGGCCCGGGCCACCAGGGACTGGTCCGAACTGACGTGGTGACCGTTGCTAGACACCGGGGTTCTCTGCAATGTGATCAGGTTAGGCGAACCACCCTTATGGCTGACGATGCCGTCCTTTTCCAGCCGCGCCAGGTCGTCCCGCGATAGGCCGCAATAGCGTTTCAGGATAGTTTCGTTGTCCCAGCCCATGGGCCTGGACACCCACTTGATGCGTCCCGGAGAGCCGCTGAAGCTAGGCCGTGTGCCTTGGATCAGGACTTTGCCGTACAGTGGGTCTTCCACCTCAAGGATGCTAGCCCGGTCCACGAAGTGGGGGCTGGCGCAGATCTCAGCGATGTTTTGGGCGGCGCCGGCCGCAAACCCTCCGTCGATCCCGATCTGGTCCAGTTCCCGGGCGGTGAGCTGGGCCGTCCACTGGTCGATCTCTTCGTTGATCTGCTGCTGGGGGGTCCAGAGGATGCGGATGCTGTTTTCGGCAAAGGCGTTTTTCAGGATATCGCTGTTTTCGGTGCCGATGGCGTCGCAGATGGCCCACCAAAGCCGCCCGACGCCGGCGACAACGACGTAGCGGTCGTCCTTGGTTCGGTGCAGGCCGTAGGGACACAAGGACATGTCCCAGTTACCGTACGGTCCGCGGATCTCCTTGGTTGAGCTGTACCAGGAGAAGCTGCAATCGGAAGACCGCATCATTAGACCGTATGACGACACGTCGATCATCTGGCCTTTGCCAGATTTGCGTTTCCGGTATAACAAAGCGCCGCAGATGGCGATGGCGCCCCCCAGCCCTCCGGAGATCGCTCCGATGGGCCAGCCTACGCGCGTGGGAGTGGAGCCCTCTTGGGCCTCTTCGGCCGAGTCGGCGTCGTAGCGGATGGCGCCGGTGAACGAAGAAAGGGTACTCATGGCTTGAGTAGCGGTTTCGAAGCCCTTCCTTTCCGACTCTTCGCCAAACTGGCCGAAGCCGGTGATGCCGCAATATACCAATCGGGGGTTGATCTTGCGGAGTTGCCGGTAGCCGATGCCCAGAGAGTCCAGGAAACCGGGGTCGTAGTTCTCTATGACAACGTCCACGTTGCGGGCTAGGTCCTTGAACATCTCCCGGCCTTGGGGGCTTGTGATGTCCAAGGTGACCGAGTATTTGTTGCGGTTCTCGCAGAAGCCGGCCAACGAAGTACCGTGGGGCGGCCAGTTTTCCCCCTCAGCTTTCATAGCACCGCCTTGATCCGGCGGCGGTCCTGCCCACCGCATCGCGTCGCCCTTGGCTGGGTCTTCGATTTTAATGACCTCGGCGCCGTGCTCGGCAAGAAGCGAGCCGCAGAACTGAAGTCCGAAGACCGACCAGTCGGGACGGCAAACTTCCAGGACGCGTATCCCGTCCAGGGCTTCCGGTTTGTCGAATCGGCGGCGGGGGTCGAAGAGGTAGCGGGAGTACTCTTCGTAGGGGAGCTTGTCGAGATCGTCCGAGGACAACTCTTCCAGCTTCCAAACTTTGGTGATTAGGTCTTGAACCTCTTGGCTCTGGTCCGCCCACTTGTAGGCGATGGGCCTTATCCCGTCCCTGGAAGTTAATTCCGAGGCCAAGTGCGCGGTGGTTGGCGAACTGGTGAAGGCGTAGGTCAGATCCCCTCTATCGAGTCCGCTGGGGAGAGTAGGTTTAGCTTGCTTAGCCATCGGATCTATCTCCTTCTCACTGAGACGCTGGGGTCTCTCGGGTGGGTCAGCGCTGTGTTGTGGTCAGATATCTGAAACGGTGTCACCTAAGTTACTGAAAGCCGAAAGTGATTATCGTTACGTTACTATATACTGGGAGGACGAGGCTACCATAAATTCTGGCTTCGGCCTTGTCAATATAGCCGTTGGTTTTACTTAAGAGTCGGTAACCCATACCCCTGGGTTTTGCCGTTGGAGAGGCGGGCGTTCCTTGTCACCCTGAGGTACGGCAGGTATTATGTGCCTCTGCCATTGTGAGTTGGCAAATCGCCCTATCGAACCAGCGGCCCCGTTCCAGTAACTGGCCTGATTGGATCAACACTTGGGAGTGATTCATGGAGCTGCGAATCTTAGGCGCTCACAACGCGGAGAGCAAGACCACCCGTTTGGAGTCTCACCTCATCGACAAGGTGTTGGTCCTAGACGCCGGGGGGCTTACCAGGTCGCTGAGTTTCGAAGAGCAAGCGGGCATCCGCGCCGTTATTCTTTCCCACCGCCATTTTGACCATGTACGCGACCTGCTACCTTTGGGGATCAGCCTGCTTAACAGCGGGAAGACAGTTGACGTTTACGCCATCGAAGACACGGTGAAGTTCGTTTCAGAGAAACTCTTGGATGGAACCTTGTACCCGAATTTCCTGGAATTCCCTAGTCCCGAAACACCGGTATTCCGCATGCACACCGTGGAGTTTTTCAAAGAATTTGATGTCTTGGGCTACAAGGCAATGGCAGTGCCGGTGTATCATGCTGTTCCGGCGGCGGGTTTCCAGATAATATCCGGCGACACTAGGTTGTTTTACACCGGGGATACGGGCAAAGGTTTGAGCGAGGCTTGGCCCCATGTTAATCCCAACGTTCTGCTCACCGAGGTTACTTTTGGCAACGGAGACCCGGACCGGGCGGCGGTGGCCGGGCATTTAACGCCGAATCTATTGGAAGAGTCGCTGAACGACTTTAAAGACCTGAAAGGGTATATCCCAAAGATTATCGTGGCCCACATGAACCCGGCCTGGGAAGCAACGGTTCGGAGGGAATTGGCCGAGGTTGAGCAGCGCTTGGGGCTTGATATTCAGATATCCGAAGCGGATATGGTTCTGGATATTTAGGGTAGGGGATTCTGGACTGGATGGGGCCTTGTCACTCTGTGGTGGAGGGACGAAATCCCCCCAACCCCCCTTTACGAAAGGGGGGCGTTTTTTGTTCTACCAGCCCATGGCGTAGCAGGCTCTTCTGGGGTCGGCTCCGGTGCTTAGGGCGCCGGTTTCTGGGTCGCGGCGGGAGACCGTTGCACCCATGCCGCAGTTGACTGTTCTCTGGACATTGTGGCCCATGGCATGGAGGGCTTGGGCCGTTGCGAGGGGTATTGCGTCCTCTAGGGTCAAGAGTCCCGGGTTGTACACGTGGGGGTAGAAGGAGTTGGGGAAGTTCTGACTGGCGAAGCGGGGAGCTTCCACCGCTTGTTGTGGGTCCATTCCAAACACGACTACATTCAGTAGTATCTGTAGATTCGCCTGGGCCTGGTCGTCGCCGCCCGGGCAGCCGATGGTCATAACCGGGCTGCCGTCTTTGGTGACGATGTAATTGATCAGGGTGGTTCTGGGCCGCTTCCCGGGCTCCACCACGTTGGGATGTCCCGGTTCGCAGTTGAACATTTCGATGCGGGTGCTTAGGGCGCAGCCGATCTGGGGGAAGAATACTGACTTGGCGAAGGCGCCGCCGCTGATGGTGCCGCAGACCATGTTTCCTTCCCGGTCTAACACCGACACGTGGGTAGTTCCGTCTTCGCCGCCGCCGCCGGCCGCTGCTTCGCCGCTGAGCACCGGTTCTGAGGCAGTTTCAGATTGGCCCTTGACCTGCTTGGAGTAAGGCCACGGGTCACCGGCCGGGGGCATGCTGGTGGTAGCCCGATTCAGGTCGATTTCCTGAGACCGTTGGGCAGCATATTCTGGGGATAGCAGCCCATCAATGGGGACCGTCGAGAAGGCGGGGTCGCCGTAATAGGCTTCCCGGTCGGCAAAGGCAAGATTCAAAGCCTCAGTTACGGTGTGGATGTAGGCGGGGGAGTTGTGCCCCATCGCCTGCAGGTCGAACCGGTCCAGCATGTTCAGTGCCTGCATCAACACCGGTCCCTGGGTCCAGGAGTCATGGCCCAGGATCTCGTAACCCCGGAATGTGGCTTTCACCGGCGTTTCGAACTGGGCGCGATAGTTGGCCAGGTCATCCAGGTCCATGATTCCGCCCACGCTTTGGACACACTCCGCGATCGTGTTGGCGATGCCGCCCTGGTAAAAAGCGTGGCGGGCCGCTTGTATCCCTTCCAGCCGGCTGCAATCCTTAGACCCCGCATTCGCCAATCCTTTTAGGACGTCTGCCAGGCCGGGTTGGACCAATAGTGAGCCGGGAAGCGGCACTTGCTGGTTGTCGAAGAAGATCTCCGAACCACCCGGCGGGTAGTTTCGGAACTGCTCCATCGTGGCCGGCCACCCGAGCCGGGCTAGCATGTACTCGTAATGGGGGATGCCCTGCTCGGCATACTCGATTGCCGAAACCAACACTTCTTCTATGGACTTGGTTCCGTATTTTTCCAGCAGGGTGAGAAACCCGTCCACCACTCCGGGAACGGTGAACGACAGTGGCGCCTGCATCCCTGGGCCGGTGGGAATCCGGTCAACTCCCTGGGACTTGTAATACTCGACGGTTGCCTTGGCGGGCGCCACTCCTTGGGCGCTGAGGGATAGAAGGTCACCGCTGGCGGGGTGGTAGAGCATGAACACCCCTTCGGCAGCCAGCGAGTAGGAAGCGATGGGCTCAACCACGGCGGCGGCGAACCCGGCGGCTACCAAGGCGTCGAACGCGTTGCCCCCGCTCAGGAGGATGCGCATGCCGGCCATGGACGTCAGGTAATGGCCGCTGGAAATCACTCCCCGGTTGGCACGAATGACGGGACGCCCCGTATCCGGCAGCGCTACGTCATTCTGCTCCAGTTCGAGTGTTTCACGTTGACTTGTCATGCGTTTCCTCCCCGTGTTTGGTGGCAAGGCATTGCATGCTTGCACCGGTGGGTGCTAGAGAACTAATAATGTGAAAAGCCGAACTCTTCTTGCCGTTCCAAGTATGCCCCGCCCCTATAGCTGGGTCAACCGCGGGATTGACGGCGAAGGGGCATGAATGCATACTTCTGCCACCAGTCTAGTCTGCCCGCCGGACCGGGCAACAGGGGGGCTCACATGGTTAAAGAAGTGATGTTCTTCACCGAGATGGGGTATTCAGCGTACCCCCAGGAAGAAGCGCTGCAGAGGGGTTACAACAATCTGATGTTCCCCAACGAATTCTTCAGCGCCGAGAAGGCCAACGAGCTCTACGGCATGTACTTTGAAGAATTGCAGCACTGCACCGAAGTGGGATTCGACGGAGTAATGATCAACGAGCATCACAATAACCCCCTGTCCATGATGCCTTCGATCAATGTCATCGGCTCGGTCCTGGCCCGGTTGACCAAGAAGGGAAAGATATGCTTCCTGGGAAACGTGCTGCCCATCCACGAAAACCCGCTGCGGGTGGCCGAGGAAGTGGCGATGATCGACTGCATTTCCGGCGGCCGGGTGGTATGCGGCTTTGTTCGTGGCATCGGCCAAGAGAGCATTGCCAGCAACACCAACCCCGTATATAACCGGGAGCGTTTCGACGAAGCTCATGACCTGATAATCAAGGCATGGACCGAGCCTGGCCCGTTTCGTTGGGAGGGTAAGCATTACCAGTTCCGGGTGGTTAATCCCTGGATGATGCCCCTACAGAAACCCCACCCGCCCATCTGGATCCCCGGCGTGGTCAGCCCGGAGTCGGTCACCTGGGCGGCTCGGCATCGATACCCCTACATCGCCCTTGCTCCGCCCTTGGACCTTGTGTCGGAGATCTACGAGCTCTACGACAAGGTAGCCGCCGAAGAGGGGTATACCCCGACCTCGGAGAATCGGGGCTACGCCGTTAGGGTGAACGTGTCGGACAGTGACGAAAAGGCCTACGAAGAAGGCAAGAACTTTTACTGGCAGCAAGGCACATCATTCGGAACCGCGCCGCGCCATTGGCAGGCCCCACCGGGCTACCAGACGCGGGCGGCGCAGCAAAGCGGCCGGGCGGCGCGACGGGAGACCACCAGGAACGTCCCCGACATTACTCCCGGTGGCCCCAGCCTGGACTACGAACAGGCCCACGCCACTCACCAGATAGTCACCGGAAATCCGGAGACGGTTTTTCGGAAGTTAAAGGAAATCGTCGACATCGTGGACCCGGCTTACTTGGTGCTGTGGGGACGGGAAGGCCCCATGAAACACGATGTGGCGATGCGGTGCATCGACCTTCTGGCTCAAGAGGTGATCCCGGCCATCAAGGAGTATGTGCCGGAAAGGTACAGGTGAGGGGTTCGGGGCGGTAGGCTTTTGGGCTTTCAAGCGATGTGGACGCAGGTAGGGGCGTCCTTAAGGGAGCGAGATTCGGGGAAAGATAATGGGAGGATGTTGTAGATGCACAGCGAAGGCTCTACAGAACCAACTTGTTGGCAACTGTAGCGAGATTGCCCCGGAAAGTGAAATCGGAGGACTTGACCGTGAATTCAAGCCTTCCGGCCGTGGGATCGTGCCGCATTCGCCAATTTCGCAGTATTTCTTGGCCCAACAACGACGGCAGCGTATAATTGTAGTGGGAATTTATTGGGGCTATCCCTATCTGGATCGAATAGGCCCGGATCGTAGAATTTCCTTCCGCGAAGAGTAGCATTGCTTCCTCTTGGAAATAAATCACTTGACCTACAATACCAGATACCGGAAGAACTCCTCTCAGCTGAGAGGCCGGTATATTCAGTCGCAAGACATCTGCAGGCATTAGAGTTGTACAGTCTGCCCCTGTGTTTACCAAGAAATTAGCACGAGCAGATATGCGAAGCCTAGGCAGAGGGATTTTTACGGTCTCTTAAGCTTCTACACTTCCGCCGCAGCCCAAACCCGCGCCTCCTATTGCCTGCGAGGCGTGGGGGGCGGGGGTACGGGCGGAGGGGGCCAGGCCCCGGTTAGGTAGTCGTACAGGTTTCCGGCGCTCATGCGCATGACCAAAGGCGCCATGCCGTCCTGCCCCACGTCCATGGGATACCGGTCGGTCATCTTGGTCAGACTAGACACCGCTTGGTCTCTGGTGATTCCCTGATCGATGGCTCCCTTGACGTACTCTTTCCATTCCAGGATAAAGGAGCCCTGTTCGTCCAGGTAACCTTTGTCGCAAAGTTCGCCGTGGCCGGGCACGAATATCTCCTCGTCCAGCTTACTCAAAGAGTCCAACGCCGTTAGCCACAGGTCGGGATTGGCCTCGTGGAGCCAGGTTTGTACTCCGCGGAAGATGTTGTCGCTGGTGAAAACCACGCCCTCTTCTTTGACCGAAATAGCAGCCTGATAAAGGGTATGGCCCGGCATGTGAGTCATCTCGAAGGTGTGGTCGCCCACGTTGAGGGT
>JAKUQE010000153.1 GCA_022450395.1 Dehalococcoidia bacterium | reverse complement strand
TCCCTTCGGTTTAACCCCAAAGTCTGGTGGATGTATAAGGAGAAATAATGCCGGCAGCGAAAATCAACATCGGTAACGTGGAGATCACGTCTTTGTCCGACGGGATCTTGGAATTTGACCTCTGCAACTTTTTCCCGGAGATTCCGGCGGAAAGTTGGGATGGTTACCGGCAGCACCTTACCGAGGAACAGCATGTCAGGTTCAATCTAGCGTGTTTTCTTATTAGATCCGACGGACACACCATTATCGTCGATACCGGCCTGGGTCCCAAGCCGGCGGACGCACCGGAGACTCCGTGGGGTGAACTCCTGAACGATCTCACCGCCCAAGGGCTTCGGCCGGATGATATCGACATGGTGGTATTGACCCACCTGCACCGGGACCATGTGGGTTGGAACCTGCAATTCCAGAACGGCAAGTACGTCCCCACCTTCCCCAATGCCCGGTACTACATGAGCGGGATCGATTGGGAGGCCTGCCATGATCCTGAACTGATCGAGTCACGGTTTCCCAATGCCCCAGAGTGCGTTTGGCCACTGGAGGAGCTTGGCCTAACGGTGTTGATGGACGGAGAGTTTTCCATAACCAGTGAGCTGACCACTTTGCCCACACCGGGCCACACTCCGGGTCACATGAGCATCATGATTTCTTCCCAGGGCCAACGAGGGTTGGTCCTGGGGGACGTGTTACACAATGTAGTCCAGGCTCACGAAACCGACTGGGTTTCCCGGGCCGATATAGACCCGGAGCAAACCCGTATCACCCGCCGTTCGCTGATGGAGCAATTGGAGCGGGATGGGACCACGGTGGCGGCGGTTCACCTCCCGGCGCCGGGTTTCGGCAAGATTCTGCGGGCCGAGGGCCGCCGGTACTGGCAGGCTCTGGAACTTTAGGCGGGATTATACGGCGCAAGACCTGAAATGGTGGGCCGAAGGGGACCTGTTGGACGCCTGCAACTGCGATCTGCTATGCCCGTGCCACGTTTCCTTCCACCAGAAGGCGACCAACGATACTTGCGAGGCTATCTGGGGTGTTAACATCCAACGCGGCGAGTGGGGGCAGACGCCGCTGGACGGCCTCAAAGCCGTGATAGTCGCATTAGCCCCGGGACTCATGTTCGAAGGCGGCTGGACCTCCCTGTTGTACATCGACGACAATGCCACTCCCGCTCAAGAAGAGGCTTTGACCAGCATATTTTCCGGGACGTCGGGCGGTCCGTGGTCGAGGCTTGCCGTGTTTTTCACCGATGGGAAATATAAGGCCGTCAAACGGGCGGCTATCGATTTTTCTAAAGAGCCGCTGGCTCGCCACATCGAGGTACCGGGGATAGCCAAACTGGATATCGAGGCCATACGCAGCGTGATCCCGGATGAGGAGGTCAAACTGATAAACCTCCGCAACGTTATTCACGGCAATGAGCATGTGCTCGCCAACTCCACCCACACCATGGATGACCAGGGCATCAAGTGGGAGAACGTGGGCAAGAACGGCCTTTACAGCACCTTTCGCTGGGACGGCCCCTAGTACTTCGGCAAGTCAATTGGGATGGACTGTCTGGCCGACACCGGCGGTCAGTCCTCCGAGAATGTCATGCATAGCCAGCCGCGGCGGCAAAGTATCTGGGATGGGTCGTCTCACCCGCATACCCAGATCCGTCGTCCTTCCCGAGAAGGACCCAGGACAAAACGGTGGCGTGTTATTTTGTGGACCGGAGCCCCGGTAGCATCGGAGTATGGATCTATAGCCAACGATGGACGGATGAAATCCGGGTGGTGACGCCCACCTCTTACCACAGGTATTTAATAAGCCATGAGACCCCCCGCCATGCTCAGGGTGACATTGAACGATACCTGCAGGTGGCTGAGTTAGGCTTCCGCCGGGAATACCGTGTTTAGCTTGGCCGAGCTGTCGAAGAAATGCTGTAGGCTCTGGTTCACCCGGAAGAAGATGTCAGCCCGTAACTGGTCTCCGGTGGCGTTTTGGGACAACCCGTCCTCGGCCATCAGATCCAGGGTGTTTAGCGTGTGGCTAAGGTCGGCGCCTCCGTTCTCTTTCGTGTTCCGGATCAGGTCGTTCCACTTTTCCTCGGTCATTTCTAGGAAAAAGTCCAGGTCGATCAGGTCGAACTCGGTGCCCTCCCTGATGTTGGAGCATTCGAAGGCTTCGAAAGTGACCACGAAAACCTTGGGGCCGATCTTAACTCCCATGGTGGCGTCGATGCTGCCCAGCCGCCGGAATTCAGGGTCATTGTTAACCAGTTCTTGTATCGCCTGAAACCACTTAAGGGAAGGGAAAACTAGGGCTCCGCTGGTGCTGGATGCCATCAAACGTCTCCTGGCTTTAACGTCACGGTTAAGCTTGGCTGGCTACTCTTTAAAGTACGGTTCTCCGGCCGACTTGGCCTTGCTGAAGGGCACCATATTGCGCATGTGGTAATCGGGGTCGGAATCTCTGGGGGCCTTGGCCAAGGCCTGGTCCACCATCTTGTGGTACTTGGGGTCTAGCTCCGCCCGTTTAGTTGCCTCCGACTTGACATAAGTAAATGCGGAAATGATTCTGTTGAGTCCTTCGCTGCCGCAGTGCCGGCAGTTGGACGGCGCCGGCGACCCGTAAGAGCGCAGGAAGAAGCTGTCCGTGTTGTCGCAATCTTGACAGCGATACTCGTAGATAGGCATGGTCATCCCTAGGCGGGACTGGACTCCCTTTGGCCCAGATAAACGGCCAGGCCCTGATCCAGGTTGTCCGCAGTCTTGTCCACGCCGATCCACTTCATCCGGGTGAGATATTCCTCCATGTACCGCCGCTGTAGATTCTTTACCTCGGCCATGCCCTCGGCCATGTGATCGACACTACCAGCGATATAGATGGCCAAGGCCTCCCAGAGCACTGGGTCCTTCATCTCGGCCGCCAAGTCTCGCTCCACGCCTCCCATGAGCCGCCTTAGCCCTAACGCGTAGTCCGGGCCTTTCTCGTCGATAGCGTACTTAAGGTGGGCCATTCCGTAGGCCATGTGCCGGGCTTTATCTTGCATGCAGCGCCGGAAAAGCTGCTTTTCGGCTGGGTTATGGGAGTAGGCTTCGCCGTACCGGTAGAGCAGCAGGGTCAACGTTCCGCGGAGAACATATAGGTACAGGGCCGTTTCGGTCCAACCTGCTCTGCTTTCCAGGAGGCGGCGGTTGATGTGACCGGGGCTTTCCAGGCCCAGGCGGCCGCCGTTGGCCAGCGCCCTTTGCCGAAACGCGGAGTAATGCCGTCCGGAGTCGAACAGCTCGGTGGCTAGGAAAGTCTTGACCTCGTGATAGGCGTAGTTCATGTGGTGGAGCCACTGCCCTATCACGTCGGTTTCGATTGAAGCCTGTTGGGCCAATTCGGTGCAGAACTGGCGGGTGGCCAACTCAACTTCCTCGGGCAATGGTTCGAGAGTATCGCCTATAGATCCCCCAAGCGTCTCCCAGGGTATATCTATATGGGCCATCCACCGCCGCTGGATAGCTTCCTCGTACAGGTCAACTGCGTTGTCGGCCCAGAGTTCCACCTTATGGTTAAGGGTATACAGGTCGGTGCGGGGCACTCCGGGAACGGGGAAGGCGCCCCTTGGTTTGCGGCTCATGTCCCGGCTCTCTTCGGGCACGTCTCCGTAAATGCCGACGTTAATGTCCCGCATCGTCAGTCCGTGCTTTCCAGGCCGGGCCTTAACGCCCCACTCCAATGTGTCGTGCATCCAGGTCAGCCGTTCGGGAGAGGAATCTTGACTCTCTGTCTCGGTCGACTCCGGTTCTTGGCCGGCGGACGGGTTTTCTTCTGGGGTTTCAGGTGTGGACATGATTATCTGACCTATTTCGGGTGGGTTTAGTACAGAAACAAGAAGACCTCCCGGGCGGAACCAGGGAGGCCTTGGCTTGCCGGACAGGTTTGGCTAATTGGGGTTGTACACCTCTAACAAAGCGGGGTTCACCCGCCCGTTGGTGATCCGGTCGTCGAAACCGGCGGACTTGAGTCTTTGGAAGTACTCTTTGGTCTGGCGTTGACGGATGGCCATCAGAATCTTTTGGCCCTCATCGGTCTTGTCTTTGCCGCCGCCCAACAGCACGGCCAGCGCTTCGCTGGTCAGGACATTGCGGGCCGCCGGGTTCTCACCACCGGCCCCGGACGACTGGCGGCTCTCGCCTTCATCCAGGTAGGAGTGGATCTCTTCCCGGCGTTCGGGGTTACATTCGTTCATGTAGCGTAGGTGCAACACGCCGATAGCCACGTGTCTGGCCTCGTCTTGGGCGCACCGGCGGTAGATGGCCTTTTCCGCTTCGTTGTAGGCCATCAACTCTCCCAGGCGAAACAGAGTCAACACGTTCCCCTCGCCGGTGATGTGCAACCGGGAGGACAGCTCGGTAAACTCCCGGGCGTTGTCGGTGCTGCCGCCAACAACGTCGCTGACTGTGTCAATCATGCGCATCAGCCCGCCGCCGTTGGCCAGGGCCCGCTTACGGAACACGTCCAGATGGCGGGACTCGTCCATCACCTGCGCCAGCAACACCAACCGGACTTCGTGGTAATCTGGGGACATGGTGGAGATGAACCGTCCAGGTACATCCGATGCCACGAATTCCACTTGAGCGAAGAACGTGGCAAGCTGGCACTCGGCGGCTTCGATGTCGTCGGGAAGGGGCTCTATGGTTTCCCAAGGAATATCGGTGGCCGAACTCCACTGGCGGGTGACAAACTCTTGGTAGAGCTTGGTGAGGTTGTGGGCCCAGATGTCCTTCTTTGTCCGGAAGGTATAGGCGCCAAACTGGGGGACGTTGCCGCGAGGAATGGAACCCTCTACCCGGCCGGTATTGTTCTCGGAGAATTCGTTGGTTGTCTCGCCCTGGATATTTTCCTTGAGTTGTTCCAGCCAGGACAGATCGAAGCCGCTCTCCCGGGCTTTCTCCCAGTAATCGGCGCGATTGGTGACAGTCGCCATCAGATCGACCTCCCCGTTGATACCCAACTACCGTGGAACTGACGACCGGAGACTCGAACGCCAGTTTCCCATCGTTCTAGATAGGTAAATGCTAATTGGCACACACGGGTTTGTCAACGGTTCTTGGATACTCCGGGTCGCGAATGAGGCGTTTTTGCCGGAGATTTCCGGCCGGCGGAGAGCTGGGGCAAGTGTGCTATGAGGGGTACTTGGTTCGTCCTTCGGGTGGAAAAAATATTGGGGAGCCTGGCCACTCCCCAATATGCGGCCTGCCGGGCAATAAAGCACCGGCAGAGCACTGTCTTACCATGGAGCATAAGCTCGCAGTTGTAAATGCGTACATCTACGTAGTTTGTTACCCTATTTGTTTGCCTAGTGCGCCGAAATTGTGTTCATTCTGAAACATTTTGGGTGTTTTATGACTTTTGGAAATTGGTCCTTGACAGCCTATGGCGGGCTGGAATTATCTGGTAGAATCGGCGATGGTGCAAGTTAAGGTTTCTGTTACATCGGATGACCTCGACTGGACCAATACAACACAGATGGAGGCCATCCCGATGGCGATCTCAGACAAAGACCTGACCTGTAGAGACTGTGGCGCGGTATTCACCTTCACGGCAGGTGAACAGGAATTCTTCGCTTCCAAGGGGTTCACCAATGAGCCCGGCCGGTGCCCAGCTTGCCGGTCAGCCCGCCGGAACCAGGGCGGAGGATACGGCGGTGGCGGTGGCGGTGGCGGTGGCGGTGGCGGCTACGGCGGTGGCCAGCGGGAGATGCACCCCGCAGTGTGCGCCCAGTGTGGAATCGACACCGAGGTGCCCTTCTTGCCCCGGGGCGATAAGCCGGTTTACTGCAGCGATTGCTTCAGTGCCATGAGGCGTTAGCGTCTGATTTAACGATTTTTGGCAACGGTCCGCTCGCCCTTGAATAATTCAGGGCGGGCGGATATCCGAGCCCTCTGCGTTCTCGCTGGAATAATTGACCCACCTCTAGGACGGCTTCTTGGTAGGTCTGGTTGCCGAAGGGTGCTTGCGCGCCTTCCCCTCTCCTAGCCCCGATCCGACCCGCATGGTTCGCGCGATCTGGAGTAACGTTCCTCGGTCTGTTTGCCGCAACCAAACTGCATTTTCGCCAACACGGTTCGTTCTAGGCAGCGAGAAGCGTGTGGACCGGCGGCGCCACGTCCAAGCCCCTAGCTAAACAGCCCGGCGATAAAGCGCCACACTAACTCCCACTTGCCCGCCGGGATGGCATCGGATTCCGTGAAGAAGTACATCAGGGTAAAAAAAACAGCCAAACCGTTGAGCCGGGAACGCTCAAGCAACCACAACCCGGTCTGCCGGCCAGGTTCCTCGCTCCGCCACGTCAGAAGTAGTACCTGGACGTCTCCGCCAACTCGCGCTACACCTCGCTGGCCACCGGAACGAATTCGATACGAACAATGATCCCCAGATCGGCGGCGCGTTGCCTAAGCTGCGTTAACTGCCGGTCCCATTCAACAATCATGTCCGAGGCAGCGGCCACCCGTTCCTGCCCCGCTGACGCCCCTTCGGTATTCCGATGGTAGCGGTAATGCAGGTCCAACATTGCTGCTCGGCAGTCCACGCCAAGGCGGTTGAGCCCGCTGGACCTCTCATCGAACCTAAATGCCGTGGATAAAGCTACCACCGCCGCGATCGCCACGCCCAGCAGAGTGTAACTGACGAGCACAACCTGGTTCTCTCCCCCAAACAGGATCTGTGCCGCTCCACTGGTGGCGATAAAAGCGCCAATCACAATGGTTATGACTTTTGACATGGCCGCGAAGCGTACGTTCCGGCTGGCGCTCACCACCACCGTATCCAATATCGCGCCGATCTCCCGCTGGCGGTGTTCTACCGTCGTTAGAATCCGTTGCATCTGCCGGTTCTGCTCTTCCATTCGTTCGTCCGTTAGCTGAGACACTTCTTATTTACCTTTCGTGCCGGATCGGCGGTCTATCCGCTACAAAATCTGGCCAGCCGCGGCAATAAGCCCGGCTGAATTTTAGCCATGGTGAAATACAGTTTTACCAGTATATACACTGGGCCGTATTTGACAAATCAAGGGCGTGCGCGGGAAGTTTCCAAACGCCGGTGCAGATGTCTCCCGCCCACCAAGGTGAATGAACGGAGGGCGCAACCCGGGAAAAGATGGGAGTAGCTCAATCGTGCAGAGGAAAGCGATAGAGTACTGGGTACTCTTTACATAATGCTGGGGTTAGAAGGCCGCGGTTAAGCGGTCAAAAAGAAATCGCTGATCGCGGCGTGGGCTTCTTCAGGCATCTCTTCAGCGATGTGGTGGCCGCAGGGCATCGAGAGGCCGCGAACGTCGGTTGCATAATCCCGCCACACCTGCAGAACATCTTGAGTGCGTCCTACGTAGCCGGTAGCGCTCCAAAGAGCCAGAAGAGGACAATCGACCTTATTGGCGAAGTCGGCTTCATCGTGCACCAAGTCGATGCTGGCCCCGGCGCGGTAGTCTTCGCACATGGCGTGGATCGCTTCCGGCTTGGTGGCGCAGCGCACGTATTCGGCCACCGCCTCCGGTGGGAAGACCTGGGCGGCATTGGCCCCGCGTTCGAAGCTCCGGCGGATGAATTGGTCGGCCGCGGCCCCGATCACCCGCTCGGGGAAGTCGTAGGGTTGGATCAGGAAGAACCAGTGGTAGGTGTTGGTCGCCATCTCTTTGTTGACGATCTGGAACATCCGGCGGGTTGGGATGATATCCAGCAGGGCCAATTTCCGTACCCTCTGGGGATGGTCCTTGGTCAGGCGGTGGGAAACCCGGGCGCCCCGGTCATGGGCGGCCAGCAGGAAAGAATCGAAGCCCAATTGCTCCATGACCTCAACCTGGTCCTGGGCCATGGCGCGCTTGGAGTAGTTCAGATGTTCCGAGTCGCCCTCAGGTTTGCCGCTATCGCCGTAACCCCGGAGGTCCGCCGCGACCACGGTGAAGTCCCTTGCCAGAAGGGGGGCTACTTTGTGCCACATGGTGTGGGTTTGCGGGTATCCGTGAAGCAGTAATAATGGTGGACCATCGCCGCCCTTCACCAGATTGATGGTGGCCCCACTGGTCTGGATCTGCTGCTGTTCAAATCCTTCGAACATGGCGTTCACCTTCTTGTCTCGGCTCTAGCGGCTGAGGCCGTTCTTGGCGGCCCAGTCTCGGCGGATCTTCCAGCATTCTTCAGTGAGG
>JAKUQE010000152.1 GCA_022450395.1 Dehalococcoidia bacterium | reverse complement strand
AAGATCGCAATGAACACACTGAAGCTCACCAAATATAAAAATATGGAGTGCTTCTTGATGAATTTCATACCGAGCAGCATCTCCCGCAACACGTTGCCTTTTGCCCTCTCGGCGGGAGCGAGGTGAAGCGTCTGCGCTATGACGGCCATGCATAAGAACCCAGCAGCGGCCATGAACACCACGGGTGCCACTCCCGCAGTGCCGACATGTGCCTTGGCGACTATGTACCCAGCGACGATGGGAGCGATGGAGCGAGAGGTAGGCCATACCAAGGAGTTGAGAGGCACCACGACGCCCATATCTCGGCGGTCTATCAGGCGGGCGTAGATGGTGTTGCGTGCTGCCTCGTCGAAGGCCTGTCCCGCCCCGAAGAGAGCGCCCGCCAGTATCACGTGCCAGGGCTCTACCCAATCGTTGAGAGTTAGGATACCCAGCCCAGTCACCATCAGCGCGGAGAATCCTTCGGCGGCCCCCAGCAGATGCCTCGGGTCCAGTTTGTCGGCTAACACGCCTCCCAGAAGGTTGAGCACCACGGTGGGCACGGCCATGGCCACGAACATGTAGCCTAGGTACCGCTCGTCATGGGTTAGATCGAATATCAGCCAGCCGAGGGTGAGGTCCACAATCATACGATAGCCGAACACCGACGTTACAAGGCCTATGTAATAACGGCGGAAGTCGGGGTACTTCTTGAAGACCTCTAAGATCTGGAGCCGCTGACTTTGCGGTCTATAAGTGGCGGACTGCACGTTTGTATCTTGTCCTAATCTTATTCGTTGGGCAAGCCGGTCGCTTCAAATGCTCCCCGGCCACCGTTGGTCGTCACAGCGCGTCGGTACATGGCAGGGGGGCACCCTCGGGACCGCATGGGGGCGGGGTACTTTCAGGGCTGTCGGGCTGTAACCACAGAATTCGCCCCCGAGATTCCTGGAACCAACCCCCGAAATCTTACTCGATTTTTTGAAATTTAAGAGATCTTGGGTGCGGAGGTGGATCCGGTACGCAGGGCGGCACATAGCCATTCTTGCGGAGAGGTAGACGTTGGTTCGTCGCGTGACTCAGCTTCTTAGAAGAGTGTGTACCGGAGTCTACCATCCCAGGCCCGCAAAAGTATGCGCGATACCGACTTCGGTGCATCATTTCTAGGTTCTCAAATCGCCTTCACTATTTGCGCATAGTGTTTGCAATGACTCAATTTGGAACCAATGGACGCCCACGGTTCTGAACTTAGGTGCCCGCGCCGACGATCGGCGTGAACAGATCTTCCAGCGGCCGGGCTTCGTTGGCGAAGCCTTGGTCTATCAAGTATTGTTGCAACGTCTCTAGGTTTTTTCGGTTGGCTTCCACCCCATAGGGCCAAGGGTCGCCGCCGAAAACTTCGTCTATTTCATCCAAGTCGTCGTAGAGCCAGGGAAGGGTGTAGCGCATGGCCCCGGTGAACTTCATCTCGCTAAGGCACATCTTCTTCGACTCGACCATGGCCTTGTACATGCTCTGGGCCACCCAGGGGTTGGCCTGGTGAACCTCCTCCCGCATGACCACGGTGTGCATTATTGGAAAGATGCCTGTGTCGCTGTAATACTGCCGCTCCAATTCTCTGTAGTTGGGAAATAGGCGTTGGATGCGGTCGGTTGTACCTAGGCACCCTGGGGCGCGGGCGCCGATCATGGCGTGCAACTCCCCTGACTCCAACATTTCGCTGAGTGTTTGGCCTTCTGGGATTTCCCGGATCGAGATTTTCTTGTCCGGGCGTCCAGCGGCGAGGTCTTGGTGCCCCGGTATGTCTATTGGACCCTCGTACCAGTGGATACGGTCCAGGTCCACTCCATACTCGCTTTGCAAAATGCCCCGGATCCATACCGCCGCCGTTTGGCTGTAGGTGGGAACGCCAACCTTCTTACCCTCCAGGTCCTTGGGGCCTTGAATACCGGCTTCAGTATTCACGAAGATGAAGCCGTGGCGGAAGAGCTTGGAAGGGAATACAGGCAGTGCAATGAAGGGATAATCTGGTCGCCCGCGAAGGCTCAGGTAGCGCGAGCAAGACATCTCAGCAAGGTCGAATTCCTGGTGGCGCAACATACGGCCGAATATCTCCGTTGGGTCTTGAATTGCAAGGTACCTCAGGTCTACTCCCTGGGGGCATACCGCGCCATAGCGCAGGGCCTCCATTCGGTCATATGGTCCGCAGGCCATGGTCAACGCTAGGTCTGTCATCGGTGACCTCCTCATTCCCCAGGATAACCGAAACGCATTTCAGATTGGTCGGCCTTCACGACTCTTAACGATTTTGTTTTAGGTTTGAATGACCACATCAGCCTCCCCATGAAATGCTGGCGGCGTCCGCGTTGGTTCTGGTAGCGGCGCCGGAGTCAGTTTTGGGTATTATATCAATGAGACTCAAGGGCTATCGGCCCTAAACCACAGAATCCAACTCCCTCAAGGTCCACTGCTAATTTTTTTTGCCTTTCCTGGCGTCGTGTGTAATATTCCCCTTGTCCGTCACAAGTCTGGGGTCTTCAAAGCGCTTCAATGCCTGCCCTGTATAGGTCATACGATTTCTCCATAAAGTGGGCGTCCTGATTAGTGCTAGGTTGGCGGCGGCAGCGCCGTCCGCGGGTTGTCGCGCAGATTCAGTCTGGCAACGACACTCAAGTCAGCCATCTCCGCCACTTGGGACCAAGTCTCTACTCCTCTGTCGGACAAGTCTAATTCTGTCGTGTTATCGAAATCATCCGATCCCAGGGCACCGACAATCGGCGGCGGCCTGAAGGAGCTGCTGGCCAGTTGAACTCTCTGAGTACGGGGCGTCAGCCCGAAGCAGGCTGCGCTTGCGGAACCCGGAGTCTGGGTGGGGTGGCGAACAAAGCCAACAGCCCGGCCAACGCCGCCAAGCCTGTGAACACCATGATGGGCAATTGATAGGAGCCGGTGGCATCGAACAAGAACCCGGCCACCACCGGTCCCGCAGCCTGGCCCCCGATCTGGGCTGACATGGTGAAACCCCGTATCGTCCCCAGATGCTCTCGCCCGTAGTAGTCGGCCCAGGCAAGCCTCACCAACAGATGCAGGCCGCCCGCCCCGAATCCAATAGTGGCAGCCGAAATCAGCGCTGGGGGCAGGGATGCGCTCATCGAGCTGCCGAAGGCCGCCACCGCCATGACGAAGGCTGCCGCCGACAGCAGGAACCTTACGGGGACTCTCCTCCCCACCACCGCCAAAAACATGCCGCTCAATATCTGGGAGAAGGCGAAGGCGCTGGCGGTCAGCGCCGCCGAGGGTCCGGTCAAACCCTGGTCGATGTAGTGGGCGACTTGGTGGAGACTTATCCCTGCATGCACCGTGTATCCCGCCATACTGAACGCCGCCAGCAACCAGAACGCCCGGGTCCGGAACGCCTGACCCACAGTAAAGTTAGACTCTATGGCAGCGGTCTTTGGCCCTGACGCACTTCCCGAGGTGGTGGGTTCAGCTCCCAACTGGTCTTGGGGAATTGGATCCGGTTCCAGCCCCATGTCTTCGGGGCGCCTGGCCATGAACAGAACCGGAGGAACGACCCCCAATGCAAAGGCCAATATCCCCAACGTAAACCATGCTGTACGCCAATCCGAGCCGGTGATGATGAACTGGGCCAGCAAGGGCACCATGGTTAGTCCGGCGCCCTTGGCAACGGTGTCTGCAGCCAGTCCCAGGGGGCGCCGGCGGATGAACCAGTTGCTTATCGCCGTTTGGACGCCCAGCTCCAAAGGACCCGAGAAAATCAGCCGTCCCGGAACGAATAGAGCGTAGAAGGCTGCCGGGTTGCCCACTAGAGCCAGTCCGACGGCCAGAAGACCGGTCAGAGCAGACGACACGGAGAGCAACAATCCAGACCCGTACCGGTCCACCCACTTGCCCACCAGGGGGGAGATAAACACGGCACAAAGGCCGCCCAGGCTGATTGCGCCGGAGAATAATCCTCTGCTCCAACCCAGGTCCTCGGTCATCGGGACGACGAACACCGAGAGGGTGGCCACCGCCATGATGGTACGGGAGGACAAACTGACCGACACCGTGCTGGCGAAGATCGCCCACCCGTAATAGAAGGGCAGGGAGTCAGCCAGCTTGTTACGCCACCGGACCGAGTTCAATCGAGAAGGACTCCTTCGGCATGGTGAATCGTGAAATCAGGTCGTCGGGGACAACGTGGACGGGCATGACCTTGTATACATTGTTTACTACTTCCGGCAAAGAAGGGCAAATGGATTTGCCCTTCAAGGCCCAGGATGCGGCGCAAAAGAAGGGGCCCATCAAATGTGGCGGATTCTGTCATCTATGCGGCCGGGCAAAAAGCCTAGGCTGCCGCTAGCACCCCCACTACCCGACCAGTACACCCACCTGGTATGGGACCCATGGATTGGTGTTACAGCGCGGTGGAACCGGGTCCATATTCGGTGGGGGCGCGACGCTGATTGTGCAGCGGCTACGTCACTGTCAGCCTGGCTTCTCCCAAGCCATCAATCGAAACGGTAGCGGTATCACCGGTATTAAGGAATTTGGTGCTGACGATGCTGCCGGTCATCACGATCATTCCCTGTGACAGGCTCTTTCCCCGGGCCGCCAGCGTGTTGGCCAGCCATGCCAGCGCCTCCAAGGGATGTCCCATCACATCACCACCTTTCCCTTCACCTGCCCGCTGGCCGTTGATGATCATTGCACCACGAGTTGCTGCGAGGTCGATATTGCGCCAGGCAGTGACCTGGGGCCCCAGCACCACGCCCGCATTCCAGGTGTTGTCAGCCACAACCCCTAAGAAAAACAGGTCCGAATAATCTGCGCCCCTATCATCCACCAACTCGAAAGCTGGCATCAAGGCCCCCACTGCCTCGCCTGCACTGGCACGGTCATAAGGAGCCGATTCGGCTGGCATGTCCCGGTTTAAGAGCACCGCAACCTCGCACTCCGCACCCAGGTGGACATAGGCGGCACCTCTAATGGACGCGGGCGATTGGTGGACACCGTTGGCAAAGACTGCGCCTGCGCAGGGCTCATTGAATCCGACCATTCGCTGCATAACCGGTGTGGTCAGAGCAACTTTGTAGCCGACGATGGGTCCCCGGCTGCAGGTTATCAACTCATGATAGGCATCCTGCATGGCATAGGCTTCCGTGATGGTTCTGGGAGCGAATTGCTCCGGAATCGGATGATAAGGCTCTCGGGCATCATGCGCCTGGAATAAAAACTGGGCAGCATTCTGCTCTCTGCTCTCATTCGATGCCACGTCTCCTCCTCTTAAACGGGGAACTCCAGCTGGCCCCTCGCCTTCATTTCCTGAGGCAGCAAGCTATGGTAGATGAAGGCGTTTACCGACAGCACCCGGGCCAGAGGGGCTAGACCCGGGCCTTTTCGGGCGTGAGCGCAGCCAGCCACTTAAGCACGGCATCCGAAGCTTCTGTGGTCCGGTTCACCAGGGAATGCTCTCCTTCCTCCACCATCAGGGTCTCGGCCTTCGGGCTATTGACAGCTGCCGCCGCTAGGTCCTGAGCCATGTCCCGCAGCCGGCTATGGGTCTCCCGAGACCCGTTCAAGGTCAGCATCGGCACCCGGATTCCGTGGGCGTGGTTAATCAGATTGTATTTCTCCTCGGGCCCGTGTTTATCCAGAAAGGAAGCGGCGCTGAACAATTGGGGGATGGGGTGCTCGACTCTAAATACGCCTTCCGGGTCGCCCTCGGCAATCAGCCGGCGCGCGATTTCGATATTGGCGGCAAACTCCTCCGAGTCCTCGGACTCCATGAAATAGGAGTAGGACAGACGCACCGGTGAGACCGGCACGACGGTGGCCACCCGGCCGTCGTCCTGGGTGGCGGCGTAGTAAGCGACCCGCACTGCGCCCATGCTATGACCCAGAAGGCCGATCCTCCGGTAACCTCTTTCGGTCAAGTGATCGATGCCTGCCCGAAGGTCGATGCAGGTGTGGGCCAACACCTCGAAGGCGTTGCCTTTAAAGTTCTGGCCACCTGGGTTGTACCAGGCGGTGTCATGGGCGTTGGTGTTCAGCGGCAAACAGGCGTAACCCTGGGCGCTAAGGTCCTGGGCCATCGACTTGGTCGCGCCGTCATAGAAGTTCCCCCTGGAACCGTGTATCAACAGCACCGCATCCACCGGCCCGGCCCGATCCCCATCCCCGGTGGGCGCATAAAACGCGCCGTCCAAGCGGAGGCCGTCATCATTTGACAGACTGACCAATTCGACTAGCATCTCTCAAACCCTCACAAATAGTTGTCGCCCGGTTGAGCAAATCTGGGCTGGGATTCTCGCCCCAATTCTAGGGACGCGCCGACCCTGCCGCAAACGGCGTAAATGTTGTTGACACCCAATTATAGCCAATCGTACACCACCCCATGCGGTCCCAATGGTGGGGTTTCTCAAAACTAGAAAAGCCCCCTCGCTTTAGGGGGCTTCTGCTGTCGGTGGCGTTGGGCAAAAAAAGAGCGCCTTCACTAGTTTGTGAGAACGCTCCGCTATCTTAGCATGTTCAGACGAATCTTGTCAATCTTTCATGCCTGAGATCCTTAAAAGCCTGGGTTGTCGCCGCCTCCCCTCCACCCCACCAGTACCCCTGGCCTGATAGAACCGTTCAGTTAGCGCGGTGGATAGGCCAGATGTCAGCGTACCGTAGACGACTTTTAGGGACCTGGTTTTCTACATTCACCTTTTATCGGCCCTCACCCCGCGTTAACGCTGACAAGGAATCGTGTATTTCATCCACAGGAATGGCGAACAATGTACCCTCGTCAACCGAGCGTGTCATGCCGATCACTTGGCCGTCAGAGTTCAGCACAGGCCCTCCACTGTCTCCTGGGTCTACCGTTGCGTCAATAACTAGATGCACACCTCGCCCAATAACTCTTAGGTCCAATACTAAGGACAATACGCCAACATGAGCATTGGCTTTACCTGCCGCTCCATTTACCGTCAGGGCGAGAGCGCCATCGTATCCTAATATCAAGAGTGGTTTTGCCACGTCGTCGCTAGTGATTGTTCCTAACTGCAATGGCTTCGCACGCGGATCCAATATCTCGGCAGGCTCATCGAATCTTAGGAGCGCAATATCTCTATCTAAATCGACTGCGGCTACGACGGCAGGAAAGCTTGGAGAATCGGCCTGTCTGACAGTGACCGAATCGCCGCCTTCAACGACATGATGATTAGTCAATATATGGCCTGGTGAGACAAGCCATCCTGAACCGCTTCCCTCTCTTGTGTCGACACGGAATACTGACGGCCACGCAGAAAGATAGACTTTATTGAAGTTTGGGTACGGTCGCAACGTAGGTTGTGGAGTAGGGGTCGGCTGTGGTGTTGCTGTTGGCTGAGGACTCGCGTCAGGCGGAAAAATTACCGGGGTTGCGCTTGGCTGTGGAGTCGGTGTCAACGCCGGAGTAACCGTCGGCGGCAATTCAATCGGCGTCGGAGTCGGTTGTGGGGTTACGGTCGGAGCTGATGTTGGCCTAGGTATCGAGGCGATGGCGGTTGCGACCGTTTCTTCCGATATCCGGCGTACATCTTGTTCCGACGGGCTGCAACTGATAACAACAGCGGACACGAAAACCACCGCAACCGCTCTACATCCAGAGTAAAGCCACATCGTACCATTATAAACGCTTCAGTTTGACATCCGGGTCTGCGTGGTCCACATCGCGGTGTTCCAGCGCATCATGACGACCTAGGTCAATACGCGCCAAGTTACCGTGTCGTGCTAGACAATGGCGCGGTGGTGACGGTGTGTTGGGACCAGGTTCGCAGCTGAATGTAGCTGATGCTAGGTGAATTGTTTAGCTAGCCTCTCCACTACCTCACCAGTACCGCCTGGCCTAATGGAACCAGCGGGGTACCCGCTATAATCGTCAAAGCCCCAGGCTAAGTTCGGTGTTGCCGAAGAAGAACCCCACGGCCCATTCCAGCGGCTTATCGAGCGATACCGCCAAGGCTTCGGCCACCACGTTTCCGGATTCCAATATCCAGGAGCCGACGGGGCGAACCATGAAGGAACGCCCGTCGCCTGCGAACCTCCTCTGGGTGTAATTTACCGGCGTACCGCAAAGCTAAATCGGTGGTTCGATTGTGTCCACTGGCCCTGGGTGCAGGCCATCCGGTCCTACGTCCGTGAACAGGAACCGGAGCTGTTGAGCTCAGAGATGGGTTCCGGAGCCGCCGACATCGCCGAGATTGTGTCCGACGTTCGAGAAC
>JAKUQE010000151.1 GCA_022450395.1 Dehalococcoidia bacterium | reverse complement strand
CTGCCATGGGCGCCGCGAAGAGCCCGAAGGGATAATTATCCCTCAGGTCCTGCTTGTGGGTGAACGGCAGCCGCGCCAAGTCGGCCAGAGACTGGATGCTGGCCGGCTCGAACCCGGAGAGCCGCTCTTGGTAGAAGGGGACCTTTTCCTGAACCCGCCGGACGCAGTCCCGAAGGCGCTCCACTTGGAGCCGTTCCATCTTCTCGCGGGAGATAGTCTCGGCCGGGTCCCAGATAGCTGGCTGCACCGCGCCTCCGGAAGGCTGAATGAAGTTTCGTGGGTGCAGTATATCCATGCGAACACTGGCCGGGCAAACGTATACCTGTTTGACCGGCCAGGCACGGGCGCATACAATTGGCCCACCTGTTTGGAGGTGGCGCCGGGTTGCCCGTCTCAGTCAAAAACTCCGAGGTGCTTTATGCGGCCCTGAAGTCGGCCGGCATCAGCCTGATTTCCGCGTTGCCGGAGACCTGGCTGGTCCACCTGATGCGGATGGCCGACGACGACCCGGAGATGACGCTGATCCGCCTGAACAAAGAAGAAGAGGGCGTGGGCATCTCCGTTGGCGCCCACTTCGCCGGCCGGAAATCGGCCATGATGATGCAGAACCACGGCTTGCTCACTTCCATCAACGGCATCGTATCCGTGGCCCAACTCTACCGGGTCCCTCTTTTGATGTTTATCAGCTACCGGGGCGAGATGGGCGAACGGGACCCGTGGCAGACGGAGGGCGGGCGCGTCACCGAGCCGGTGCTGCAGGCCCTGGGCATCGCCTACCACAATTTGTCGGACCCCGCCACCGTGGCCCACGAGATAGAGCAGGCCCAGACCCTGGCCCAGAGTTCGCTGCGGCCCGTGGCTCTGCTGCTGACCCGCGACCTGATGTGGGAGGAGTGATGCTGCGGGAAAAGGCATTAAAGGCGGTCTATCCACGGCTGAAAGACCAGGTGGTGGTGACCATCATGGGCGCGGTGGCGGTGGAGTTGTACAACCTGGGCCACCAGCCCAACTTCTTCTACCTGGAGCACGGCATGGGCCTGGCTTCGTCCATGGGTCTGGGACTGGCCGTATCGCTGCCCAACGAGAAAGTCACGGTCCTGGACGGCGACGGCTCGGTGTTGATGAACCTGGGTTCACTCAGCACCCTGGCCCGCTACCGGCCGCCCAACCTGACGCACTGGATATTCGACAACGAGAGCCTGCTGTCCGTTGGCGGGTTCCCCACGGCCACCGGCTCCGGCACCGACTTGGCCGGCATCGCCGAGAAGGCTGGCGCGGAACACGTGGTCTTGGCAGATACCATCGAGGCTGTCGAAGAAGCATTCGCCGAAGCATCCGAGCGGAACGGCCTGTCGATTATCGTCTCCAAAGTCGAGGCGGTGGGCCCTGCGTCCTTCGCCATGGACATCAGCCTTCTCGAGAACCGCTTCGAGTTCGCCCGCCATTTGCAGGGACTGGCTAACGGCTAGCGATTAGTAAGCATGCTTTGCATACAAGTCCGTTCATATATTAGGGTACCGTCGGGAGACTCGCCGTGAACTTGATAACTAGGCCATCCTGAGCGATTTTATATGCCAGAAAAAGACGTTGTATAGAAGTCAACGATCTGCATACGTACTTCTTCAACCGAAGGGGTGTCACCAAGGCGGTTGACGGCGTGAGCTTCACGATCCATGAGGGTGAAACCCTCGGAATCGTGGGTGAGTCGGGCTGCGGCAAGACCATGACGGCGCTCTCGCTGCTGAGGCTCGTCCCCAAGCCTGCGGCCCGCATCGTTTCCGGGGAAGTGATCTTGGACGGCGAAGATCTGGTCCAGATCTCCGACAGAGAGATGCGGGAGGTGCGGGGCCGAAAGATCTCAATGATTCTCCAGGACCCTCAGACGTCGTTGAACCCGGTGTTCACCATCGGCAACCAGTTGGCCGAGGCGCTGGGCGCGCACGGGAAATCGAGCCGCGGTGAGATTCTCCGCAAAGCCGTGGAAGCTCTGAGAAACGTCAGAGTGGCGGCGCCCGAACGGAGGCTGGACGATTTCCCGCATCAGATGAGCGGGGGCATGAAACAAAGGGTGATTGGAGCGATCGCGGTTTCGGCGTCACCCAAGGTCATCATCGCCGATGAGCCCACCACCGCCCTGGACGTGACCATCCAACTCCAGTACTTGAGACTGTTGAAAGATATCCAGGCGGAGACCGGCCTGGCGATCATCTTCATCACCCACGATTTTGGCATCGTTGCCCGGATGTGCGACCGCGTGGCCGTGATGTATGCGGGCAGGATCGTGGAGCAGGCCAATGTAAGAGACCTGTTCAACAAGCCGCTTCACCCCTACACACAGGCGCTGATGGACTCGGTGCCGAAGATGGACCGCACAGACCGCCTCTTCTCCATCGACGGGCAACCGCCGCCGCTTTGGGACCTGCCAGAGGGCTGCCGGTTCGCTCCCAGGTGTGCGCACGCTAAAGAGATTTGTAAAACCTCGTATCCCACGGAAAGCTCCCACGAGAACAACCACATGGCGGCATGCTGGATGCTGCAGCCGGAGTGGGATAACTAGGTGCCTGGAGGACTACTTTGGCCACAGAGCTATTAAGGGCCGAGAACCTGGAAAAGTACTTCCCCGTGACCAAAGGTTTGATCTTGATGAAGACCGTGGGGCACGTGCGCGCGGTCGACGGCATAAGTTTCACCATCAACGAGGGGGAGACACTGGGTCTGGTGGGCGAATCGGGCTGCGGCAAGACCACCACGTCCAAGTTGCTCCTGCGTTTGGAAGAGCCGACCGGAGGGCAGATCTACCTGGAAGGAAAAGACATCCAGACGTTCAGAGGGCCGGAAATGAAAGATTTCCGCTCTAAGGTACAGGCGGTCTTCCAGGACCCATGGTCATCGCTGAGTCCCAGGATGAAGGTCAAAGACATCGTTTCAGAGGCCCTGGTAGTCAACCAGGGTGTGACCGCCAAAGAGGCCTACGACAAGGTCCGTGAAGTGATGGAGCAGGTGGGTCTGGCGCCTGACCAAGCCGAACTCTATCCCCATGAGTTTAGCGGAGGCCAGAGACAACGGGTAGCTGTAGCCAGCGCCTTGGCTTCGTCCCCAAAGCTGATCATCCTAGACGAGCCGGTGTCTGCGCTGGACGTTTCGATTCGAGCCCAGGTGATGAACCTTTTGGTAGACCTGCAAGCCGAGACCGGCGTGGCTTTCTTGTTGGTGGCGCATAACCTGGCCACGGTGCGCTACATGGCGCAACAGACGGCGGTGATGTACCTGGGGAAGCATTGTTGAGTATAGCCCCACTGAGGAGCTTTACAACAACCCGCTGCACCCCTCACCAAGGCCCTCTTCTCTGTGGCCTTGCCGGCCCACCCGGATGACATTGGCGATGAGATAGTGCTAACGGGAGAGGTCCCTTCGCCGATCAACCCGCCGTCGGGCTGTAACTTCCACCCCAGATGCCCCTTCGCCATGGACCGCTGCTCCGTGGACGAGCCGGTTTTGAAAGAGGTGAGTAGCGGTCACCTGCTGTCCTGCCACCTCTACGATTAGCTTCAGGCCTCTATACCATCCAAAATCAAACGGCGCACTCGCGAAGAGTGCGCCGTTGCTTTTCGAGCGGTTGTTTTTTGAAAGGAAAACCGCCTGATGCCCGCGCGTTCGGGGCTAGATGCTGCGTTGCTTGGGGTCTAGTTTTTCCCGCAACCAGTCTCCGCAGAGGTTGAACGCCAGCACAACCAGCATGATTGCCACACCCGGCGCGGTGGTAACCCACCAGGCGGTGGAAACATACTCGCGTCCTTCTGCCAACATGCCGCCCCAGGCCGGGGTTGGGGGTGGAATGCCGGCGCCGAGGAAGCTCAAAGATGCCTCAACGATTATGACCCAGCCAACCTGGAGTGTGAGGAGAACAATCAGGGTCGGCATCACATTGGGCAGGAGATGCCGCATCATGATCCGCCAGTCAGAAGCCCCGGAAACCCTGGCCCGGGCGATGAAGTCACGCTGCATCAAGCCCAGAACCTCGCCTCGAATGACACGAGCGTAGCGGGCCCAGAGCACCAGAGTTATGGCGATGATGACGTTCATCATGCTCGGGCCCAGGACCATTACCAGAAGGATGGCGAAGAGTATCAGCGGGAAGGCCAAGGTGATATCGGCAAACCGCATCAGGATGGTATCTATCTTGCCGCCGTAATATCCGGCGGTTAGTCCAACCAAGGTCCCGAAACCACCGCCGAAGGCCAATGCCGCGCCAGCGATGATGATTGAAATCCGTGCCCCGTATATGATGCGAGTGAGCACGTCGCGGCCAAGGGGATCGGTCCCCAAGGGATGAGACAATGAGCCGCCATCTTGCCAAAACGGCGGAATCAGCCGATCACGTAGACTAACTTGGTACGCATCATGAAACGTGACCAAGTCAGCCAGAATGGCTGCAAGAACGAACACCACTATGATGGACAACGGAATGAATGGCGCAGCCTTTATAGCAGCAAAAATCTTGGGCCATGATTTGGCCTTTCCCGGTTGAATCGCAGCGGTATCTATTACTTTGGCCATGATTACTGAAGTCTTATTCTCGGATCCAGGTATGCGTAGGCTATATCAACAACTAGGCTGCTAAAGATGACGATCCCGGCTGAGATCAACACAACTGCTTGGACCACCGGGAAGTCCCTAAACACTATGCCTTGGAACATCAACCGTCCCATTCCCGGCCAAGCAAACACCACCTCTACGAGGATTCCTAATGTGATTAGGATGGCAATGTAGATTCCGCCCAGTGTAATAACGCTGATCAGGGAGTTACGGAGTGCGTGTTTCCAGACCACTCTGAATTCAGACAGGCCCTTGATTCTGGCCAGCTTGATGTACTCACTGTCCATCGCTTCCAGCATGCTGGACCGCAGCAGTCTTTGAATGGCCGCAACCGTGAAGAAACCCAAGGCGAAAGCCGGCATGACGTAGTGGTCCAAGCCGCCCATGCCGGAACTGGGCAACCAACCTAACTTTACGGTAAAGAGTTGAATCATAAGAATCCCCAGCCAAAAGACTGGAATCGCCTGACCCAACACCGCAAACCCGGTGGCTAGAGTATCGATCCATGTGCCTTTGTAGACCGCCGATAGAACACCCAATGGTATCGATATCAGCAGCACAATCACGGCCGCTGCCCCAACCAACTTCAGGGAGTTGGGAAGCCGGTCTTTGATCAGGTCGGATACCGGAGTTTTGCTCCTGAGAGAGTCGCCGAAACTACCCGTAGCATAGTCCCGGATAAACAACCCGTACTGGGCAACCAACGGTTTATCCAGCCCCATGGAATGCCGAATGTCCTCAAGAGCATCCGCGCCAGCATCCGGCGGCAACATCAAAAGCGCCGGGTCGCCGGTGAGGCGCACCATTAGAAAGATGATTATTGAGAGTGCAAAGAGGGCTAGTACGGCCTCTCCGACACGCCTAACTATGTATCTTTGCATTCTTTATTGTGGCCATTCCGGTGGGGATGCGATCATGGGGCCAGCTTGGGGTCCCTAACCCGAAATCAAAACCACCCTGAAGGAATCATCCTCCAGGGTGGTCTTAAACTTTAGCGCTGGACCAGGTTGGTGAAGCCGTCGTCCCAGACCCGCTTGCCCAGGTCCCAGGACGTGATCTTGTCGTTGGTTGCGTAGGATATGTTCATGTTACAGCAAGTGAGATGCGAGTATTGGGCATACATGTATTGGTAAAGTTCGATGCTTGCTGCTTCGACGTCGGCTGGAGCTATGCCCGCCTCCAAAGCTTCGATGAGGCGGTCAATCTCGGGGTCGTGGGTGGATGTGAACGTACCATCGGTATGGTTCAGGACACGCATCAGGCCCACGAAACCCGCCAACGGCCGGTTGGGGGCCGCCAGGTAACCACTACCGTTATCTAGTGTGTGCGCCAGCCGTTCCTGACGGTAGGACGCGTATTCGGTAGGGATGATCTTCACGTTGACGCCGATATCGGTCAGATACGCGCCGACAGCCTCGATGAACCGTGGTCCCTCGGGAACGTCAGCCCTGGGGTACGAACGAATCGCGACCTCTTCTCCATTGTAGTTCGACGCATCCAGCAGCCGTTTGGCTTCAACTGGATCGAACCCCACGGCCTTCAGAGAATTGTCGGTGCCGGGAGCTATGTCCGGCCAAGGATAGACCCGAGCCGGTGAGCATTGGCCTGCGAAGACGAATTCACAGATCTCTTCTCGGTTGATGGCCAGGTTAAAGGCCTTTCGCACATTTATGTCTTTCCAGACGGAATTATCCCGCCATTGTTCGTGGAAATAGAGGCCTAATACACTGGCCCCTTCCTTGCTGAAGATGTTGAGCCCATCGTCTTTCAGTGACGGGGCTCGCTCACGGGAGACGGAGATAACGTCTACCTCGCCGGCCTTGAGGGCGGCGATCCTGGTGCTCTCTTCAGGGATGATACGCCAAAGGATGGTCTTGAACCTGGGAGCGCCGTCCCTCCAATGGTTGTCCAAAGCCTCCATTTCCATGAAATCGCCCTTCCGCTGGTCCACCCATTTATAGGGACCGCTACCGACGGGATTCTTGGCGAATTCGTCATTGCCCACGGACTCTGTGTAGTTCTTGGGCTGAATCAAGCCTTCAACGCCTTGGATGTCCGAGATAAACCAGTTCAAGAACCCTGAAGCTTTGGAGGTTTCAATGACCAACTCGGTCGGCGAAACCACGGTGATGCTGTCTTGGTCGGCGATGGCGGCTTTGACGGTGCCCTTATACGAGGTGATCGAGTCCTCGCTGGTAACCAAGCCGATCGAGAATTTGGCGTCTTCGGCAGTGAGCGTGTCGCCGTTGTGGAACTTGATGTTGTCTCGCAGGATGAAGGTCCACTTCCTCGCGTCGGGGGTCATGGACCACTCTTTGGCGGCGCCGTTGTTCTTGTCCACTTCACCCGCGTCGTTGGTGCCGGTCAACGCGTCGTAAAGGAAACGCATGTAGGCTTTTCCAAAGGCGAATTCCTGCCAGACGGTGGGCGTTTCGTTGCCCATGTCGGTTATGGCGATGGTCAGTTTACCCTCCGGCTTCACCATAGCCGGAACCTCGGTAGAGGCCATCGCAGTGGGGGCTGGCACGCTGGTTGCAGAGGATCCACCGCCTGACGCCTGGGTCGGCGCTGCTGGCGCGGCGGTCGGTTCCGCAGAAGACCCGCATGCGACCGCTACGACAAGCATCATTGCGGTCAGCACTGCAATCAGGAACGGTACTCGGAATATCCGGTGTTTGGTCATGGTCCCTCCCCTAATACTACGATTTTCTGGGTGGTCCAAATGGGCGAAAAGCGCGCAAACCGACCAGTAATCTAGTCACTATGCCGATTATAGGTCAGATACGTTTTCAGGCAGGTTAAACGACATACAGAGGTAAGTCAACAAAAATAATCCAGACTTAATGTCTGATGCCCGACGGTTCTATCTCAGCCCGGCCGGGGACCGTCTAGAACTAGTCCAGACTGAAAGGCTGGCCGTTCAACGTCAAAGTTTCTTCAAAGGGTGTTGGGTTAGCTACGGCGGCCCTCACCCAGCAGCCGTTTTTGGCGTTGCGCAGCATGGCCGCGACCTTGGCGGGTTCGTCCGGCGATTCGATCTCGTACCTCGTCTCCACTTTTGGCGCTCCAGCAAGGATGGTGCCGGCTAATACCGAACCTGTGATGTCAAAGTGGACCGACGCCTCCGCCCGTACCTTGGTGATGTTCACCTTCATCAATTGAGAGTACCTCTCAATCTGGGTCATCTCTCAAAACAGGATCGAAGCGGCGAAGTAATGCAGGGGAGCGGGCGCGGTGCCGTTGCCGCCGATGGACTCAGGCTCGTCGCACATTATCTCGAAACCACGGACTTTGGCCCGCCGCAGCATGTTCCCCAGATCATCGACTTCGCATTCGATGACCATGGACCGGTGGCTGCCACCACCTTGAAACGGGTCGTAATTGGGACCGGACTCGGTTGTCATGTGTCACTCCTTACATATTGTTGGACCATATGATGTGCGGGGGCTCGCCGATCACAAAACCGCTTCGGCCACTCGCTCGATGGCTTCGCGGGCGGATTTCTCGTCGGTGGTATTCAGCATGTGGACCACCCGGTTGGCTCCGGCGTCGGCGAACCGGCGGTTCATCTCCCGGTCAGGGAGAGCGTCCCACATGGTGATATTGAAA
>JAKUQE010000150.1 GCA_022450395.1 Dehalococcoidia bacterium | reverse complement strand
GACGCGGTGGCGTCCAACTTCGTGCTGGCTGCGGTACCGCTTTTCGTCTTCATGGGCTCCATGCTCGAACGCTCCGGTATCGCCGAGAAACTGTTCGAGGCGGTGCACCTCTGGACACGGCGTCTTCCCGGCGGGCTTGCGGTCGGCACCATCGTGATGTGCGTTATCTTCGCCGCTTCCACGGGCGTAATCGGCGCCACCGAGACCGTGGTCGGGTTGCTGGCGATTCCGGTGATGTTGAAATACGCCTACGACAAGGGGCTGATTTCGGGAACCATTTGCGCCGGCGGATCGCTCGGCACCATTATTCCGCCTTCGGTGGTGGTCGTCATCCTGGGGCCTGTCGCCGACGTTTCGGTGGGCGATCTGTTCGTCGGAATGATCTTCCCGGGGCTCATCATGGCCAGTCTCTATATTGCCTATATCCTGATCCGCTGCACCATCGACCCGAAGGCGGGGCCGATCTTGCCCCAATCCGACGACGAGCCCAGCCTGATCGAGAAAGTGCGCATCACGTTGATCGCCCTGGCGCCGCCGGTGGCGATGATCGTGGCGGTGCTGGGCTCTATCATGTTCGGGTTCGCGGCGCCGACGGAAGCCGCCGCGCTGGGCGCGCTCGGGTCGATCCTGCTCGCCGTGATCTACAAACAATTCAGCCTTTCCGTCCTTCACGAAGCGGTGATGAATACCCTCAAGATCACCTGCATGATCATCCTCATCCTGCTCGGCGGGAACATGTTCGCCGGCGTGTTCGTCGCCTCGGGCGGCGTCTGGCTCGCCGAGGATCTTATCCAGGCGGCGAACCTGGCGCCTTGGGCGACGCTCGTGGTCTTTCTGTTCATATGCTTTCTGGCGGGCTTCATTCTGGACTGGATTTCCGTGCTGCTGATTTTCATCCCGGTGTTCATCCCCATCGTCAAATCCATGGGTTTCGACCCGGTCTGGTTCTGCGTCTTGTTCCTGGTCGTCATTCAGACCAGCTACCTGACGCCGCCGATGGCGCCCGCGATCTTTTATCTGCGCGGCATCAGCCCGCCAGAGATTACCTTGCGCCATATGTTTCGTGGCGTGGTCCCATTCATCGCCATACAGGTACTAAGTCTCGCTATCGTCGCCTCGTTCCCGCAATTGGTGCTGTGGCTTCCGGCGCAACTATTGGGGTTTAAATGACCAACATTGTTGACGAATCATCTCACTCTGATGTACTACTAATATATCAGATTTTGTAACGCTATCGGCGCCGGACATGGTCCGGGTAGTTTTGGGAGGCAAAGATGACCCCAGAAGACATTTTGGCCGTCGAGCCGAAGATTCTCACCCAGGCCCAGCGTGCGTTCTATTTCGAGAACGGTTATCTATTGCTGGACAAGATCATACCCGACACATGGGTCGACCGCTTGCGGGACGCGACCGACGAAATAATCGAGGAAAGCCGCGCGATTTCCGTCACCGACGCCAAATGGGATCTGGAGGAAGGCCACACAGGCGACAACCCCCGGCTGCGCAGATTGTCCTGCCCCAACGATCATCATGCCACCTATTGGGAATACGCATCCGAGTCCATCGTGCCGGACATTGTCGCCGACCTGGTGGGGCCGGACGTCAAGTTCCACCACTCGAAGCTCAATTTCAAATGGGCCAAGGGAGGTGAGGAAGTAAAATGGCACCAGGACATCCAGTTCTGGCCGCACACTAACTACAGTCCCTTGACCGTCGGCACTTACCTGTATGACTGCGGCCCGGACCAGGGACCGCTGATGGTGATGCCCGGAAGCCACGCCGGGGAACTTTACGACGAATACAACAGGGCCGGTGAATGGGTGGGCTGTCTGTCGGCGGAAGACGAAGCGGGCCTGGATGCGTCCAAGGCGGTATCGCTGGAAGGCCCGGCGGGTTCTCTCACCATTCACAATTGCCGAACGCTTCACGCGTCGAAACCCAATCGATCGGACAAGCGCCGCCCGCTTCTCCTGAACACCTACACCGCAGCCGACGCCCTGCCCTACACCTACAACCCCCTGCAATCCAGGTACATGGAAGCCATCGTCCGCGGCGAGCGGTCGCGATGGGCCCATCACGACCCCCGGCCGTGCCTCTTGCCGCCTGATTGGTCGGGCGGCTATTCCTCGATCTTCACCCTACAGCAGGAAGAAAATCTGAACGGGGAAGCCGCCGAATAGACGAATTTATCGAACGGAGGATTGCGATCATGATGACTGAACGACAATTGGAATTCCGGAAGGAATATCGCTCCCGCATCGCCGGCTGGTACAACGGCTATGCACACATTCTCGTGGTCTACGCCATCGGTCTGACGGCGCTTTATATCTATACGAGCCATATCGACGGCGTTTTATGGTGGGAGTGGTTGACCATCCCCATCATCGTCCTGATGAGCAACATATTCGAATGGTTCCTGCACATGTATGTGATGCACCGGCCCATTAACAACGCCGGCCTGCTGTCCATCTACACGCGTCACACCCTCAATCATCACCAATTCTTCTCCGATGGAGAAATGCGCTTCCGCGATCAAAAGGATTGGCGCGTCACCGTGTTTCCGCCTTACGCACTGGTGATTTTCATCCTCATGTCGATGCCGGGCGGGCTGGTTCTCGGATGGTTGATTGCACCCAACGTGGGTTGGCTGGTGATGTGTTCGACCACGGGCATGTTCCTGATTTATGAGTTCATGCATTTCAGCTGCCACGTGGACGAGAACTGGTTTGTCCGTTATTGCCCGCTGATCAACACCCTTCGGCGGCACCACACGTCGCACCACAACAATCGGCTGATGATGGAAGTGAACATGAACCTGACTTTCCCCATCGCCGATTGGTTGTTCGGCACGTCCGATTTGAACCGAGGGCTGCTCGGTCACCTGTTCAACGGATATTCGACCAAGCATCTGAAGGCAGACCTCAAGGGACAGCCCATTTCTCCGGACATGGCTGCCGCAGAGCCGATCGGGGCCGAATAGAAAAAAACCGCCCCCGGTCGAACGACGGAGACAAATCCGGATGCCTAACAACATCAAGACGATGCTTTCGATCCTGACTCTGATCGTCGGCGCGGTCGTCATTTACTTCGAACGCCAAGCCGGTAACGACTACCTTGCGTGGGTCGTGGCCGGACTGACCGTATTCATGGTGCTGGCGATGTGGTTGTTTCCCGAGACCGGAAACAAAAATGGTTCGAAGTCATAGCGCCATGTGCGTCTCCCGAAAACCTGTGTTCTCATATTAACCCTGTTATTCCCTGCTTAGATTTCGCGCGACCGAGGCCGAAGTGACCAAAATTTCCCACGCACAGGGACAATGACACCTTCAGAGTCTCATCATTCAGCTAAATTTTCCTGACCTTCCCAGCCGATCAGGGAAATCCTCGACCCGACGACGGAGACGGTTTCGCCCTGAGAACGCCGGAGCAATAATCCACCACTGAAGCGGCCAGATATCCTGGTTGTTGGCCGGAGTAAAAATCCGCCAGTGGTAAGCTTTCTGCTTTTTGCAGAGGGCGGGGATGAAGCAATTGGAACTCTACGGACGCGTACGCTATGCGGTAATTATTCAAGGTATGAGCCGGCGCAAGGCGGCACGGATGTTCGGGATAGATCGACGTACGGTCGATAAGATGGTGGCATTTCCAGAACCCCCTGGGTATCGCCGCAAGAAGGCACCTGCGCGGCCCAAGCTGGACCCCTACACTGGCATTATCGACCAGATCCTTGAGGACGATACCAAGCGCCTGAAGAAGCAGCGGCATACTTCGAAGCGGATCTTTGAGCGCCTTCGTGATGAGTACGGCTTTGCCGGCGGCATCACGATCGTGAAGGATTACATTTTTACCGCCCGGCAACGCCAGCGGGAGATGTTCGTGCCGCTGAGCCACCCTGCGGGTCACGCCCAGGCGGATTTTGGCGAGGCGGATGTGATCATCGCCGGTATCCAGTATCGTGCACATTATTTTGTCCTGACCCTTCCCCACAGCGATGCCTGCTTCGTTGCGGCTTACCCTGCGGCGACGACGGAAGCCTGGCTTGACGGTCACAACAAGGCCTTTACCTTCTTCGGCGGTGTCCCCCTGTCGATCCTGTATGATAACGACAAGTGCCTGGTAGCACGCATATTGCCCGATGGCACACGGCAGCGAACGCGGGCGTTCAGCGGGCTTCAGTCCCATTATCTTTTTGAGGATCGTTATGGCCGCCCCGGCAAGGGGAACGACAAAGGTAACGTGGAAGGCATCGTCGGTTTTGCCCGACGGAACTTCATGGTGCCGCTTCCCCGATTTGCCAGTTGGGATGCCTTCAATGCTCACCTGGAAGAGCAATGCCGCAAGCGACAGCGTGATGTTTTACGCGGCCACCGCGAGAGCATCGGAGAGCGGCTTGTCCGTGACCAGGAGGTACTGGCAGACTTGCCTCCCGTCCTGTTCGATGCCTGTGACAGACAGGCCACGCGGGTCAGTTCCCTGTCCCTGGTGCGCTATCGGAACAATGATTACTCGGTGCCCGTCGCCTTCGGCCATCAAGAGGTCTGGATCCGTGGTTATGTCCATGAGGTTATCATTGGCTGTGGCAGTGAGAAGATCGCCCGCCATCCCCGTTCCTACGACCGGGAAGATCTGATCTTCAACCCGATCCATTATCTGCCATTACTGGAGCAGAAGATCGGCGCCCTGGACCAGGCCGCACCGCTGGTCGGCTGGGATCTGCCAGATGTGTTTACAACCCTGCGCCGCCTCCTTGAGGCCCGTATGGGCAAGTCTGGCAAGCGGGAATACGTGCAGGTCCTTAGGCTCCTTGAGACCTTTGAGCTCAATGACCTTCACGGCGCGATCAGGGATGCCCTGCACCTGAGCGCGATTAGCTTCGACGCCATTAAACATTTGTTGCTGTGTCGTATCGAGCGGCGTCCGCCCAAGCTCGACCTGGACATTTACCCTTATCTGCCACGGGCCCGGGTGGCGACGACCTCGGCGGCCAGTTACATGAACCTGCTGACGAGCGGTGCGTCATGAACGATACACCGCAACTCTTGCTGGCTCATCACCTGAAAGCCCTCAGGCTGCCCACATTCCTCAGGGAATACGACAAGCTGGCCCGCCAATGCGCCACTGAGGGCGTCGATCATGTGCGCTATCTTGTCCGTCTGGCCGAACTGGAACTAATCGACCGGGAACGCCGCATGGTCGAACGGCGGATCAGGCTGGCCAAGTTCCCCGCCGTCAAAAGCCTCGATGCCTTCGACTTCAAGGCCATGCCATCGCTGAACAAGATGATGGTACTTGAGCTGGCGCGAGGTGAATACGTCGAGCGCCATGAGAACGTCATAGCGCTCGGCAACTCGGGCACCGGCAAAACCCATATCGCTCTCGGCCTTGGTCTAGCTGTGGGGTCTCATAAGGTTGTTCACGTCCAAGCCTGATCGGCTGACGGGTGTCTTTCCTTTTATCCCGGCATGAGGCCGGTGCCAATTGTAATGATGTAGCCAATAGGGCAACTCCTCGGCTCTCTGGCCGCAGTTTTCGTAGGCACGGGCATAGGCCCACTCGCGCAGGGATGACTGGATGAAGCGTTCGGCCTTGCCATTCGTCCTCGGGGTGTAGGGTTTGGTGAAGATGTGACGCAGCCCCAATGCGGCGCAGACTTTATGGAACGCCTTGGAGCGGTAGCACGAACCGTTATCGGTCATGACCCGCTCAACGATGATGCCGAAGCTGGCGTACCAGGCGACGGCGGCTTTCAGGAAGGCGATGGCGCTTTCCTTTTTCTCGTCGGGCATGATGTCTGCGAAACCCATGCGGGAATGGTCGTCGATGCAGACATGAACGAACTCCCAGCCGATACCCCGGCTTTGCACCGTTCGATCCCCGGTGACGCGGTGGCCCGCCTTGTTGAAGCGGCCCAGCTTCTTGATATCCAAGTGGATCATCTCGCCGGGCCTGTCGCGTTCGTAGCGGCGCACCGGCTCGGCGGGCTCCAGGTCGCGCCAGCGGTTGAGACCGTGACGGGTCAGGATTCGCCCGACCGTGGCCTTGGACACCCCGGCCTCGGCGGCGATCCGGTGATAGATGCGCCGCTCCCTGCGCAGGGCGATTACCTTCGCCTCGATATCGCCCGATGTTTTGTTGGGGCTGGCATTCGGCCTGGATGAACGGTCCTCCAGCCCGGCCAGGCCCTCCGCGCGATAGCGCCGCCGCCACTTGTAGGCGGTGCCGGCGCTGACGCCCATGGCCGTGGCCACGTCCACGGGATGTTCCCCCCGCTCAAGACGCGAGATCAAAATCTCTCGACCTCGGGGCGTCAGGCGGGCATTCTTATGAACGTTCATTCGGTCCTCCACTGTGAGCTTTGTTTTTGCAAACTTCAGCTTCTCAGAGTTGGATCGAATGAACAACGTCTTGAGATATCACAGCTAGGCGGGTCTCCGACGGCAATGCTGTCGATAACAAATTGAATTGACCGGTTTAGGTAACATGTCAATTGACCGCTTCTGTTGTTGTTGTGCCTGTGGGGTTGTGGGCAACGCACCAGCGTTGTCCATCAAATCCACAGGCCCTGGCCGCGTCGAAGCGTTTCACGCGGCCTCTCTTTCGGTTTTCTCCTTGAACGTTCCGTCGGCGTTGTAGACGGCCAAGCATCTGGGGCCATGGAAGACGGCGAGATGGCCGTCGGGGTATTGATGAACCCTGACCCTGGCCTTGACGTAGTGATGGCGGTGCCGGTCCTCGGGGATCTGCAAGACGAGCCCCTTGTAGCGCACCGTGTTGTCGTTGCCGACGGTCCGCTCCTCCTGAATGCAGAGGATGTCGTCCAGATTGCCGGCGAACGGCACGAAAGCCGATCCGGGTTCCTCGGGCGTAATCGCGAAGCGCTGGTTGTGCTCGGGCAGGAAGGTGTCGCGCAGGAACCGGTTGGCCTCTTCCATGGTGCTGATGCCGGCCAACCTCAACTCCTGGGGCAAGCGCTTTTGCAGGGTGCCGAACATGCGCTCCGAGCGCCCCCGCGCCTCCGGCGAGTAGGCCGCGATCAGCTCGATGCCGAGCTGGGCCAACGCCCGGCCCACCTGCGTCGGGTTGTCCCGGTCCACCTTGCCGCCAGCCTCGCTTGTATGCCAGTAGTGGCTGCCACGGTCGGCGTAAAGGGCGCAGAACAGCCCGTTCACCGAAATCACCTCCGAGAGCCCCCGGAAGGTGCTCATGGTGCCTTCTTCCTCGATGAAAAAGGCGGAGTGAATATCGGACGTGGCGTCGTCCATGGTGACGATCAGGTCCCACCACTGGCCCGGAACCCACTGGTGCGAGGACCCGTCCTGGTGCAGCATCATGCCGGGCAGGGCCCGGCGCGGCCGACGGCGCCGGTGCGCGCCGCGGCGCGGCGCCTTGGTCTTGCGGCCATGGCCCTGCAACGTCAGGCGGACCCAGTTGTAGCTGCGCGTGAAGCCATGTTCCGAAACAAGCTTGTCGAAGAAATGCTTGGCCGTGAAATCGAAATACCGGGTGTCGAACAACTCCAGCACCTCCATCATTGTGTCCACCGGAACCCGGCGCCCCGAAACCTTGCCCAGGCGGCGGTCGTACAACCCTTCCGCCCCGTCGGCATCGAACCGATCCCGCCAGCGCCGGAAGGTGCGTTCCGACATCCCTAAAATCTCCGCCGCTTCCGACTGGCTCAACTCCCGTTTGCTCGCCCGTTCGTAAATCTCCTCGAACTTCATCAATCGTAGTCCTTGTAACTGCTCCGTCCGTCTCATCTCACCCCCTTTCTCCAGGAGGTTCCATACAACCGGACAAATCACATGTTACATACATGCCTATCCGATTAACATAGACACCCACTATATGTAGTATGTCTCTCCGGGCTACAAAAGGGGTGGTCGTAGGTACATTGAGGTGAGATCTGAATTGTAGATTGCACTGAATTCCGAACTGAGGTTTAGTTAAAAATCACGCACCTAAAAAATGGGGATGGAACGTTGGCGACCAAAGCAAAATCGAGGGAACCCACGGCCAGACGGGAAGCCGCTGATGAAACGACATCGCCTGAACGTTTGGCAGCATTAGCCGAGGAAAGTGCTGTATTGGCACGAATTGTTGCAAAGAACCCGTCCGCATCTGTTAGTCTACTGACAGTGCTGAGCCGTAGCGAAGACGAAGCGACACGCAAGAACGTAATCCTCAACCCGTTTGCCACATGGAGCATATTGGACGAGCTTGAAGATGAATTCCCAGAACTATTCGTGAATAATCCGTCCCTCAAACTCTACAATGCCATCAAACTCTGAATTTCTAATACCATCCACCAACGCAGTCTACATATAGTGGGTGTCTGTGTTAACCGGATAGGCGCGCTGCAAACAACGCGATCTACGGTAGCGCAGCGGCGAGTGGAGACATTTTAGGATTTTATTTTTGGGGCTGTCCTAGATAAACGGTGTTATCTAGGACAGCCCCTTAAAGAATTCCGCTTTAAAATAGAATGTTACGCCCGTGCCGGCGACAAAGAAGAAAAAAAACAGCAGAAAATAAGAAGAAGAAAAGGCACAAGACAATGTTCAAGCTTCGTTTTGGCCGATTTACGGCAGTGGTCGCGGCGGCGGCTGTGCTTGGCGTGCCCGGTTTGGCGCGGGCGGCCCATTGCCCGTCCTTCCCGAAGGTCGTCTGGTGGGGCACTCTGACC
>JAKUQE010000015.1 GCA_022450395.1 Dehalococcoidia bacterium | reverse complement strand
CGTTTTTTAATCCGAGGTCTACGACACTCATGGGCGGCCCGACACCGCATGGAGTGCAGAATGGAATCGAATGATATGGCAGGTGAGGCGTCTCTCCAGAGGTCAAACCCAGCTTCTCAACCAATAGACGTGGCCGCCGCCGAAAGGATGCTGAAGGAAGCAAAGGAGATCTTGGATAGATTGGGAGTAGTCTTCTTTCTTCGGCAGGGCACTTGCCTCGGCGCGATCAGAGACAACGGGTTCATCCCATGGGACGACGACCTGGATCTGGGTTCTGTAATCGGTCTTGATGGGCTGACCGAGAAGTCGATAGACGGAGTCGTGGCTGCATTCAGGGAAGCCGGGTTTTTCGCCAAAGTGGATAGGAACGATCACTACATCAGCGTGGCAATGATGAAGGCGTCAACAAGGATGGACTGGGCCTGTTATCGTATCCTTGGCGACAGCATATACCACTACCCCGGAGTCCGGATACCGGTAAGACTGTTCAAAGACCTGAAGGAGATTGACTTCATCGGTGAGCGATTTCTAGTGCCAAATCCACCTGAAGAGTATCTCCGTTTCAAGTACGGCCCGACTTGGATGACCCCATCGAAAACCGAGTGGTCGAAACACATAGTCCTACCGCTGTCCGGAGACCCGGTACCTGGCCGTCTGGGCAGATTCAATCAGTTTCTCACCAAGCTTATTCTAAAGTCCCGGACTGCCAGGCTGAGGGTTTTAGACCGTGAGAGCAAGCCAGTTCCCGCAGCGGAGGTCGTGATCGCGGGTATGAATCGTTCCAGAACCAACAAGCAGGGCTACGCCAGGTTCTATCTACCGTGTGCTGACTTCTATGCGGTGGTTATCCGCTATGGTAACCACGAGGAGGTACTCTACGAGGAGCAAATGAAGCCGGGTGGCTCGTATGTCTACACGCCGGATCCCTTGTCAGCTTCCGGGCGGCTCAGCGTCTTGTCCCGCCAGTGAAATCGTTCTTCACCTGATCAGCGGCTTTGGATTTGAAAGCAGATATTGGCGCGATACGCGGCGGCCGGCTGAGCGATTGACGCATGCACCGCCTAAGGGCGGTACGTGTGGGCCTGAAGCCGGCATAGGCAGTTCATTCTGGAATATCCCCAACTCTAAAGCGCGATAAGCGAGGAATCATATCCCAAGCCTACCGGATAATGCTGTTGACGCGCTATACCGGCGGGCTACCAAGCCGTGAGCGGGATTTCTGACCCTATACCGCTGGATTACCCCGAACGGAATTTCCTTTGCCGGTTTACTGCTGGGAGATCAGCAGCAGCCGTTTACGTGTTGATCTTGCCTTTGTGGACCGCCGGCGCGTTTGTCACGCTGGGCTATTTCCTAGGCTATACGCACGGAGAATTGGCCAGGAAGCAAGGCCGCTCATCCAGGGAGCCATATTCGACGCCGTCTAAGACCGTTACACCGACTTCTTGGTTATAGGGGCGTCGACCTACTTAACGGCAGTTATTTTGACCCCTCAGCGTGATCTCTTCATTGGAAGAATGGATTTCATGACCCCCGAGACCGCCTTGCTCCTGGGACTGGCCGCGCTCTTGGGGTCGGTGCCGCCTCCTTCATCTACCCGTGTCGCTCCGATATTCCGTTCAAGATATGTATCGGTTCTGCTCTTTGGTACTTAACGTCGGTCCTTCCATGGACTGACATTTTCCCTGACCAGTTAGCTACTGACAAAATTGTAGACCTACAACAGAGTGCAAAAATAAGGCGCACCGAAAGGACTTCTATTTGAGCCGCCGGTTGACTCAAGACGGGAGTGTGTTGGGCAACCCCTCTCAAACTCTCCCCGATAAGAGGGTTGACACGGTAGGTATATTCTCAGAGGAACCAGAAATCGGCCTGCCCAGAGGACAGCCGAAGGGATGGTGGCAGACCCCCACTTAAATCTTTCCGATTGATTCGGTTCTAGCCACAGCTCCACTAGGGAATCAGCTTCTGCTCCCTTAGCTCGGCCAGGTCGCCGTCGGTCATCTGCAGCAACTCTTTCAGGACCTCTTCGGTCTGCATCCCCAGCGACGGGGCGATCTGCAGTTCGGCTGGCGAGTCCGACATCTTTACGGGGCAGCCGGGGACCATGAAGGCCCCCCGGTCGGGGTGTTCCAGCGTCACGATCATTTCTCGCGCCAGCAACTGGGGGTCGGTGTAGATGTCTTCGGCGTTCAGCGTGGGGCCGCAGGGTACGCCGGCTTTACCCAAGATATGGAACACCTCGTATTTGGTTCGCTCCATGGTCCAGGCTTCAATCATTTCATTCAGCTCATCGGTGTGTTCAACAACCCAGTCAATGTCCGAATAATTGGGGTCGTTGGCCAACTCGTCGCCGCCGATAGCCCGGATCAATGCCAACCAAAGACCTAAGCGCCGGGGCATGGCGGCCAGGTAGACCCAGTCGTCCGATCCGCCGGGTTTACAACGGTAAGTCCGGGTGCCCGGCAAGCCTGAGGTGTTATTGCCGGCACGAGGCCGGGATTTTCCGGTTTCGTTGAATGTGGACATCGCGACCCTGGTCAGGTTAACCACGGCGTCCTGCATCGCCACTTCAACAACCTGACCCTTCCCCGTAGTCTGGCGCTGCCAAAGTGCGGCCATGATACCCACAGCGGCATGCAGGCCGGTGCCCGTATCCCCAATAGTCGCACCGGGACGGATGGGAGGGTCGCCGGCGTTGCCGGTCACGGCCATGGACCCGCCGGTGGCCTGGGCAATCATGTCGAAGCTCTTGTAATCGGAGTAGGGTCCGTACGTGCCGAATCCCTTGATCCTGGCCAGAATAATCTTGGGGTTAACCTCGCTGAGCACGTCGTAACCCAACCCCAGCCTCTCCAGCGTGCCGGGAGCCAGGTTCTCCGCCACGATATCGCCTTGCCGCACCAACTCGAAGAAGATGTCCTTTCCCCGTTGCTGCTTCAGGTCCAGGGCCAAGCTGCGCTTGTTGGAATTCAGGTTGATGAAGTAGCCGCTGTCAACGCCGGGAATGTTGGTATTGCCGTACCGCCCGGGGTCGCCGTGGGTCGGCTCTTCCACCTTGATAACATCCGCTCCCAGCCAGGCCAGCAACTGGGTACACGAGGTGCCGGCCTCGAACTGAGTTAGGTCGATTATTCGGATCCCCTCTAGCGCTTTACCCACTTTTCACGCCTCCTTCCCGATCGGTAATAGGTTTGCTACCCGCCACCAAGCCCTGTGTGATCGCCTATGAGTAACCCATGCGCCCTTCCCGGGCCAACCAGGCAAACTCCTGCTGACGCCGTCCGGCGCCGGGGTCCATGATCACGTTGATCACCGAGGCTTTTCCGGAGCCAAAGGCCCTTTCCAGCGCGGGGCGAATCTGCTCCGGGCGTTCCACAAACTCTCCATGTCCTCCCAGCGCCTCCATCATCACGTCGAATCGAAGGCTTGGGGTGAAGTCGTTGGGGTCTTCGACTTTATCTACATGAGTTCGGACCCACTTGTCGATGTTGGCGTTCTGGAAGATCACCCAAACGATGGGCAGGTTGAACCGGGCAGCGGTTTCAATGTCCATCCCGTTAAAACCAAACGCCCAGTCACCCTGCAAGCAGATAACCGGCTTGTCCGGGTGGACCACTTGGGAAGCGATGGCAAAGGGCACTCCGGTGCCGACGCAGCCGGCCACACCGGCGTCCAATCGGTGCCTGGGATACCACACCGGCACCACCTGGCGGGAGATGTCCATGGTGCTGGCGCCGTCGGCTACCACGATGGCGTCCTTGGGCAGGAAATCGCGGATCTCCTTAAATATCCGGTAGTAGCCGATCTGGCTGGCGTCACTGTTAAGCATGGGTTCTATAGCCGCGGCGTTCTCGGCGCACTTGGCTTTCAAGTCGTTCAACCAGGAGCTTTCTCCGTAGGAGACGGGTACCTCGTCCAATTCGTCCACCATCTGGCCAAGGACCATCTTCGCGTCGCCCACCAACCCCACGGTGGCCGGGACGTTGGCCCCGATCTCCGAGCCTTCGATATCTACTTGGACCAGCTTGAAGTCGGGAGCGAATCGGGGAGGCTGTCCGAAGTGGAAAAGCCAGTTGAAGCGCGCTCCAACCATCAATATGGTATCCGCGCCCTTCAGTGCCTGGGTCCTGGCGGCGGAAACGTTCATCGGGTGTTCTGGCGGCAGCATTCCCATGCCCATGGGCGACGTCAAGAAGGGGATCTGCGTGCGGTCTACGAATTGCAACAGCTCCTCTTCCGCCCAGGACCAAGCTGCTCCTTTGCCCACGATGAGTAGAGGGCGCTCAGCCTCGGCCAGGACTTCCAACGCTTTGCGGATCTCCTGGGGGTCGGCCATGGGCCGGGCCGGTTCGGGAGCCGGTTGGGGGATGGGAACGTTGGCGTCGTCCTCAATACCGGAAATCATCTCGGCGGGCAGGTCCAGGTAAACCGGGCCGGGACGCCCCGACAAGGCTTGCTTCATCGCTTGATTGATGAGGTTGGGGATGCGGCGGATGCTGTCCACCGTGGCAGTCCACTTGCAGATAGGGGCGGTTGTTTCAATCTGGGGCAACTCCTGGAAATCACCCATGTTGCGCCGCCGCAATTCGGCGGAGCCACCGATCACCAGCAGAGGCCAGCAGTTGCTGTAGGCATTGGCTATTCCGGTCAACGTGTTCGTTTGGCCCACGCCGGAAGCGGCGATGCACACTCCCACGGACCGGGTCAAGTAAGAGTGGGCCTGAGCCGCCATGCAGGCCACCTGTTCGTGACGAACGGCGATCGCTTTGTGCCCGGCGGCCGCCCATCCATTTACTATGTCTCCCACTGGGTCGCCGGGTAAGACGTAAATCGTATCTACACCCTCTCGCCGCAGTGAATCTATCACCAATTGTGCTCCGCTTATTTCGGCCATGGTTCAACTCCAAAGTTGGGATTTTGCCGCCTGGATCGGATACATATTATGTAGTGCCGGTTCCGATGCCAGGAGCCTAATCCTCCGGAACTTTGGTGTCAAGGGAGACAAAATGGGTTCAGTGAGTTCGAGCGGCGTGATATAATCCGTCCAATATTCGCCGGGGCCGTCTGAAGCACGTACTCCCAGGCACGGGAGTGGGCGGCCGGTGCGTTTTAACCGACAAGTACCATTACCCCAAAACACATAAATTTGCCGGAGGTATAGCGATGGTGCAACAAAAGGGCAGGGTCAAGTTTGAAGCCGGACCAGTGACGTTCATCGTTCAGCACGAGCTGTGGGACGGCAACGTTCAGGATCACTCGGACCAAGGAATCGCAGTTTTAGTAGCGAAACAGGACGACGAAACGACGCTGTTGCGGTTCAACTGTTTCGACATTGAAAAGAGCTATATATACGGTCCTGATAAAGAGAATAAAAAGTTCCGGATGGACCACACCACCGATGGCAACCCCATCAACTGGACTATCCAGCAGATCCGGAACAATCTGTCCATCATGTTGGAGACGGCCGGATACGAGGAGATCGCCAAAGAGGTGGACACGAAGCAGGTGGAACAAGTCCTGGGTGACGTTGAATCCACGGCCCGCGAATTGTACATGACCGGCAGAAATACGGTTAAGCACAACCGCGGCACCGATATATTCGAAGTAGGCAACATTCGATTCGGCCTGGAGATGCGCCGGCAGACCAGCGGCGACGGAGGTTTGGCGATCCACGTTTTGGCCGACCTGGCCGGCACCCCGGGCCGTCATTTCATGGAAGAAACCGAATTGCTGGCGTTTGACTGCTTCCGCGACGCTCCCCATTACCACTATGGACCCAGGAACAAGAATCACCGGATCTTCTTCGACAAAACCCTGGTTCCTGATTCCCTCAAGTGGACATTGGGTCAGTTCAAGAGCAGAAAACTAGCGGCCATGATTGAACGGGCCGGATACCCCGGCGTCGCCGCCGACCTCGACCAGGACCTGCTCGACTCTATGATGCCCGCTATTGAAAAGAGGGCCCTGGAGATGCAGGCTGGAGGCATGCCCGCCGAGCCTACCCCCAACCTCAACGGCTAGTCTGCCTGGTGGTTCGCGATTAACCTACAGGCAACGGAACACCCCCACTCCAACTCTCCCCCATAAAGGGGGAGAGAGCTTGTCCCTTCGCCCCTTGCGGGGGAAGGTTAGGATGGGGGGGCGTTGTCCACCAAGAATCATGCTCTCGATTCCCACAGATGGGGAGGATCTTATGCCGATTCGACTATCCAGGATTGGTCACGTGGCGCTCCGGGTCCGGGACTTGCAGCGAGCCAAGAAGTTCTATACCGAGGTCATGGGGTTCAAAATCGCGGAGGAAGACCCCGAACACGGCAACGACGTGTTCATGAGTCTCGGCCACGACGACCATAACGACGGACATACCTTTGACCTGGTCCAGGTAGAAGACCCCCAAACCGCTTCACCCCCTCCGGACCGGAACGGCGTCGGGTACGCCCACATCGCGATTAAAGTCGATACCCACGACGATCTCAAGGCGGCCCACGACCACCTGGTCTCCCACAGCGTGACCGTCGACCGAATGATCGAGCACGCCAATCAGCGGAGCATCTACTTCGCCGACCCCGACGGCAACCGGCTGGAGATTTACTACGAGTATCCGACGGCCCGGGAGTTGTTTAGGCGGGGCCGTGGCGACCGGGACTTCATCTTCACCTTTGACGACCCGGTGCCTCCCTGGGCAACCGGGGTGCCCGACGATTGGGACCCGGAAACCACGGCGGAAAGGTACCACCGTGGCACGGTTCGGACGATGGAGCAGTCTTCGTAGCCATCAGCCCACGTAGCGCCAATCAATCTCAAAAAGCGAGCAAGCAGGAGGAAGGTAACATGGTCACAGGTCTTGGACATCTAGGCATAATTTGCGACGACTTCTTGAAAATGCGGGACTTCTACTCCCGCGTCATTGGTCTAACGGTCACTGATGAAGACCCGGAGCGGGGCAGTTGTTTCCTCAGCGCCCACCCGGACACCGAGCATCACGAGTTGAACCTTGGTCAATCCAGAGGCCCGGACCACCCGGACGGCGCCCGCCCCCGCACCCAAAACGTGGGGCAGGTTTCCTTCATCGTGGAAGACATGGCCGCCTTGCGGGAGTTCAACCGCAGGTTCAAGGCCGAGGGCACTGAGATTCTCCGGACCGTCACTCACGGAATCTCGGTCAGCATCTATTACCACGACCCGGAAAACAACGTCGGCGAGGTCTATTACAAGACCGGCTATGTCGTTAAACAGGGCTTCGGCCGCCCCATCGAGCTAGACACCCAAACCGACGAAGAGATCCTGGCCTACTCCAAGTCATTCGAAGAGAGCGAAGGCCCCTTCCAAGGCGCCAAACTCCCCGTAGGCCAAGCCGGCTAAAAATAAACCACGGCACCTCCGCTAACCCCCTTTCGTAAAGGGGGGTTGGGGGGATTTCCACCACACTCCCCATGCCCCCGTTCCCACCGGGCAAGCGCCTTCCCATCCAATACCCTCCTAACCCCGCCCTCTCATTTAGGTTTACAATCCTAGAACTATTTCCACCACGCCTGGTTAACCCACTACCTTTGGAGGCCGTTCATGAAATTCGGTATCTTCGATCACGTAGAGCGGCTTGAAGATGTTTCGTTAGACCGGCAATACGCAGATCGTCTTGAACTGATTGTCCAAGCCGATAAGGGTGGCATATATGGCTACCACGTGGCGGAACACCACCACTCCCCGCTTTCCGCGACTCCAAGTCAGGGGATCTACCTATCGGCCGTCGCGGCCCGCACTGAGCGCATCAACTTCGGCCCTCTCGTATACGTATTGCCCATGTATCACCCCATCCGCCTGATAGAAGAAATCTGCATGCTGGATAACCTGAGCGGGGGCCGCTATCAGATCGGCATCGGCAAGGGCGCTCCCATCGGCGAAGAGTTCGCCATGTGGGGCGGTGACCCCGCCGAGGTGACGGGGCGCTTCGAGGAGACCTTCGAGATTCTCAAGCAAGGCTTGACCCAAGAATTCATCAACTTTTCGGGCAAGTACTACCAGTTCAAAGACCTTTGGATGGAACTCAAGCCCAAGCAGAAACCGCATCCCCCATTCTGGTATGCCGGAAACCCGGCAACCGCCGGCAGATACGGCGCGAATTTCATCAACTTTGGCACCATCGAGAGCCTCCCAGCGACCGTGGAGACCTTCAAGGAAAACTATCAAAAGTATGTCGATGAAAATGGCTCCGACGCGCTCCAGCCAACTGAACCCCTTTACGGCGGCACCAAGCGGATATACCTGGCCGACACCGACGAAGAGGCGATGCGGCGAGCACGTTCGGCGTATGAAGTCTATCGTGCCAACTTCAGAAAACCGTTACCAGGTGGGGCGTGGCGGAGGCCGGAAACGTTCGGACCGATACACCACGTTGGCGCCTATCCTTGGGACCCAGACTTCGACCAAGCCATCGCTGGTGAGCAGTTGATCGTAGGATCACCCGCCACCGTCAAAGAATTCGTAGAGAGATACACCGCCCAAAGCAATTGCAATTACTTAGTTTCATCAGTCCAGTGGGGCGACCTCAGCCACGACGAAGCATCCTATTCCCTCGGGCTCTTTATGTCCGAAGTGATGCCGGGCGTCTAGTTAGCTTTAGGCGCGCTGGATTCGACCCAGGACTCCCTGGGCACCAGAGCGTCGTAACCCAATTTTGGCAGACGCATTTCAAGGAAACCCCCGTGCTATACTTCCCGAAATCTAATCCTATCTGGAGGCAGTCATGACTACTCCGGCTCCTTCCTCCCAGCCCGCGTCCGCGGACATCATCTCTAGGTCCTTCTCCATGGAGGGCAGCGCCCGGATCCTGGAGCACCAAAATAAACAAGCGGAGATCCGCGGCTTCACCATCAACTGCGCCGAACGGGAGCCCATGGGGGATAACTCCGCGCCGTCGCCCTTGGCCTACTTCGCCTCATCCATCTTATTTTGAGAGATGACCCAGATTGAGCGGTACGCTCAAATGATGAAGGTCGAAGTCACCAACGTAACAGCTACCATCGCTCTGCACGTGGCATCCGAGGGCTCGGTGCTGGCCCAAACGGTCCAAGCCCGGGCGGACAAGATAGAGATCCACTATGAGATAGAGTCCTCCAACACTCCGGCAGAGGTGGCCGGTCTTCTAAGAAACGCTAGGAACGGCTGCTACGTTAGGCAGACGATTGCCGACCCCAAACTGTTCCACGACACCGTCAACCTGAACGGCAGCCCCTTCAACATGGACGACTACCCGGCCCCAACCCGGTAAGGGTTACCCTGGATCTAGCTAGCCGGTCAAGCCGAGCCTGACCAGCCGTCATTGGCAAGGACGGCATCGGCATGGCCGGCAACGATGGAGGTATCCCATGGCGCTAAAGAGCTTTGGCACCATGAACGTCGACTGGGAAGAACGGGTGAACTTCGAGCGGCTGCGCACCGAGCGTTTGTCTCGTATAAAAGGTTTGCTCAAAGAGTCCGAGCTTGGGGCTTTGCTGACCTTCGACATGAACAACATACGGTACCTGACCGCCACCATCATCGGCACCTGGGCCCAGGACAAACTGGTGCGGTTCGCTCTGTTGCCCCAGGACGACGAACCAATCCTATGGGACTTTGGCTCGGCGGCCCGGCACCACCAGCTTTACTGCCCTTGGTTGGGCGACCGGTCCCGGGCCGGCATCTCCACCTTGCGAGGAGCAACGCCTCCCGAAGCCGGTCTGGCCGAGGACGTGGCGAAGAAGGTGCGGGTCGAATTGGAGCAAAGAGGGCTTCAGAACGAACCGATCGGGGTGGATGTGGTGGAGCCGGTGGTTCTGTTCGCTCTGCAACGGGAAGGCCTTAACGTGGTGGACGGGCAGCAGTTGATGCTCCTGGCCCGCAAGGTCAAGACCCCGGACGAGATTGTTTTGCTGAACACGGCCTGCGCCATGGTCGACGCGGCCTACGACGAGCTGTACATGTACCTGCGGGCCGGTGTCCGGGAGAACGACGGGGTAGCCCTGGTGAACAAGGTGCTTTACGAGCTTGGCTCGGAGCATGTGGAGGGCGTTAACGCGATCTCCGGAGAACGTACCAACCCCCACCCGCACAACTACAGCGACCGAATCCTTCGTCCTGGTGACCAGGTGTACTTCGACATCTTGCACAGCTACATGGGCTACCGGACCTGCTACTACCGGACCCTGGCCATCGGGTCCGCGTCCAGCGCTCAAAAGGACGCCTACAAGCGTTGCCGGGAGATCCTGGACCAATCGATAGACCGGATGAAGCCCGGCGTCACCACCAGAGACATCGCCATGCATTGGCCCAAGGCCGAGGAGTTCGGGTTCGCCAACGAGGAGGCGGCCTTCGCCCTTCAATACGGCCACGGCGTGGGCCTATCCATCTGGGAGACCCCCATCTTCAGCCGGCTATTCTCCTTGGAACACCCTCAAGAGATACAAGAAGGCATGGTTATCGCCTTGGAGACTTTCTGGCCCGCTTCCGATGGCCGGTCGGCGGCCCGCATCGAGGAGGAGGTCGTTGTAACCAAGGACGGGGTCGAAGTCATTACCCGGTTCCCGGCCGAAGAGTTGATGGTAGCCGGGCTCCGCTATTTCACCGCGTCGGGACCGTTGCCCACGGAACGGGAATCCCAGTCCCACCTGAACCGGCCATCCTCCGGCATCCCGGCGGGTATCGCCGGCGCCCATCCCTAAAGCATCCCTAGCAAGAGGGCAGAAAATGGCTAATCTCGGATTTGTCGGTCTGGGCTCCATGGGAGGAGAGATGGCCCGGCGGCTGCTGGAAGCCGGGCATTCGGTTACCGGCTACAACCGGACCAGATCCAGGGCCCAGTGGCTGCTGGACTTGGGGATGGCTTGGGGGGAAACGCCACGGGCCGTGGCCCAATCGTCCGACGTTATCCTGAGCATGGTGAGGGATACCGAGGCGCTGCGCGCCGTGACCGGCGGCCCAGACGGTCTGCTGGCGGGCTTGGGTCCGGGGAAGTTCTACATCGACATGAGCACCGTCAGTCCCGCCGCCAGCAAGCAGATCGCGGCTCAAGCGGCCGCCGCCGGGGCCAAGATGTTCGACGCCCCCGTGTCCGGAAGCCTGATCACTTTGAAAGCCGGACAGCTTTCCTTCATGGTCGGTGGGGACCAAGACGCCTTGGAGGAGATCAAACCCATACTGCAGGACATCGGGCCGACCGTTGATTATGTCGGCGATAACGGATTGGCCGCGATGATGAAGGTGGCGGTCAACCTGAACCTGCCGGTGCAGATTCTCGCCTTCAGCGAGAGCCTCCTGCTGGCAGAGAAGATGGGCATCTCCCGGGAGTTGGCCACCACGGTTCTGTTGAACAGCGTGGTCGCTTCCCCGGCGTTGAAGTACCGCTTTCCCATGGTGCTTAACATGCCCGAAGAACCGCTCTTCGACGTCAATATGATACAAAAAGACCTGCGGCTGGCCCTGGAAGCCGGTGGTGAATTGGGCGTCCCTCTTCCGACCACCGCCGTAACCGATCAATTTCTCAACGCCGCTCAAGGCATGGGCCTTGCCGATAAAGACTTCGTTATTCTGTTCGACATATTGCGCCGGTTGGCCGGGGGCGCCCCAGAGGAATAACCGTCCCTGATCGCGCCTGTATCCGTTCAGGATAAGGGCGAGCATTTCTGTAAAAACTTGATAGCCATGAACGGAGTGGTTATCATGTTTTGGTTCAAAACAACGATGAAGCGCATCTCCGGCATTGCCAGCTATCGATAATTTTTGGAGGAAACATGAAACTGCTTTTTTACGACGACTTTAAATTTGGCGCTCTCAAGGGCGACACGGTTGTTGATCTGACCGGGGCCGTCAGTGGGATCCAGCATACTTCGCCCCAGGACCTGCTCAACAAGGTGATTGAGAACTTCTCACAGCACAAAGCTGGATTGGAAGCGGCCATCAACAGTGGCAGTGGGGTGCCATTAAATTCGGTCAGGATCAGGTCGCCACTGCCCCACCCCAACATAGTAGCCATGGCCGTCAACTATATGGAGGACGGGACCAGGGCCGAACCCGCTCCCATCAACGCTTTCCAGAAGTTTCCCAACGCCGTCATCGGCCCCGGGGACACCATGGTCCTACCGGATGTTCCGGCCACGATCTTCGAGGGTGAAGCGGAAATGGCTCTGGTGATCGGCAAGAGGGCGTCCAACGTGAAGCCCGAAGACGCCTTCGACCACATCTTCGGCTACGTGAACTTCATCGACGGTTCGGCTCGTGGACTGCTGCCCCCCGGGAACACCTTCTATCAGATGAAATCCCGGGAAACCTTCGCCCCCATGGGACCGGTAATCGTCACCGCCGACGAGATCTCGGACGTAGACAATCTACAGATCCGGCTGTGGGTCAATGAAGAGCTCAAGCAAAACTTCAATACCAGCGACATGGCCCACAAGATCCCCAGAATAATGGAGTGGGTATCGTCGATCCACACCTTGGAACCCGGTGACGTGGTTGCCACCGGCACCAACCACCGCGGGTTGAGCGCGTTTATGGACGGGGACAAGATCGACTTGGAGGTTGAGGGTCTGGGCACCCTCCACTTCAACGTCAAAGACGACCTGAAGCGGACGTGGGCCAGGGACACCCGGCTGGACCGGGCCGATCAAGGCTTGGAAGGAACCACGCCGCAGATCTCAGGGAAGTATGCCAAATAGCTGACTAGGCATCAGTCCCGCCAACAAGACCGCAAACGCCCCGGCGATGTACTGCCGGGGCGTTTGCGGTCTCCCCCGCGAAGAATCACGCTCCCAATACTTCCTGAACTTTGGCTACCAGGTCCGCCGGCATGAACGGTTTTTGTATGAATGAAACATTGTCGCCCAATTCACCGTTTTGAAAAACAAGATCGTTGCTGTACCCGGAAGTTAGCAGCACTTTGGTGTTGGGCCGCAAGGTTTTAAGCTCCTCGGCCAGTTCTTTACCACCCATCTGGGGCATCACCAAGTCGGTGAGCAGCAGATGGATATGTTCTCCGGCATGGCTTTTGACCACCCTTAGCGCCTCTTCTCCATTGGAAGCTTCCAGCACCCGGTATCCCTGCTCGAACAGGATACGGACCACCATGTTGCGCACCAAGGGCTCATCTTCCACTATTAATACCGTCTCCGTTCCACGATGGAGGTCGACAGGGTCATCCGCGACGGGAACAGGCGGCTCTTCATCTGACACCCGGGGTAAGTGAATCCTAAATGTAGTGCCCCGGTCCAGGTCGCTATCAACCTCGATGCGCCCGCCGTTTTGCTCAACGATGCCGAAGCATGTCGCCAAGCCTAATCCCGTCCCCTTCCCAACTTCCTTGGTAGTGAAAAAGGGCTCAAAAAGATGTTCTTTATCCTCCGGCGAAATGCCCACTCCGTTATCGGAAATCGTGAGCACGGTATAGTCTCCGGGGGCAACCGAGCTGCCGGGTTCGTTGGCGCCCTGGCCTACGGTCACTTTGTTGGTCTCCACGGTGAGCTTGCCGCCCTGGGGCATAGCGTCCCGAGCGTTGGTGCCAGGTTTATCAGCACCCTTGCCATTTGGCCTGAATCCACTTTAACGTTGTAAAGATCGGGCTCAAGCAACGTGACCAACTCGATCCCTTCACCGATCACGCTGCGAATCATCGTGCTGGTATCTACCACGAGCCGGTTTAGATCGACAATCTTAGGCTCTATGATCTGCCGCCGGGAGAATGCCAGGAGTTGTTGCGTTAGGTTGGCAGCCCGTTCAGCGGCCTTCTGGATCTCTTCGAAATATAAGCGGCGATGGTCCCCTTCAGGTAAGTCCCTGATCCCCGAGTAGGTATAACCCAAGATTGCCGTAAGCATGTTGTTAAAGTCGTGGGCTATACCGCCGGCCAGTCGTCCAACGGTTTCCATTTTTTGAGACTGGAACAGTTGCTCTTGCATCGCCTTGGCATCTTTTCGCCGCCGCGACTCTCCCAGCTCGCGATCGATGGCCGGCACCAAGCGGTTCAGCCGATCCTTGAGGATGTAGTCTCTAGCGCCGGCCCTCATGGCGTCGACTGCCGCATCCTCTCCGATCACGCCGGACACTATGATCGCGGGCAAGCCCAGCCCCGTCTCTTTCAGCAAATCCAGCGCGGCCGGTCCGCTGAATAGGGGCATAACGTGGTCGATCAGGACGATGTCCCAGCTATCTTCAGACAACGCCGACTTCATGGCCTCCGGGGTATCGACCCGAATATGAGATGTGTCGTAACCGCCACTCCGGATCTCCCGCAGCAGGAAGAATGCGTCGTCTTCGGAATCCTCGATGATCCAAACGCGAATAGGTTTGCTCATACGTACCTTCCTCTAAATCCCAGGCGGCACATTCAACTCCATCCAGTATTGGCCCAATCGCCGCACCGTCTCGGTGAACTCGATAAAGCTAACGGGCTTACGGATGTAGCTGTTAGCCTTGGATTCATAGCTAGTGGTGATGTCATGTTTCTCGTCGGAAGAAGATAGAGTCACCACGGGAAGCAACTTGGTGCGCTCATCAGCCCGCATCCGCCGCAACACTTCCAGACCGTCTATCTTGGGCAGTCTCAAGTCGAGGAAGGTCACGGTGGGCATGATGGTCGTGTCGCGCCCGGCATATACTCCGGTCCCGAATAAGAAATCCAGGGCTTCGGCCCCATCTCGAGCGACCACCACTTGACTATCGATGCCACTCCGATCCAATGCCCGTAGTGTCAGCGCCTCTTCATCCGGATTGTCTTCCACCAACAGGATTAATTTTCCCTCCACTTCCATTCTCCTCCCCTGTTTTAAGTGTGAAATAAAATGTCGCGCCTTGACCTACAGCGCTTTCCGCCCACACATTGCCGCCATGTCTGTGGATAACCCGCTGCACGATGGCGAGGCCCACCCCCGTGCCTTCGAACTCGGATGTCGGATGTAGCCGTTGGAACGCCTCGAACAACTTTCCTGAATAGGCCATGTCGAATCCAGCTCCGTTGTCCCGAACGAAATAAGCCGGCACACCGTCAAACCGTTCCGCGCCAAACTCAATATGCGCCCCAGGTTGCTTGGCGGTAAATTTCCAAGAATTACTCAGCAGGTTCTCCAAGACCACCGCCAACAACCTTCCATCCCCTTGGTCCGCCAGGCCCTCGGCTATATCGAACCGCACCTGGCGTTCGGGTTGGGACCTTTGGACCTCCGCGGCGATGGACCCGGCGATCGCGGAGAGGTCAACCTGTTCCCACTTCATCTCCGACCGGGTGATGCGCGACAACTGGAGTAGATCGTCGATCAGCTCAGCCATGTGCTCGCTGGAAGCCCTTACCCGGTGTAGGTAGTCCTGCCCGGATTCGCTCAACTCATCGGCACAGTCGTCCAGCAAAGCCTGGCTGAAACCGTTGATAGACCGCAACGGGGCCCGTAGGTCGTGCGACACCGAGTAGCTGAACGCTTCCAACTCTTTGTTGGCCGCTTCAAGAGCCAGGGCATGACGCGCCCGCTCATCTTCGGCTCGCTTACGTTCCGTCTCATCGGTGATGATCCCGATGAAGGTCCTACGGCCACCCGACCATGATTCACTCACCGCCAGCTCGATGGGGAAAACCGTCCCATCCCTGCGTTGGGCTTGCAATTCACGATTGGTACCGACGATCTCGGATCTGCCGGATCCCCTGTAGCTTGCCAGATATCCGTCGTGCGCATCTTGATAGGGTGCCGGCATCAGAAGCGAAACCGACTGCCCGACGATTTCGTCCGGGTGATAGCCGAACAGTTTCTCCGCTGCCGAATTAACGGACTCGACGATGCCCTCATCATCGATGGTGATGATTCCCGCAGCGGCGGAATCGATCATGGATTGCAGCCTGCTTTCGCTGTCGCGAAGCGCTCCCTCAGCCAGTTTGCGCACCTCGATCTCTCTTTGTAGATCTTGGTTGATGTTGGAAATTTCCTGGGTCCTTTCCGCCACCTTGATCTCTAGTCCGCCATAAAGCTCCCTTAGCTCCACTCTCATCCGCTCCAATGCGTTGGCCAGCACTTTGGTCTCTTTCGCGCCCTGGGCTGGAACGGGTTCCTCCAGATCGCCGTTTCCGATTCTCTCGGCGGAAGCCGCCAAGGTCTTAAGAGGCTGAGTCACCTCACGTGAGATCAAGTAGGCCAGGGCGATGCCCAAGGCGATAAGCGCCGAACTCTGCCAGGCCCGCTCCAAAAGTATCTTGGTGATCTCCGCGTTTAAGGGCACTTGGTCGAAGGCAAACTGAACGGTGCCGATGACCTCGCCGTTTATCTCTAGGGGGCTGGTGACTAGCAGACTATCTCTGGTGTAACTGTGCGCGAATTTCTCGGTATCCACGGTGTCCGAGATCACCGGTCCTTTAGCGGTTCCAACGACGTAGGCCGAATTGCCCGCGTGCCCTTGCCGGTCCACTAATACACTGCCGTCTGTTCTGAATATCCGGATGGCCTGGATATCCGGCAGGCTGGCCATAACTCGGTCGGCCGCACTTTGCAACTCGCGGACTCTGGCGTGATAAAGGTGATCCGCAAACACCTCGGTCAGACCGTTACCTAAGAAATCGCCTCTTTTCTCCAGGTTGTCATAGAAGGATGTGCGCTCGCGCCGTATGTCGTACATGGTGATCGAGGCCATCAACACGGCGATCAAGAAGACCAGAGTGAGCGTCAAGATTGAGGAGATACCCAACGCCCGTCTGACCCGTTCCATGGGTTTGTCCAGCGTCAATGCCAGCGTCATCGTTCGCGCGCCTTTCCAATCTTTCGGCCTATCTGCGTAGAAACGGCTTTAACCCCATCGAGAACGGAATAACATCCGGCAATGTTGTTCAGACCGGTCAATTATTGCTCCCTTTCCCGTCGTTCTCCAGAACGATCGATCAGTCACCGGCTTGGAATTCATTTCAGGCCGAAGCCATTGCCCGGCATAGGACGCTGCCACAGCCATACTAAAACCGCGAATTTTACATAGAGCGTTTAAGCGCGGCCATATCCACGGAATCTCTCTCCAATATCGAGGAAGACTTCCCTGCCGGCACGGGTAACCGGCGGCGAAGGTTACCGCCGCGCCTAGCGTTTATAGCAAGATACCAGCGGTGGAGGATTTGCTTAAGAGGAGGTACACCCATCACCCCAAAGGGAAGATCGGGCAGAATATAGGGGTAAACCCTATTTCGGGCAGGGGAATCGCCGGAGACGGACCGGTAGTGTATTCCGGTGAGGTCAGGGGAAACTCGATACTGGCCGGAAAATCACCCAGGGCTTGGAGATATTGACGGGCCGGGCGCGGCTTATTACTGGAAGTTGGGGATAACTTCCCGCGCGAAAAGGGTCGCCGACGCCTGGGCCTCATCGTAGGTTATCTGGTTAAAGTTCACCTGCAACGAGGCGATATCGAAGCCATCCAGTTGGTCCCGGTACCCGGCTATTTGCTGGCTAATATCATCCGGAGTGCCCACCCAAACCGTGCCGGCATCTACCATCGATTGGAAGGTCGCCGTTTGCCGCCGCTCGTAGCTTGCTTCGTAGCCGGGATAGTCCTTGGAAGAAGCGCCTGCCCCCCAACCCGCGTCCTTCTCCGACGCCGCGGCCAGCGACCGCAGGTATCGGTTCAGATTGGGCTCGGCGATGCGGCGGGCCTCCTCGCGGTCTTGGTGGCAAAACATATGAAAGCCCAGCGCTATCTTTCCTTGGCCTTCGTGCCCCGCTTCTTTCCAGGCATCCCGGTACATGCTGGTTATTTCCCGGGTTTGCGGTCCGGCGAAGGGAACAAGCATAAGATTGAAGCCATTTGACGCCGCGGCCAGTATCGATTGGGGGGTTCCCAAGGCCGCTACCCAGAAGGGTGGCCGGGGCTTTTGGGTGGGGCGAGGGAGGGACGTGACGTTTTTGAAGCGGTGAAACTGTCCTTCAAAAGTAACGTTTTCCTCCTCCAGAAGCAGGCGGATAGCTGCCACACCTTCGTCGAACCGTGCCCGGCTTTCGTCCATCGAACGTTCCAGCCTTTGGAACTCGTGGGGCAGGAAGGCCCTGGCGAACCCGCAGTCCAACCGGCCGTTGGAGATAGCGTCCAGCATGCCGATCTCCCCGGCCACTTTGAGGGGATGGTTGAACGCCGGCACCAGCGCCCCGGTGATCAACCTGGCCTTGCTGGTGCGTTGGGACGCCGCGGTTAGAAATATGTGGGGCGCCGGACTGTAGCCGCCGTAAGGCTCAAAATAATGCTCCACCGTGCGGACATGGGTGTATCCCAAATCGTCGCATAGACTGGTGAGATCCAGAGACTCGTTCCAATACTGTTGCGCGGACTTCTCTTCAGGAGACACGTCGGGGAAAAACTGCAGGCCGAATTCCATATTCTCAACAACTCCAGAGCCAAAGGTTAGTGCATCTGCGCTCCGCCGTCCACGACCATGGTTTGCCCCGTCATAAAGTCGCTGTCGGAAGAGCACAGAAACAAGACCGCTCCGACCAAGTCTTGGGGAGTCTCAAGGCGTTTTAGGGACCTGGCCTGCATCCGGGTCTGGAACCGTATCTCTTTTTCCTCGTCGTGCTCATCCATGCTAACGGTGAGCCCGGGGGCCACCGCGTTCACGTTGATGTTATAGTCTCCCAGCTCCCTAGCCAAAGCCCTCGTAAGACCGATCACGCCGGCTTTGGACGTAACGTAGTGGAGCATCTGGGCCGAGCCGTTGAAAACCGTTCCTGAGCTGATGTTGACGATCTTGCCGCTACCCTGTTCTTTCATATGAGGGACGACCGCCCGGCAGGACAAGAAAACCCCACGAAGGTTCACCGCCATGAGCCGGTCCCATTCATCGAGGGGAATCTCCTCGAAGGGTCCTCGGGTCACGGCGGGGCGCTGGTAGATCGCGGCGTTGTTCACCAGGCCGTCGATGCGGCCGAACCGCTCCATCGCCGCCCGCGCCATATTCTCCGTGGACTCGGGTTGAGACACGTCGGCAGCCACGGCCAGCGCGTCGTGACCGGCTTCACCCAGGGCCGCTGCCACCGCATCGGCTCCATTGCCGTCGATATCGGCCACCACAATACGGGCGCCTTCCGCAGCCAGCCCCTCACAGTAGGCTCGGCCGATGCCGTGGGCTCCTCCAGTAACGATCAACACCTGGTCTTTAAGCCTATCCATCGCTCTCTTCTCCCCGGATCGCCTCAGTAACGCGGAAATGGTACGTCGCGTCAGACGGCTTGTCTACTTCCGGCTATGCATAATATTGAAGAGCCCCCGATGCGCCTTGGTGATATAATCGCACCGGTAATTTAGGGCAGAGCCCCCTCACCCCCGTCCCCTCTCCCGCCGGGAGAGGGGACGGGGGTGAGGGCCGAATCACAAGGAGTAATGTACACATGGGCCAAAAGCTTTGTATCTCAGCGGATTCTCATGTTGTTGAGTCGGCCGAGTTCTTCGAGCCACTGGAGAAGCTTTTCGGCGAAGACGCTCCCCGCATGGTGATCGCGGACGCGGCCCGGGGTCCCCAACTAGACCTGCGCAACGGGAAGTTGGGCATCGGCCTATCCGGCTTTTTCATGCAGAACGTGGACTTCACCACGCCGGAAGCCATGGAGATGCGCAAGCTAGGCTACGCGCTGGCACGACCGGGTTGCTACGACGTGGCGGAGCGACTCAAAGACCAGGAAATGGACGGCCTTGCCGCCGAGATCGTTTACCCCAGCGTGATCTTCAACCTTTATCAGATCGAGAATCTGGACATAGTGAAAGCGGCTTTCTCGCTGTACAACGACTGGGTGGGCGACTACTGCAAGCAGGCCCCAGACCGGCTATTTCCCTTGGCCAGCCTGCAGCTTTTGGACCTTGACGAAGCCATCAAGGAGATGGAACGATCCAAGAAACTGAGTCACGTGGGCGTCTCGATAGCGGCCACCGCACCCCCGGACCGGCTGTACTCCGACCCGTTCTACGACAAGTTCTGGGAGGCGGCCCAGGCCATGAGTATGCCGATGCACTGGCATATATTCACCGGCGCAACCGACAACCACGGTCTGCCCTTCCGCCAAGCGGGCAGCGCCCTGTCCTTCGCCGGCGTCATGTTCACCATCGCCGACATCATCCAGTCAGGCGTATGCGAACGGTTCCCGGGCCTGCGGTTCGTCGTGACCGAGTTCGAGACCGGTTGGGTGGCGATAATGCTGAAGCGCTTGGACTGGGCCTACATCAGAGGCGGCGGGGAAAAGGTCTTCGGCCTGCCCATGATGCCCAGCGAATATTGGAAGCGCAACTTCCGGGTAACCTTCGAGGACGACCCCTTGGGAATCATGACCAGAGATTTCATCGGCACCAGCACCATGATGTGGGGCAGCGACTATCCCCACGGCGACTCGATCTTCCCCCATTCCCAACAGGTGCTGAGCGAGATTCTGTCCGACTGCACGCCGGAAGAGCGCTATGAGTTGACGGTGAAAAACGTGGTGGAGCTTTATGACCTTCCCTTCGAACTGGAGGGACCGGACCAAGCTCTGCTCAACTCCATACCCACGCCGGAAGTCAAAACCTGGCGCAACTCCATGCCTTCCCGGGCCATGATGACCCGTGTCTAGCCGGGACATCTTTTCGACGACTGGCTGAGGCTACAACGCGTACAGCGTCTTGGCGTTGCGGTCCAAAAACTTGTCCACCGTGGCCGGGTCGATCTTGCCGTCCTCTCTGAGCTTGCGTAAAGCGATCAGCTCCGAAGACGTGTCGTTGTGCCCGTAATCGGTGCCGATGATGATGTTCTCGTCTCCCACGCTGTCCACCACGTAGGCGATGTCATCGGAAGTCTGGCAGGCCACGTACATCCGGTTTTCCCGGAGGGTGTCCTTGCCCAGCCACTCTTTGCCGATCCTGCGGAACCTCAGTTCCAGATCATTGAGCGCATAGGGTATCCACTGGGAACTCACTTCGATGAACGCCCATCGCAGATCGGGGTATTTCGCCGGCGTCCCTTTCATCAGCAGATCGTGGAATGCTCCGACCACGGGAAGTTTGAACTGGGCGAACCCGGAGTCCTGACTGAACAGGTCGTACATGCCGAAATTTCCGGTGCTGGCGTGGACGCAGATGGGCAGATCCAGCTTGGCAGCCTCTTGATACATAGGAGCGTAGTAGGAATCCGATAGCCGCCGGTCCCCGTCCGCGGAACGCATGTAGACACCGCAGGCGCCGTTCTCCTTACCGAAGTTGAGTTCCTCGATGGCTTTATCCAGGCTCATAACCGGCGGGAGCACGACCCAACGCAACCTGCCGCCGCCCTTTCGCCAGATGTCTGCCAGCCACCGGTTATAGCTCTTGCACAAGGCCACCTCGGCATCGGGCCGGCGGGTGAGCGGCCTGAGGAAGATGGTTGGGTACAGCACGTGTACGTCAACACCCAACTCATCCATGTGGGCGAGCCGGGAGTCTATATCGGACATCTCCCGGGCCTCGTCCGGGGTATCCTTGCCGATGTTGCTGTTCTTGGCGAAGGTCCTGCCCTCCACCATCCAGTATTCCCGGTCTCCCCCGGCCTTGGGGACCACCACCTCGGGCTTGAAGGAGGATTCAAAGTCCTCCATGAACTCCCAGGTGCGTTCCGTTTCCACCACGTGGGCATCGGAGTCAATCACTGCCATCGTACTTTCCTTCCTGTCCAAGATTAGGTACGGCCCTCACCCCCCGTCCCCTCTCCCCGGGGGAGAGGGGTGCCTCTGGAATCGGGTCGGGGTGAGGGCTTACGGGTTCGCCAGAAGCCGGCCCCAACCGGAAACCGGCGGGGCGATGCCGTCATGGATCAGACGCCAGGCCCGGGTGTTTCCGTTGGTGAACACCGGCTTGCCGTAATCCTCCTCCAGGATGGGTACCGCCGGCAGGGGCCGCCAAGCGCCACCTGGCAGGAACAGAGCGTCGGCTTGTGGCGCTTGCCTCATGGCCTCACGGCCCAGCTCAAACGCCAGCTTGACCCCCATCTCAATGCTCATGCTGAACGCCTGCTGGGCCCACTGGCCTCTGCTGGTAACGGTCAACACCTCGATTCCGGCATGGTCCAGATAGCGTATGAGGGCTTCATTTACTTGATCGGCCCAGCGGCTGCCCACAGCGATCTTGCTAACTCCCATGTGATGCATGGCGGCAACCACGGCTTCGCCCGCCGTGTCTCCGGGGACTCCCAAGGTATTCTTGGTATCCTCGATCAACTCCAGCACCCGCTGGCGTCCCAACTGGACCGAGATGGGTATGCCGTTCAAGGAAACACGCTGAGCGCCACGGCTCACCAGGTCTTGGACGCAATCGGCATAGCGGCTCATGGCGTCTTCCACGCCCTGAACGGTGTAGTCTTCGATACCCAAGACGTTGGATAGAGTCACCACCTCCGGAGGCAACAAGGACTCCGACTGGGGACTGGCATCCCCGGTTTCGTCGCCTCTGGCCGGGGCAATGACGCCCCAACAATAGCTTGGATACTTCTGAGCGGCCATGGCATCACCTCTCCCTTGGCCGGGTATCTCGTACACCGACGGCCAACTGCCGTATTTTACCCCAATCGCTGAATGCGGACACGGGGAATTGTGGGACGGTTGGCCTTGTCGTACACTGAAGCCCAGCAGCTACTAATCGCCAAGGACCATAGCCCGTTCGTGGTGAGCTCGTCGAACCACAACCCCAGCAGCGAGGAGAACTGGATGGAGTACCGCACCTTCGGGACCACCGATTTCCAGGTTTCGCCCATGGGCCTGGGTTGCTTGCGGATGTCCGAGCCCAGAGAAGGAGCGGACGACGACGAGTCCATCGCCACCATGCACATGGCCTTCGACCTGGGCATCAATTTCCTGGACACATCAGCCAATTATGGACAAGGCCACAATCATGAGCTAATAGCCCGCGCCCTGAAGGGTAGGCGGGAAGATGTGATCGTTCACACCAAGTCGGGCAGCCCCCGAACGCCGGATGCCTCTGGTTCGCGAAGCGGCAGTTCTCCCGATTACCTCACCCGCGTATGCGAAGAAAGTCTACGGCGTCTCGAGATCGAGACCCTGGACATATTTTGCATGTCCAGAGTAGACCCAAACGTGCCCATCGAGGAGTCGGTGGGAGCCATGGCCCGGCTGGTCGAGCAGGGCAAGACCCGCTACATCTCCCTGTCGGAAGCCGGCGCGGGGTCGATCCAACGGGCCAACAAGGTTCATCCCATCGTCTCCCTACAGATGGAATACTCCCTCTGGTCCAGGGACCCCGAGAGTGGCAACATCCAGGCTTGCCGGGACCACGGCATGGGGTTCATGGCCTACTCTCCCCTGGGCCGTGGATTCTTGGCGGGACAGTTCCGCGCCCTTGATGAACTCGAGGAGGGCGACGCCAGGCTGGATTCTCCCCGCTTCCAACCGGAAAACTTCCAGCAGAACCTGCAACTCCTAGCCAAATTGGAATCCCTGGCCCAAGAGAAGTCCGCCACCTTGGCCCAATTGGCCCTGGCGTGGCTGATGGCTCAAGGCAACGACATCATCCCGATTCCAGGGGCCAAGAGCCGCAAGCACTTGGAGGAGAACGTCAAAGCCATCGACATTCAACTAACCAAGGACGACCTCGCCCGACTGGACAAGATCATGCCCCCGGGCGCCGCCGCCGGTATGCGGCTGAACGACGCCCAACTTGCCCGGGTAAACATTTAAGAGAGCGGAGGACCTATGACTCAAACAAGTCTGGGAAACTACGAGGCAAGCTGGGGCCAATATGGGGCCGACGAGTGGTCCGACGCCATGATAGCCTCCATGAAGCTGGGTGGGGTGGACAACCTGTTCTTCGTTTCCGGCTCGGAGATCGCTTTCTGGCAGGAGTCTATCGCCAAGGCCAAGGAGCGGGAGTGGCCGGCCCCTCGCCTGGTTACGGTAACCCATGAGGGTGTAGCCCTTAACGCCGCCGCGGGCGACGCCATGGTGTCGGGAAAACCCTCGGCCACTGCCGTCCACGTGGACGTGGGAACTCTGAACTGCGGCGCCGCCATCCACACCGTCTGGCGGGGCTCTTATCCAGTGCTCATGACCGCTGGAACCGGTCCTCGAGGATTTCCCGGCTCCATGACCGGGGGAAGAGATAGCCCGGTCCAGTGGGTACAGGAGCCCAGGGACCAGGGCGAGATCGTGCGCCAATACACCAAGGTGGACCACCGGCTGGAGCATCAGGATAATCCTGGCATGATGATCAGCCGCTTGCTTCAGGTAGCGATGAGTGAACCCAAGGGCCCGGTTTACCTCACGGTGCCCCGAGAGACCGCCATGCAGCGTCTGCCCGGCGTCACCCGCTTCCCCACCCGCGACGAGATGGGGTTGGCGCGCCCGGCCTGGCCCGACCCCGCCGACGCCCGCCGGGCCGCGGAGTGGCTGATCAAAGCCGACAATCCGCTGTTGTGCCTGGCCAAGTCCGGGCGCAACCCTGAGTCGGTGGAGCACGTCGTGCGGCTGGCGGAACTGCTGGCCTTGCCGGTGGCCGAGGGCCACACCGACCGGCTCAACTTTCCCACGACCCATCCGCTGTTCGGGACCGGCCCGGCTCCCAAGGATGCCGATGCCTTGCTGGTCATGGAGTCGCCCATACCGTACAGCCCTGGCATCGACTCGCCCCAGTCCAGCACCAAAGTGATTTGGGTGGACGTGGACCCGGTCTTTTCCCGGTACAAGACCATGGAGCACCGCGCCGACCTGTGGCTGCCGGTTTCGACAGTGGGAGCTGCCCAGGCCATCTACGAAGCAGCTACCAGCTTGCTAACCACCGGCGACATCTCCCGCATCGCCGACCGGCGGGCACGGCTGGAGGAACGAAAACGCGAGCAGGTAGCCGCCGCCGAGGAAGCGGCGCTTAAGGCCGGCCAGCGCCGCCCCATCCACCCCCGTTGGGTGGCGTACCAACTCGGGCAGATCCTGGAGCCGGATACCATCTTGCTGGACGACGCCCTGAGCAGCGCTCCCTTGGTTCAGACCTACCGTGGCCGGACTCAGCCCAGCACCTACTTCAAAAGCGGCGGCAGCAGCGGCGGTTGGGGCAGCGGCGCCGCCTTTGGGGCTAAATTGGCCCGGCCCCAAAGCGACGTTATCCTGGCCACGGGCGACGGCTATTTCATGTTTGGCACGCCCATGGCCGCCCTTTGGGCCGCGGCGCACCATGGCGCCCCTTTCCTCTCCATCGTCTTCGTGAATCGCTCCTACAGCACCGGCACCCGCGGCCTTATCGGCACCTACCCCGATGGGTCGGCGGTCAGCGCCGGCAACTACGACGGCGGCCTTTTCGATCCACCGCCGGACTTCGCCAAGATGGCCGAATCCGCAAATAGCTACGGCGAAACGGTCACCGAGCCCGAGGACGTAGGCCCGGCGATGCGCCGGGGATTGGAGCACGTCCGCAACGGCACTCCCGCGGTCCTAGCGGTGATGCTACCCACTCTGGTGGAGGAAATGAGCTTGTAACCAAGTGCCGTTTGACCCCTAGTGGACAGACGGCTACAATTCTCGCAACATCTCCTGATGCCGCCGAACATAATTGCAAAACACGGAAGGAGGGTTCTTAATGGGCAAAATCAGTGGTCTCAGTCACGTCGGAGTGTTCGTCAAAGACTTGGATACGATGACCCAGTTCTATTGCGAGACCTTGGGCCTCACCGAGTCGCACCGCAACGGAGACCGGATGGTTTTCCTGACTGCGGATGTCGAGAAAGAGGACCATGAAGTAGTCTTGGTCCGTGGCCGGGACGGCGACGCCAAGATCATTCAGCAACTGTCGTTCCGCGTGGGGACCATCGAAGACGTCAGGGCTTTCTATCAGACCTTCCAGCAGATGGGTGTCGAGATTCAGCAGACGGTGAGCCACGGGGCCGGGGCTTCCTGCTACTTCTACGATCCCGAAGGCAATCGCCTAGAGGTATTCGCCGACATTGAGGTTGAGGGAGGCCGCGGCTACAGCGGACCCATCGACCTGGAAAAGAGCGCCGAGGAGTTGGTCGCCCAGATCACCGCCGGATAGCGGCGGTCCGGGCAAGATTGCCTCTGGCAGACACCCCCATTACCTCTGGAGCGCACCGGAATCGCGCCGTCCCGGAGGCTGTGGGGGTCGCTCTGTGTCTATGGCCCTGATTAACAGGCAAGGTGACGCTGGCCGGAATTCCCAACGGCAACAATTGCGGGAAAGACCTGCTGCGGCAGCAACCATCAACGAACTGTAAGCATTCGGGAGTTCTGTGGCATCTGGAATGCTCCCGCCATCAGTTGTAAGATGGACCAAGTAGTAAATCACCCCAACCGATCACTAAACTGAACAAACCTAGCTGGACTTATAGGAGGAAACCAATTTCATGACCTCAAATCTAGTGCTTTCCAACGTGGAGTACGACGTAGTTGGCAAGAGGCCGATCAGACACGACGGTGTCGACAAAGTCACCGGTAAGGCCACCTATGGCGGGGATGTCAAAGTGCCCGGGCAGGTACGTGGCAAGATCCTACGCAGCCCCTACGCTCACGCCAAGATTAAGTCCATCGACACCAGCGCCGCCGAGGCCCATCCGGGCGTGTTGGCCGTGGTCACCTCCAAAGACCTGGCTGAAGTACCCGACATCTTGGCCGAGATCGGTGAGGACGCGGTACTGAGCCTCAAATACCTCAGCAACAACATTCTGGCCGGGGACAAGGTCCTGTACAAAGGACATCCGGTAGCCGCGGTGGCCGCCGAGAACCCCCACGAAGCCGAAGCGGCGTTGAAGCTGATCAAGGTCGACTACGAGGTGTTGCCAACGGTGGTGACCGTGGAAGACGCGATGAAACCGGATGCCGCGATCCTTCACGAGCACATGACCACGGCCAGCTTCGACGACAACTTCCCCAAGCAGACCAATATCGCCGGATACCAGCAACTCAAGCTGGGCGATGTGGACGAAGGTTTCAAGCAAGCCGACTTTGTGGTGGAAGGAGAGTTCCGCACCAAGACGGTGCACCAGGGGTACATCGAGCCCCAGAGCGCCACCGCGATGTGGAACCACAACGGCCGGGTGACCATCTGGAACAGCTCTCAGAATCCCTTCGGGATCAGAGACAACGTGGCCCGGATACTGGGATTAAAGTCCTCCCAGATCAAGCTGATACCTCTGGAAATCGGCGGTGGCTTCGGCGGAAAGAACTCCACTTACATCGAGGGTGTGGCCGCGGCCCTGTCCAAGAAATGCGGACGCCCCGTTTCTATCTCCCTAAGCCGTATCGAGGTTATGGAGGCTACCGGACCCGCCTGTGGCAGCTACATGAAGCTGAAGATCGGTGCGACCAAGGACGGCCGCATCGTCGCGGCTCAGGCTTACCTGGCCTTCGAAGCCGGCGCTTATCCCGGCGCTCCCATCGGCGGCGCCACCTCCTGTATGTTCACTCCCTATGACATTCCCAACGTACTCATCGACGGCTACGACGTGGTGAACAACAAACCCAAAACAGCCGCCTACCGTGCCCCCGGCGCGCCCATCGCCGCCTTCCCAACCGAGGCGCTGATAGACGAGTTGAGCGAAAAACTGGGGATGGACCCCGTCGAGTTCCGGCTGTTGAACGCTGCTAAAGAGGGGACCAGGAGGGCTGACGGCACCCTGAGCCCGCTTGTAGGCGGTATCGAGATCCTGGAGGCGGTGAAAGCCCATCCCCATTACAACGCGCCCTTACCAGGAAAAAACCAAGGCCGCGGCATGGCTTTTGGATACTGGCGCAACAACTCCGGACCCTCTTGCGCGATAGCCAACGTCAATCCCGATGGCACCATCATGCTGGTCGAAGGCTCCGTGGACATCGGTGGAAGCCGTACGGCGGTGGCCCAGCAACTGGCCGAGGTGCTCGGTATACCCGTGACCGACGTATTCCCCGAGGTTGGGGATACCGACTCGATAGGCTACACGTCATTGACCGCCGGCAGCGGCGTCGCTTTCAAAACCGGGTGGGCCGTCTACGAAGCGGCACACGACATCATTCGCCAGTTGATTCAACGGGCGGCGATGATATGGGAAGCATCACCGGATGACGTGGAGTACGTCAACGGCGCGCTGCAACACAAGTCCGACCCGGAACTGAAATTGACCTTCAAGCAGATCACGCCCAGACTCATCGAGACCGGCGGGCCGGTAGTGGGACGGGGCAACGTTAACCCCCGGGGCGTCGGCGCTTCCCTGGCGGCGACCCTGGTGGACGTGGAAGTCGACCCGGAAACCGGCAAGACCCAAGTTCTCCGTTGCACCGCCTTCCAGGACGCCGGAAAGGCGGTCCACCCCAGCTACGTGGAAGGCCAGCTCCAAGGCGGCACCGTCCAGGGCTTGGGTTGGGCGCTGAACGAAGAGTACTTCATGAGCGACGACGGCCAGATGCTCAACTCCAGTTTCCTTGACTACCGGATGATGACCTCCCTGGACCTGCCGATGATTGACACAGTCGTCGTCGAGGTCGCCAACCCCGGCCACCCCTTCGGCGTAAGAGGCATCGGCGAGGGCAACCTCGTCCCAGTCATGGCCGCCGTCGCCAACTCCGTCTACCACGCCATCGGAAAGCGCATAAACGAGCTGCCTTTGTCGCCGGGCGCGATCAGGGACGCGATCGAGGGGAACGGTAGATCGGGGTAGACTCGATCCCAACAGCCAACACTGTGGTTCGACAGGCTCTGGACGAGCGGATGGGGTGGACCTCCTCCCGTTCGTCCTGAGCCTGTCGAAGGACACCACTGGGAACCACTTCGGCATTAGAGCCTCTAGCCGCCGGGCCCGCTAACCGGCGGCCAGGGGTGGTGGCCCAATCATTTCGCCGTTGTCCGCGGTTGCTCGATGCATCGCCACCACGCCGTTGGCTAGTCTCTGGAGATCGGAGATTGCCTGGGAGTCGGCAAGTTGGCCGTCTTGGAAGTGGCGCGACTGTAGGTAAACCGCGCCGGGAACAAGGTGCGCGCCGAACCAGGCAAGCACCGGCCTCAGCTGGGTGTCCACTGTCAGGTAATGATGGTCCGTGGCGCCCATGGCCAGTAAGCCGCAGGCCTTGCCCATAAGGCCTTCCACCGGGACCAGATCCAACAGGTTCTTCAACGCGCCGGTGAACGACGCCCGGAAGATGGGCGTGGCGATGATGTACATATCTGCCGCCATCACCCGATCCACCACGGCTTCGGTGTCGTCGGAGAAGTCCGGTAACGGGCGTCCATCGGCGAAGGATATACGGTGCTCGCCCAAGTGGAGCAAGCTCGTCTTTACGGAATTCTCTCCATTCCTAACCGCCTGCAACGCCAACTCCAGGGCCTGATACAACCTGCCGGGTCTGGTCACCGACCCGTGGATTCCAAGCAGCGTGGGCAACCTCGTACCTCCAAGCGCAGCCGTATTTCCCAGCTAGGATAACAGGGTGACCTGGTGATTTGGAAACTGCCATGCCCTATGAGTGCCAAAGTTTTTGCAACATACGGGGTATACGATAGGCGCAATCTAACGAGGTGACAGGCGACCCGGCAGAACCAAGCAGCACACTTAGCCCCGCCTTTGTTACCTACAGGAGCGCACTATGGAGGCAAGAACAAATCAGAGATTTTTTGGCAGCCGTCTAGCACCCTGGTTGACCGTGATGGTGGTCTTATGCATGCTGGCCTTGATCGGTTGTGGTGCTTCAGTTTCCTCACAAGAGGAGGACAACAAGCAGGTTGTCGCCAGGTTCATCGAGGAGTTTAAGAACAAAGCCAAGCACGATATCGTCGACGAACTCATGACTCCCGGCTTCATTCACCATCTCAAGGACCCGCGGCTACCGGCGGGCCGGGCGGGCATGAAACTGTTAGGCCAGGTCGTCGCAGGCGGATTTCCAGACGTACAAGCGACCGTGGATGAATTGCTCGCCATTGGAGACAAAGTGATCGAACGGACCTCGGCGGCGGCAACCCACACCGGGGATTTCAATGGCATACCGGCAACCGGCAATAAGGTAGCCTGGACCGAGATCCACATCTACCGGATGGAGAACGACAAGATCGCCGAGATGTGGTCCGAAGTCGACCTTCTCAGTCTGCTCGTACAATTGGGAGCGATTCCGGGAGCGTAACCTTCGGGGCGCCTAAACATTCCTTACTGGGCCACGCCCGTTTTAGCGTAGCGGTTAGCCGGTATGACCAGGCCCAGGTTCCCCCGCAGGGTGTCGTGCTCGTACTCGGTCCGGAAGAGCCCGCGGTCTTTCAAGATTGGCAGGACGTGGTCGATAAAATCGTCGAACCCCTGGGGCAAAACGGAGGCGTTCATCATGAAACCGTCCGCCGCCCCGGCCTCGAACCAGGCCTGCATGGTGTCGGCGACGTGCTCCGCTGTTCCGATGAATGGGCCCTTCGGCGTGGTTGACCGGAGGGCCATCTGACGCAGAGTCAAGCCCTCTTCTCTGGATACCTTCTTTATCTTATCCGTGGCGCTTTCCCAACCGTTACGGGCGAAATCCCCAAGGTCGGGGAACTGTTCGTCCAAGTCGTACTGGGTAAAGTCGATGTCGTTGAAATACCGGCCCAGGTAATTTAGGGCATCGCCGATAACCACTAAGTTGGCGATCTCTTGATATTTCTCCTCCGCTTCCTCGGGCGTTGACCCCACGATGGGGTTGCAACCCGGAAGCATCAGAATCTCCTCGGGGCGCCTGCCGTGCTTGGCGGCCCGGCCTTTCACGTCTTGATAGAAATCCCGGGCGTCGTCGATGTTGGCCTGTCCCGTAAACACGGCGTCGGCCACCTGGGAGGCGAAGTCCTTTCCCGCTTCCGACGAACCAGCCTGGATAAGAATCGGTCTCCCTTGTTTAGACCGGGATATGGTCAACGGCCCTTGGACGGAGAAAAATTCCCCCTTGTGGTTCACCCGGTGCAGCTTTTCCGGATCGAAAAATTGCCCGGTTTCCTTGTTGCGGACGAAGGCATCGTCCTCCCACGAATCCCATAGGCCCTTGGTCACTTCTATATATTCAGCGGCCATGCGGTACCGTAGGTCGTGCTCCGGATGTTCTGTTTTGCTGTAATTTAGGGCTGACCCCTCCAGCGGGGATGTGACGATGTTCCAACCCGCCCGGCCGCCGCTGATGTGGTCGATGGACGCAAACTGCCGAGCCACGGTGAAGGGCTCGCTGTAGCTGGTGGACAGGGTGGCAGCCAAGCCGATGTGGGTCGTGTCCATGGCCAAAGCCGCCAGCAATGTCAGGGGCTCGAACCGATTGAGAAAGTTGGGATGAGACTTTTCGCTGATGTACAAACCGTCGCCAAAAAACACGAAGTCCAGCTTGGCCGTTTCGGCTTTTCGAGTCAGTTGCCGGTAGTAGTCCAGATTGATTGCCGCGTCGGTCACGGCTTTGGGATGCCGCCAGGAGGCCATGTTGTTTCCGGTTCCGGCTAGAAACGCGCCCAGACGCATCTTCCGCTCATTCGTCATGTTGTAACCTGCCCTCTCTTCTCAATCAACGAACGGTGATTAACGAACCTATCGACGTGATGATTTGATGTTAGATCAAACTGGGGCCTGCTTGAATAGTTCGCTCAGCAATTCATAGGAGTGGAGTCTTTTCTTAAAGTCGGGGATGACCGTTTGGATGATTAATTCGTCAACTTGGTATCGACGCTGAATATCGGCCAATTTCTCTCCGACGGTGTCTCGAGAACCGTATATCACGTTGGCCTCTTGAACCTCGAAGGTGCACCGTTCCTCGGACTGCCTGCGGTACTCTTCGGCCGCATCCAGGGAAAAGACGGTCAGCGTCCTGCCATTTTCCACGTAGATCCGGACCAGCTTTATCTGCGAGGCGTACTCTTGGGCTTCGTCATCAGAGTCGGCCGCGATCACCGGTAACGCCAGCATAATCTGTGGCCGGGCGCCGTTGGTGATGTCGAACTGATTCCGGTACGTTTCAACAGCCTCGGTCATCATGACTTCATCGTTGTTAAGGAACAACGCATACACGTAAGGCAAACCCAGCTTTGCCGCGGTTTCCGCACTGGAAGGGGTTGTGCCAAGAAGATAGACATCGGCAGGTTGCGACGGCGCCGGGCTGGCGCGCAAACCGTAAAGAGGGTTGCTCTCCTCCAATCGGTTGTGGAGAAATTGAATCAGCTCGGCTAATTTTTCCGCCACCGGTGTTGATTCCGGCGCAGCGTCCTGCCCCAAAGCCTGGGTCGACCGCGGCATTCCACCCGGCCCCCCGCCGACCCCCAGGTCCACTCTGCCAGGCGCGAGGGATGCCAGAACGTTGAAGTTTTCCGCCACTTTATACGGGCTGTAATGCTGTAACATCACCCCGCCGGAACCAACCTTGATACGCGAGGTCTTGGCTAACAGGTGGGAGATCAGCACTTCAGGGGAAGACCCCATCACCCGGCTGGAACCGTGGTGCTCGGCGACCCAGAAGCGATGATACCCCCACTCCTCCGCCTTCTGAGCCAGCTCGATGGTGTGTTGAAAGGCTTCGGTGGCGGTTTCGGCCCCGTTCATCGGGCTTTGATCCAGGATGCTCAGCTTCAAACCGGTGTTTCCCCTATATACTTTCTCATCGACATGGTGATTCAGAAGTCCTATTAGCCCATGATTTTACACCGGCTAGACCTCCAGCGCACCGGCGTTCCAAAACTGGGGCGGTGTTTAACGACTAAACGGTAAACCGGTTGTTTTGCGCTCAATTTCTGCTATCCTATGACGAATCGCCGTCTGGCCGTTGCGAGGAGAGGGGCATGAACTGCTCTCAATGCGAAACCACTAATCCCGAGGGCGCCAAGTTCTGCATGTCCTGCGGGAGTCCGTTGTCCGCATCGTGTCCCGAATGCGGTACCGAACTGCCAACCGAAGCGCGATTCTGTCTAAACTGCGGCCATCAGTTGGGCCAAGCTTCCGAGGCTGCGTCAGTCCGCGCCCAACTGGAACAGTATATTCCAAGAGAATTGCTGCAAAAGCTGGAGTCGGCTCGGACCAGTGGTGGTATCCAGGGCGAACGCAGGTTGGTCACGATGCTGTTCTGCGACGTAACCGGCTCCACCGCCGCAGCCGAACAATTGGACCCGGAAGAGTGGGCCCAGATCATGAACGGGGCCTTTGAGCACCTAATAGCACCGGTATACCGTTACGAGGGCACACTGGCCCGGTTGATGGGCGACGCGATTCTGGCCTTCTTCGGCGCCCCCATCGCCCACGAGGATGACCCCCACAGGGCCGTTTTGGCGGGTTTGGAAATCATCCAGTCTATAGGGCCCTACCGGGATGAGGTCCAGCGCAAATGGGGGGTGGACTTTCAAGTACGGGTGGGCATCAACACCGGCTTGGTGGTCATGGGCGAAGTTGGTTCCGACCTAAGAGTAGAGTACACCGCCCTGGGCGACGCCATCAACGTTGCCGCCCGGATGGAGTCGGCAGCGTCTCCCGGCACCGTCTTGATTGCTGCCGACACCCACCGATTGATCGCGCCCCTCTTCGACTTCGAGGACCTAGGACCTCTCGAAGTAAGAGGGAAGAGCGAACCGGTGGGCACGTTTAGAGTTCTGGCTCGAAAGGCACAGCCGGAACGGGAACGAGGCATCGAAGGCCTGGACAGCCCGATGGTGGGCCGGGACCGGGAGATCGATGTGTTGCGGGAACTGGTTGACGGCCTTTCCCAGGGCAGCGGCCAAATCGTATCGGTGATGGGTGAGGCCGGCCTCGGAAAATCCCGGCTGGTCGCCGAGCTACGTAATGCAGCGGCGACCGAGGTCGAGGGCGGCTCCGGCAATGGCACGGAGGCAAACTCCCAACTCCAATGGTACGAAGGCCGTTCTCGTTCCTAGGAGACCGCTACGCCCTTCAGCCCTTTCGTCAGCCTGTTCGGTGGCTATTTCGGGTTGGGTCTCGATGATACCGACCAGGAGAAATACGCCAAGATAACCAGGAAGCTCGCCGGGTTAATGCCTGACGGCCCAGGTACGTCAGCGCCGTTCATGGCCACCATGCTGGAAGTTGCAGTACCCGAGGAAGACGCTGAGCATATCCCGTACCTTCAGCCTCCCCAGATCCGGGAGAAGATATTCGCGGCAACCCGGGAAATCTTCGAGCGTGAAGCGCAGCGCCATCCCCTTCTTTTGGTCTTCGAGGACGTGCACTGGAGCGACCCCACTTCTCTGGACCTGATGGAAACCCTCATGCCGCTGGTGGACCGGCTCCCTTTACTGATACTGGGGGTGTTCCGTCCGGTGCGGCAAGACCCCGGCTGGAGATTCCATGAGGTCGCGTCCCGTGACTACGTGCATCGATACACCACGGTTACCCTGCAGCCATTAGATGAAGATGACGCCCGGACCCTGGTGGCCAACCTATTGGAGATCGAAGATCTTCCCCAGCAAGTCAGATCATTGATATTAGCCAAGGCAGAGGGCAACCCATTCTTCGTAGAAGAAGTGATTCGCTCGTTGCTCGACTCCAGATTGGTGATACGGGAGGACGACCACTGGCGGGCGACCAGGGAGATCGCCAACATAGTCCTGCCGGATACCCTGGCGGGTGTAATCACTGCCCGGCTAGACCGGCTGGGCGAAGAGTCGAAACGTGTGGCCCAAACGGCCTCGGTTATCGGGCGCGAGTTCGGGGCGGCCACGTTGGCCGAGATCTACGAGAATCCAGGGTCCTTGGACGAGTCCATCACCGATCTGCAAAGGCGTGAGTTAATCCGGGAAAAAAGCCGCACCCCCCATCTCCAATACATGTACAAACACATACTCATCCAAGAAGCGGCTTATGCATCGTTACTTCTCAGCAGGCGGCGGGAGATCCATCTTCGGATAGGGAATTGTTTGGAAAGGGACAACCCGGACCAGGTGCACGAGATCGCCCGCCACTTCCAGAGCGCCAATGAGCCCGCCAGGGCGGTCCCCTATCTGGTGGACTCGGGCGACCGGGCAGCCAGGGAGTATTCCACGGCCGAAGCCATCGGTTATTACAATAGCGCCCTGCAAATATTAGAAGCCGAGCAGGACGCCCACCTTGCCCGCCGGGCTTACGAGGGCCTGGGCGGGGCCTTGGCCTTCGGCAACGACGTACCAGCGGCAGTGGACAACTACCACAAGATGTTCCACGCCGCCCAGGATTATGAAGACTTGCCCATGCAGGTTTCGGCGCTAAACAAACTGGGTTTCGTCGCCGCACTGATGCAGGGACAATTCCCCGAGGCGGAACAGCACCTGATAGAGGCCGAATCCTTGGCGAACCAATGCGGCGACCTTGCCGGAATGGCCGAGCTTCACATGACCTATTGCTACCTGAGGGTGCCCTTCGGAAAATTCGACGACGCCGTCGAACATCTGGGCGAAGTGGCCAAGATCGGCCAGGACATCGGTCAGGAGGAGCCCAGGCTGTTTGGGATGACCCATACGGCCAATACCCTAATGTACATGACACATTTCGACGACGCCGCCCAGAAGAGCAAGGAGGCCTTAGCTCTGGCGCAAGAACTGGGAAACCAGAAATGGCAGGCAGAACTGCTGGGATATTCGGGGGCGATCCTAAAGCTGAGGGACGGAGACCTGGACGCTGCCAGGGAATCCGCTGAATCTGGGGCGGAGATTGCCGGCCGGATCGGAGCGGCGGAACAGGAAGGATACGCTCAGGTCGTCTTGGGTCAGATCGCCTGGTTCAGGGGAGAATACGAGCAGGCAATCGGACACTACAGGAAGGGTTTGGAGGGGGGACGCACCTCCGGCCTACCGTTCATTCAGGTATTGGCCCTCTGCGGCTTGGGCACCGCCCACCTGGACGTCAGCCCGCGAATGAGTAGCGAAACCTCCAAGTACCACGCTGAGGCCCTGGACCTCCTCGAAACGCCCTTGGGGCCGGTGACAGGCGGATTAGCCTGGGCCGATCTGGGATTTTGCGTCCTGGCGTCTGGGGACGCGCAGCAGGCGAACGAGTTCTTTCAAAAAGGCCTCACCACTCCTACCGCCTACATGTATCTGGCCCGTCCTCTGCTCCTGGTAGGGTCGGCATTCGTGGCCTTGGGGGGCGGGGACATCGAGGGTGCCCGAAGCCTGGTTCAGGAGGCTCGGGAATTCACCGAGTCCAGGTCTATGCGGCATCTATACCCCCTGATGTCTCTAGCCAACGCGCAAGTAAGTCTGGCTTCAGGAGATCCCAGCGGAGCGCTGGAAAACTTCAACCAGGCAGAGGAGCTGGCTTCACAGATGACCATGCGGCCCTGGACGTGGAAAGCCCAAGCCGGAGCAGCTCAAGTTTTGGCAGGCATGGGCAGGCAGGGAGAATCGGACGCCAAACGCAGCGGGGCCATGGCCACGTTGAACGAGATGGCCGGGCTATTCGAGGACCAGGAAATGAGGTCGATGTTCCTAGAGGACGCAACCAAAACGCTAGGCTAACCCTGGATCTTCCAGGAATCCGGGATGTGCCGGTAGGTCAGACTGGATAACCTGGTTCCGGACAACTACTGGAGATTTGAAGATGGAATGTCCCAGCTGTCGGGGAGAGAACCCCGGCGGCGCCCGATTCTGCATGTCTTGCGGGAAGTCGATGTCCGCCACCTGCCCGGAATGCGCTACCGAGTTACCCGCCGAGGCGCGTTTCTGCTTGAATTGCGGCCATCAGCTTGGCCAAGCTCAGGCCGACCCCGCGAGGGCCCGGCTGGAGCAGTACATCCCCCGGGAATTGCTGACTAAGCTGGAGACAGCCCGCACCAGCGGCGAGCCTCAGGGTGAACGCCGCGTGGTCACCATGCTGTTCTGCGACGTTACCGGTTCGACGGCGGCGGAGCGTCTGCGCTCGAGAGCTCGAGATGTGGTCCGATACATCGGGGACCGGGCTGGCTCACCCGAAGCAACAGCTGCCTAAATGAACTCGCCGAAAGTCGCGAACCTGATGGGTACCTTTTGAATTCGAATAGGAAAAGCCACTCTGTAATCGGGCTAACGGGTCCTTCGACAGGCTCAGGACAAACGGTGGGAATTCGCTTTCCCGTTCCTGGTCAGCTTGTCGAACCACTCTTCACCACAGCTTCTACAGGATCAATATAATAGCCATGGTTGACGCGCCAATCAGAATCGAAAACAGGGCACAGTTGATCTACCTGCTCACCGAAGCCGCGGAATTAGAGCACGGTATTTCGTGCTGTTATATGTTCGCCGCCTTCGGCATCAAGAGCGACGTAAATGAAGGCGTCACTGAAGAGCAATTAGCGATAATCCGGCGGTGGCGCGGCACTATAATCCAGATCGCCATCCAGGAGATGGTGCATCTTTCTCTGGCTTGCAACCTGCTCACCGCCGTTGGAGGCGCGCCTCACTTGCACCGGCCAAACATGCCTTCCAGCCTCAAGGCTTATCCTCCGTCCTTCCGGCTGGAGCTGGCCCCCTTTTGCCGCGAAACCTTGGAGAGTTTCGTATTTGTTGAGCGCCCCCAAGACGAAGATGATGGAACCAGCGGCGGCCCGCTGGGTTCGGCCTTCTTGCCCCAAAATAAGCTCAGCGATATATTCTCCAGCGAGAGGCAATATCAGACGGTGGGCCACCTATACAAGGGCATCGAAGACGGTCTGAGATATCTATCTCAAAAGCTGGGCGAAGAGCAACTTTTCCTGGGTCCGCCCCAAGCGCAGATAGCAGACGCCTACTTCAGCCTGCCGGGTCTGTTTCCCGTCACCGGCCTGGAATCGGATATCGCCGCCATAGAGGGTATCGTCGAGCAGGGAGAGGGCGCCAGGGGCGATACCAAGGATTCTCATCACGGCCGGTTCGTTGCGATGCTGGAGGAATACGACCAACTGCTAAAGGACGACCCGCAATTCGAGCCGGGACGCCCGGTACTGCGGAACCCTTACGCCATTATTCCCACCGACATCGTCGATCGTGAAGAAGCGAATCTCATAGAAGACCCACTGAGCGCCGACGTTTGCAATCTTTTCGACGGCTGTTACGAATTGATGATGCAGATTATGGGACGTCTGCTGCTACACACGGAGGAGTCCGAGGAACAACTGATTCAACTTTCGGACATCACGGTGGCTATGATGATGGACGTGATCTCACCATTGGGGGTGGCGCTGACTACGTTGCCTGCCGGACCTTCCCACAAGGGACTAACCGCTGGTCCAAGCTTCCGGGCCTCGCGGGAGATGCACGCCCTTCCCCATCAGGCCGCCGCTTGGTCATATTTCGCCGAACGCTTAAGGGAGCTTTCGGCGTATTGCGGGTTTCTCCAGACTCCAGCGGCTTTGTCGCCCGTGTTGATCAAGGTCAGGCAATCCCTGGCCCAATACGCGCGACAACTCAGCGATGGATAATTAACGCCGCCGCCCGGCGTTACTCCATCAGGCGGGCGTCGCTGTCTCTAAGCTTCTGGGCCAAGATGTGGAGCATCTTGATCCCCACCTGGGGCTGCCTTTCCAGTTGAGCCAGAAACACCCACCGGTCGATACCCAGGCACTCGACATCGTCCACCGCCCGTACGGTCGCCGTCCTGGGCCACTCGCCTAAAAGGGCCATCTCACCGAAGACGTCCCCCGCCCCCAAACGGTTAAGAACCTGGGGCCGGTCTGTTTCCAGGCCCTTTATCACCTCAACTTCGCCGGAGACGACGACGTATAGCCCATTGTCCGTATGGCCTTCCTCCACGATCAGTTCGCCGGATCTGAAGGTCTTGTTGAACGTGAACGCCGAAAGGGCATCGAGTTGGTCATCGTCCAAACCTTCCAAGAGCCACACGTGGCGCAAGGCTTCCGAGGACATTGGCATCGCCTCCTTAGAGCGGGTTGATTGTCTATCAATATACAACGTCATTCTGAATTTGGCCCTCACCCCGGCCTGCGGCCACCCCTTTCCCGGCGGGAGAGGGGCCGGGGGTGAGGGGTTATTTTCAGAGCAAGGGCGTAGCGACGAAGAATCTCAATGCGGGAGGCAGATTCTTCGCTTCGCTCGGAATCATTCATGCTGGTTGGCGCCAGCACCACAGCCCACGAAAATGGGCGATTCGTGTCACTCCGATCCTAGCGAGGAGTCTCATGCCTGGTTGTAACGGTCACCTGAGATTTCCCGACTCCGCCAGGGACTCGCGACGAAGCCGGAGCCTCGCCGCCCTTCCGCCGAAGGGCTGGTGCCGGAATGACCAAGTGTGCGGCTGAAGATTGGCAATTCTATTTTCAGATCAATGACAGAAGTGGCGCGAGAGGCCCTCGCAGTGCCTACTCGTAAGAATCCCGGAGGCCACGGCTCTTACGAATTGATGATTTCCTCGTACGTGGGCTCAGGCATCCCCTTTTTCCACGTGGGGTCCCGCAGTTCAAGCCTATTACCGCTGGGATCGAAGAAGTACAACTCTCTGCCGGTAAAGACACCCTCGGCACGGTAGGTCAGGTAGGCCACCTGGACCCGATTTTCTTGAAATACCTTGAAGGCCGCGTCCAGCGTCTCCGGACTCACCGTGAACGAGTGGTGCACCTTTTTCTCAGTTTCCGCCATGTCGTGCACCGGCTCGTCACGCTCACACAACAGGATATTATGGTCGCCAACGTTGAAGCAGGACATCATCGAATTGCCCAACCGTCCTTTGGCGGTCAAGCCAAGTAGATCGCCGTAGAACTGTTCCGACTCCGCCAGATCGTTGACGGGAATGGACCAATGGGTAACCCCTTCGATCTTTATCACTCCCATGTTAGCCCCCTTATGACTATCTGAGTCCGCCAATGGTATCACGGCCGGCGGGCAGCCTTCCATCCAATGACGGGCGGCCCAATGACAGTCGGCGCCAGCGTCCCTACCTCAGATGGGGAATCACCCGATCGTTCATCAGCCGCAGGTTGGTCATCTGCAGCTCGTAGGGTATGCGGCGGCCGAAATTGATCTCGTAGATTATCTGGTCCAACTGGAGATCTTCAATCAGTTGCCCCAACCGGTCGACGATAGCCTCGGGAGTGCCGTACACCACCTTGTCCCGCAACCAGTCGTCGTAAGTCATTCCCTGGATATGTTCCGCCTGCGCCTCCCAGTTCCCGCTGGTGCCCTCCCTTGAGGCGCTGCCGGCTACACGCTGGCCCAGGTTAAACACCGAAGCCATCGTGCTCTCCATGGGCTCGTTATATGCGTCGCCGGCCTTCTCCGCCGCGTAGACCGGCACCCTTAACCCCACGTTGCCTTCCCCTGGATGTCCCGCTTGCTTCCAGGCTTTCCGGTAGTTCTGTATGTTGGGCGCCAATTCAGCCAGGGAAAAGACCCGGGAGGGGTTGATGAAGATCGGATATCCCATACGCCCGATGATGGGAAAGGTCTCCGCCGAAGTGATCCCCACTCTTATGGGGGGATGGGGGTTTTGAAACGGTTTGGGGCGAACCTTCAGATTGTGACACTGGTAGTGTTCTCCTTCGAAGGAGAACTCCTCGGTGGTCCAGGCCTTCAGGATGATCTCCAGATACTCTTCGAACCTGCCCCGGCTTTCGGCGAAAGGCGAGTTGAACGCGTCATGATGGTCGGGGAAAGTGCCCCGGCCTATCCCCAATTCCAGCCTACCTTGGCTGATGTGGTCCAGGGTAGCTGTCTCCTCGGCGATCCTGATCGGATTGTTCAGCGGAAGAAGCAGCACGCCGAAACCCAGCCTGATCCGCTTGGTGCGCGAGGCAACGGCGGTGGCTACGGTGAGGGGAGCGGACAGGACGCTGAACGGGGAGAAATGGTATTCGGCCAGCCAAACCGAGTCCACGCCCATGCTCTCCGCCTCGTCCACCATGGTAAAGCCTTGGGCAAACGCCTCTTGATCGGTGTAGCCGTCAGGCGTTGGGAACTCAAGGAAAAGTCCGAACTCCATGGGGCCTCCGGATTTTGGCGGAATCGTAGATTTATTTGATCGTTGCCGCCGGGGTCTCCGGGTACATGCGGCCCATCAAGGCTTCGCGCCAGTCCAGGTCGAAAGGAATCACATCCTCGGCCGACCGGATGTTGTAGTAGGTCGGCGCCACACCCGGAGGGTCGCCCCCGTCCATCACAGTGTTCATCGCTTCTTCCAGCATTTTTCGGGTGGCAACGATGGCCATGTCGGAAGGCCCAAGAAATTCCTTGGAACGGTCCACGATACGGCCCATGCTTTCTTGGATGGCGCGGTCCTGTATATTGACGCCGGTTATGCCGGTGAAGGTCTCGTTCTTCTGGATCTGGCGGTCGATCATGTAGTCGTTGGAACGGTTTTTGACGGAGCGGAAGCCGTTTTCAACGTCGATGTCGGTCCCGAAGTTGTTGCCTGAACCCCGGCTGATACCTTCTTCGGGCAGCAGCGGGTCTTCGCCCCAGCTATAGCCCCAGTTGTAAACCATGACGTTATGGTCGTCGATGGGGATCCAGAAATGGCCGTCGACCAACGGCTTTTGGCTGCCGGTGGGGCGGATCTGGGTGAAGGGCATCACGAAGTGATAGGCCCGCACGTAATTGCCCTCGTCACCCAGGGGCCGGATGCCGTAGTACCGGTAGCCGTAGTCGGTAACGTCCACCTCCAAGGCAGGAGCCGCGCCCTGGACGAAGGGGGAATCGAATGGTATCCCCGGCTCGTTGGTTTCAGTGGTAGTCCTTCGGTGCAGTATCGGGGCGTGTGATGTGTCGATACCCCCTTCCAGTGCTTGTAGCCAGTTGCACTCTTCTACCACCTTGGTCATGTAGCGGTGGCTCTCGGGTACCTGAGTCCACTCGAACTTAGGCGGCGCCGGCATCTTCTCCACCGGCCCCATGTAAGCCCAGATCATGTCGCCCATCTCCACCGTCGGATAGGCGGTGAGCTTGACTTTATCCGCGAACTGGTTCGGCTCGTTCATCTGGTCGACACAATTTCCATCGACGTCGTATTTCCAGCCGTGATATACGCAGCGCAGCCCGCACTCCTCATTACGTCCGAACCACAAAGAGGCAAGCCGGTGGGCGCAGAATTCGGCGATGAGGCCGATGCGGCCGTTGGTGTCCCGGAAGGCTAGCAGTTCTTCGCCCATGAGCTTGACCCTGACCGGCGGGCAATCAGGTTCCGGAATCTCGAAGGACAACAATGCCGGGATCCAGTATCGTCTCAGGGTGTCGCCCATGGGTGTACCCGGGCCGATGCCGGTCAATAGGTCGTTCTGCTCTCTACTCAGCATAAAACGTCTCCTGGTCCAGACGAGATGGGGGAGTCGCCCCGCGATGGCCTCAGTATAAAGCATAGGGCCACTGCGGGGTCAAGGAAATCCGGCTGGGCCGGGTTGCCGGAAAGCCGATGTGGGTGAGAGACTAGCCCCATGGCATCAAACGCACCGGAGTTAAACACACCGGACTTAAACACACCGGCAGTTCGAGGTATAAACCGCATCCTGCCCTCTTCGATGAGGTACGGCCATTTCCGGTTCTACTGGTTAGGCCTCCTAGCCGGAGTGACGGGACACCAGATGTTACTCAGCTTCACCCTGGGTTGGCTGATGTTCCAACTGACCGGGGAGGAGCGGGACCTGGCGTTCTTGGGGATCGCCATCGCCGTCCCCGCCATGACCCTCAACGTGGTCGGCGGTACCCTGGCCGACCGTCTGGAACCCAAGTTTTTGGTAGCCATGGCCCAGTCCATCTCGGCAACGGTGGTGGTGGGCCTGGCTCTGTTGGTAATGACGGAACGGGTCGAGGTGTGGCACCTGCTGGCGGCTGCCGTTACCATCGGCGCATTGCAAGCCTTCGATCAACCAAGCCTGGCCGCCGTATTTCCCAGACTGGTGGAACGGGAACACATCGTCAGTGCCGTGACTATGTCCGAGTTGGTTTGGAACGGCGTTCGGGTGTTGGGGCCCACCCTGGCAGGGGTCCTGATAGAGCAATTGAGTATCGGGGCCTCCATGTTGTTCAGCGCCGGGACTTTTTACATCATGGGGACGGTGACGGCATTCCTCAGACTTAGGCCCCGGCCGCCAGCAACGGGACGTGTATTGCAACAGGTGTTCGAGGGTTTGCGCTACGTGAGAAAGCACGAGATTTTTGCCCTCATCATGCTCCTCACCTTCTGCAACAGCATGTTCGGCATGACCTTCATTCACCTCATGCCGTCTTTTGCCAAGGAGGTGCTGGGAGTGGGGGCCGACAAGATCGGCATATTACTGGGCGCTTCGGGCGTAGGGGCGATCCTGGGCACGATCGCCGTCGCCAACCTTCGAGGGCACCACCCCAAAGGACTGGCGATACTAGGCGGGGCCATGGCGTACGGACTGGCGTTATTGTTGTTCGCCGCGGCCGCCTCCCAGGGTTGGTATTTGATAAGCATGGGCATGCTATTCATCGTGGGAATCACCAACTCAATCTACTTGGTAGGCGGGATGAGCACCATCCAACACCTGGTGCCCGACCGGCTAAGAGGCCGGGTGATGGGTGTCTATGCCATAACCTGGAGCTTGGGTCCTTTTGGCATGGTCCAGGGCGGATTCATTGCCCAGTATTTCGGAGCGCCGGTAGCGGTGGCCGTGGGGGCCGCGATCATCATCTTGGTGGCGATATCCATCCTCGTATACAGCTCCAATCTGCGTGGACTGCGGGCCCAGATGCCGGCGGAGCTGCAGTTGGCTTACGCCGAGTGAACTTCGCTATCCCGGTCGGCCTATCGATACCCCAAGACCGGCCCGCGCTCCACGATTGACAAGCCGGGGTCGAGGGCCATATTCTCTTGCCTGTCCCAAAGCGGAATCGCGTCAACAAGATTGGATTTTTTCAGATAAGCCAAACGCCAAAAACTCACCAAGGGAGAATGTAGATGGATAACATTGGACGCAGAATGGTGGAGATCGCCGAGGCAACCGTAGGGTCCATGTCGGCCAAGGAGGTCCACGAAAAGCAGGAAGCCGGAGAGCCCATCGTGATCTTGGACGTCCGGGAGCCGGACGAATGGGAACAAGGAGTTATCGAAGGCGCGGTACTGTTATCCAGAGGGCGCATAGAAAGCAGATTGGAAGAACTGGTCCCAGACAAGGACGCTATGATCGTAACCCATTGAATGGGCACCGCGCGAGCTGCCCTGTCAGGACAGACAATGAAGGCGATGGGCTACACCAACGTGGTCTACATGGCTCCTGGGTTCAATTCCTGGAAAGAGGAAAACCTTCCTTTCGTAACGCCGAGCTAGGCGCCGAACTCAAACCCGCATCCGCAAGGAGCATGGTCCTTCGACAAGCTCAGAACGAACGGGATGGGACCGTTCCATCCGTTCGTGGTGAGCCTGTCGAACCACCCCCTCTCTAACTCTCCGTCATAAAGGTGGAGAGAACCAATCCCTTTCCCCTCCATGGGGGAAGGTGAGAGCCTGCCCTGATCGCAGCCGAAGGGATGGGATTGATTGGCTTCGTTACAAAACTGTTTGCCAAGCTTGATCAACAGTAAATCAGACCCAAGTAACGTTAAACCCTATCCCAAGTCACCAGCCACCTCACTAAATCCAGTCCGCCACCCGAAGACCTTCCATCCCGCGCGCCCCGCAATACTGACCTACCACTGCCATGCGGTCCGAGTCCGGCCCGATGCGGCAGGTGCAGGATATGTGCCGGAATGTCCCCACAGTGCGCATGAGACAAGCGTCCAATGCTTCAGGTCATCGGCCAGAATCTGCAGGTCCGCATATTCCGGTCCCGCCTCTAGCAGCAACACCGACCGGTGGGGTCTCCAGACAGCCGGGAAGCCAAAGGACAATCGGCCGGCCCAACTCCAACCACGATAACATCGTAAATCATAGTTCCTAACGATTCATAAGAGTGGGTCAAATCATCATTGACCCAGTTGTCCACAGTGTCGTCTCTCGCTTGAGGCGAGGCAATAGTGCCACGGGAATTCGGTCCCAGGCAGGTTTATCAAACCGCCGATGTCCCATGAAGCGGGCGATGTCTTCGTGCCTCGTAAAGACTTCAAAGCCGCTGTGGGCCACGGCCTTATGGAAAAACCGCTTATGGGGCAATGAAGTCTAAAGTAAGTGAGCATAACGTATACATATTGGTCCTGTGCGTAGACATTATCGGCGTCACAACAATGACGGATCAACGACATGCGCGCATTGGCAGACACACGGTTCCGGGGTGGCTAATATCGGGCGTTTCCTGAACCGCGGATGTGGCTTAAAGTCTCGGAGGATCCCTATATGGCAAAGGGTGGGAGACATGCCATGTCGGCCGAACTATTACCTTGAGGCGGTCCATCCGGTTTGCGACATTTGAAATTTAGACGCGATAGGCACGCAAGGGCTAGATGGCAAGTGTGGCTGGTATTCATCGGCGTGTCTCTCGCCGTGGCAGCCTGTGGCGGCAAGCCCACGACGATTGCGGAACCAGGCCCTACGGATTTAGTCCCCCAACAGGGGCCAGATGGCGAGCCAATCTCCGGCTCGGAATCCGGCCCCACTATTTTCTTTCCCAAACAAAAGCCCGTGGAAGGTGAAAGGGAGGTCATGACGGCAGAACTCATCGGCGAATTGGCCGTGATCGAGGGCTGTCTTCGCATTGCCAGCTTTAGTGGATCTAACACCGACTATTTGCTCGTGTGGCCGCCTGATTTCAGGTTGAACACCGAAGGCGATGGGATCCAGGTCCTCAACGGAGACGGTCAGGTGGCAGCACGGGTGGGAGAAGAGGTATACATGGGCGGGGGTAAAATAGGGTACGTGCATCGGCTTGACGAATACGTGGTTCGGCAACTGCCTCCCGGTTGTACCGGGCCTTACTGGATCGTCGGGGACGTCGTCAGTTCAGCTAAGTCTTTACAGGTCTTTGGTTCCAAGATTTACTTGATCCTACAGCCGCCGACCGTAGGGGATAGGGTGAACATGTTGGCAGGAGGCAACGGTGAGTTGGTGCTTGACGAAGGCTGTCTTCGCACGGGGTCTGCCGACGGTGACTTGATCATATGGCCGCCAGGGTTCAGTCTGACAACCGAAGACGATGGGGTACAGATTCTCAATGAGGCCGGTGTGATCGTGGCTCGCGTCGGTGAAAAGGTCCATATGGGCGGGGGCATAATAACGTATCCCTCACAATTGGGAGAGTACGTGCTTCGGCACCTGCCTCCCAGTTGTCCGGGACCTTATTGGGTTGTAGGAGAGGTTGTCACCGGCCCGCCACAGGGCAATCCTTATATTCTCTCCACGGAATAAAGTTCAGAAAAGCCACAAGCCCAACCAACCGTCAGCGGACGGTCTGGTTTCCTAGGTCCAGGACCTTTTCTGCCATCTCCGCATAGACTCTCCATGAATCTTCGGGATGTCTTAGGGCCTCGGGGTCGTCCAGATAGGTGTCCAACAGAACGTAGTCGCAGCCCAAGGCTTCAAGCTCCGCCATGTCGCGGTGTATCTGGTCAAGGGTGCCCTCGCCCACCACCCGTTCCTCTTCAGGCATCGGTGAACCGGTTACGTGCAGTTTGACTCTGGGGCACAGCGCGGGTACCGGAAGTTTCTCCTCCTGGGCGATCTCATTGAGCCGGGGGATGCCGGTGTTCTTCAACCAGTCCATGCGCATCCGGATCGGATGCCAGGCATCGCCGTAGCGGACGGCGCGGCGCAGGGCGGCGTCGCTGGGACCGCCCACCCAGATCGGGATATGGGGCGAGCGGAAGGGCCGGGGCGCAGTGTCCACGTCCTTGAACGACACATACCGGCCTTCGTAGGAGGCCCGGTCTTGAGTCCACAGAAGTTTGATGGCTTCCAGGTATTCGTTGGTGATGGCCCCTCTTCTCTTGTATTCCACCCCCAACCCGGCAAACTCCTCTTGTGCCCAGCCGATACCGACGCCCAGGATAACCCGCCCGCCGCTGAACTGATCGATGTTGGCGAAAGACTTGGCGATCTCCAACGCGCTGCGGTATGGCACGATCAAGACCGTCGTCCCGATCTCAATGGTAGACGTGATACCGGCAAGCCAGGCCAGGGTGGACACCGGTTCGTAAAATGGGGCCGGATAGCGACCCTGGACATCCGGCGTGATACCGATATGGTCGGAAGTCATCAGCAGATGATAGCCCAGGGACTCGGTGAGCTGCGCCCAGCGCTTGATGGAATCGGGGCTGGCGCCCGGTCCAAAGTTAATAAGGTTCACGCCGACTTTCATTTCAAATTCCTTGTAGTGCAAATCTTAATTTCACCACAGAGGGCACAGAGATAACAGAGAAACTAGGCCGAAAAACTTTTAGCTCCGTGTTCTCTGCGGGCTCTGTGGTGAGGTCTTGACCACCGTCTTGCGCCGACAGATTCCCAGGCGCATACTGGGCGATGTTCCGAAACTCTTCGTCGAGAGGCTTTCCATGGATAAAGCGGATATTCCATTTCTAACCGTGGTTCAACTGTCCGAGCTTATCAAGAATCGGACGGTATCACCAGTGGAGGCGGTGGAAGCCTACCTGGACCGCATCGATAGCCTGAACGGTACATTGTATGCCTATTTAACCGTCTGCCGCGACGAAGCGTTGCAGGCAGCCCGGGAATCGGAGCAGGCTTTGGACCGGGGCGAGTATAAGGGCCCCATGCACGGCATTCCGGTGGCGGTCAAGGACCAGATCAACACCGCGGGGATCCGCACTACCACCGGCACGCCAATCTTCAAGGACTTTGTACCCGACGAAGACGCCACGGTGATGGCCAACCTGAAATCCGCGGGCGCGATCCTGCTGGGCAAGCTCAACATGACCGAATTCGGCACCACCAGCCTGTCCCACGCCTTCGACACGGCCCGCAATCCCTGGGACCCAAGCCGGTTTACCGGCGGCTCCAGCAGCGGTTCCGGGGGCGCCACTGCCGCCTTCATGTGCGCCACGTCCCTGGGCGAAGACACCGGGGGGTCGGTGCGTGGCCCCGCCGCCTGGTGCGGCTTAGTCGGCCTCCGCCCCACCTGGGGCAGGGTCAGCCGGTATGGGTTGAGGCCGGGAATGTGGTCCATGGATACCGTGGGCCCCATCTCACGGACCGTGGAAGACTGCGCCTTGACCCTGCAGGCCATCGCCGGCCGCGATCCCAACGACTCCTACACCTGGGACGTGCCCGTGCCCGATTACCGTGGCGCGTTGAACCCCGACGTTCGGGGCACCAAGATAGGCATACTGAAAGAGTTGCTGCACACTGACCTAGTGGACCCCGAGATCCGGGACGCCGTGTCCCGCGCCGCCAATTCTCTGGCGGAGTTGGGCGCGGACGTGGAAGAGGTATCCATACCTCTAGCCAGCCACTCCAACACCATCTCCACGATCTTAAGGGTGGAGGCCCCGACCAACTACCGGGACCTGATCCGGAACCGTTTACAAGAGATCGAACACGACAACCGCATCGCCTACCTCACATGGAGTATCACGCCGGCGCTGGCCTACTATAAAGGGTTGAAGCTACGGGCGTTGCTGCGCCAGCATGTACTGGAAGCGCTGAACGGAGTGGACGTACTGCTGATGCCGACGATGGGTGTCGCCGCGCCCAAGGTCGAACCGGACCCGGTCATCGATTCCATGGAGAAAACCACCCGGAACCGTGCCGGCATGACCACGACTTTCAGCCTGGCCAGTTCCCCGGCGGTGAGTATCAACTGCGGCTTCACCTCGGATAATCTGCCCATCGGCCTGCAGATCGGCGGCAAACCCTTCGCGGAACAGACCGTCCTCAACGTGGCCTACGCTTACGAGCAAAACACCGATTGGCACAACCGGCGTCCGCCGATCGGCTAGGCCTCGAGGCAGCTAAAAGGGACTAATGTCATTGCTCCGAAAATAGAATTGCCAACCTTCGGCCGCACACTTCGTCATTCCGACACCAGCCCTTCGGCGGAAGGGCGGCGAGGGCTCTCAGGTGACCTCTACAACCAGGCATGAGACTCCTCGCTAGGATCGGAGTGACACGATTCGCCCCTTTTCGTGGGCGGTGGTGCTGGTGCCAACCAGCGTGAATAATTCCGACCGTAGGGAGGAATCTGGGGAGGAGGAGGGGACGCCCACCCCAGATGCTTCGCCGCTGTGGCTGGCTCAACATGACATTTCCCGAGTATCCAACAAAATCAACTTGACGCAGTAATAAGACAAGGAGGACCTAGGGTGCCTAAAGCCGAGTACGAGTTTTTCAACCACGAAGCCGTCTCGTGGACCCCCGTGGAAGCCGGCTCAGGTGCGGCCGCCGAGGGAATGGTGGAGAAGATCCTCAACTGGGACGAAGAAGCCGGAGTCTCCACCAGAATGCTGAAGTTCCCCCCTGGCGTCGAGACCTCCGAAGTGATCTTCCACGATTTCTGGGAAGAGGTGTTCATCCTAGAGGGCGAACTGCACGATAAATCAATCAGTACCACCTTCACCGCCGGGATGTACGCTTGCCGCCCTCCCGGAATGCCCCACGGCCCCTACATCTCTCCCATTGGCTGCACCACTTTTGAAGTCCGCTATTATCGCAAGTAGCCCAATCCACCGGAGGTTCACCCTATGGCCAGTTTGGCCGTCATCAACATCGGCGCCATAGCGTCGGGAGATCTGGCCCAACCGGTCCTCGACGGTGATTGCGTGCTGGTGGAGGATGGGAAGATCAGCGCCATCGGCGGATCGGACCAGTTGAACGCCAACAACGCCGACACCGTTATCGACGCTTCCGGCGCCACCGTCCTGCCCGGCCTGATCGACTCCCATTTCCACGTCGCCATCGGCGATTATCAGCCTCGGCAGAAAGTGGTGGACTTCATCGGCAGCTATGTTCATGGCGGCGTCACCAGCATGATCTCGGCAGGGGAGATACACACACCAGGACGGCCCAACGACGCCGCCGGAGTAAAAGCCCTGGCAATCATCGCCCAGCGATCCTATTCCGTCTTGCATCCCGACGGGGCTAAGGTCCACGCCGGAGCCGTGGTGCTTGAGCCCACATTGGAAGAGAAAGACTTTGAAGAGTTAGCGGCGGAAGGTATCTGGCTGGCCAAATTCGGTTTCGGTAACTACCGGGACCCCTACGACGGCGAACCCCAGATCAGGTGGGCCCAGAAGCACGGTCTTAAAGTCATGTGCCACAGCGGCGGCGCATCCATCCCCGGCAGCACCGCCATCTCGGCGGAGCATCTGCTACGCCTCAAACCCGACATCTGCGGCCACGTCAATGGAGGGCCGACTTCTCTGGACAATGACGGACTGCGCAGCTTGGTGGCGGAGACCGGCCTATATCTGCAACTGGTACAGGCGGGAAACCTTCGCTCATCCCTCTTCATCTTGGGCTTGGCTCAAGAACACGAAGCGATGGAACGGGTAGTAGTCGGTAGCGACACTCCAACAGGCACGGGCATGATGCCACTTGGGGTGATCAAAACGGTCACCGAGCTGTCTTCTTTGGGAGGCATCCCGGCCGCCACGGCATTGTGTTTGGCCACCGGCAACAACTCGAAGGCCTGGGGATTGAACTCGGGAATCATCGCTCCAGGCAAAGACGCCGACTTGCTCATCGCCGACGCTCCCAACGGCTCGACCCGGAACGACCTGTTTTCCGCCATGGAGAACGGCGACGTTCCCGGAATCGGAGTTGTGATCATAGACGGCGAGATCAGAGTGGTCCGCAGCCGCAACACACCGCCACCCGCCAAGGTCCCCCGGGTCCTAAAACAACCCACGCCACCACTGCCCAGCTTCTAGACCGGCATACCGGTAGACGCGCCACAGAGAGCACAGAGGCTTTTTTATTTTCTCCGTGCTCTCTGTGTCTCTGTGGCTATCTAGATGGCTCAAACTTAGATCGACGGGCGCTGCTCAAACCAACGGGCTTCTTGCTGGTAGGCGTAGGCGGCGCGGATGACTCCGGGCTCGTCGAAGGGTTTGCCGGCGATCTGCATCCCAACGGGCAGGCCGGACGCCGTGAAGCCGCAGGGGACGGAGATGGCTGGGAGACCCGTCAGGTTGAAGGGAGCGGTAAAGCTGGGACCCCTGACCGTGCTGGTAGCATCGTAGCCCTCGAAAGCCGCCGCCGGTTGGGTCATGGTTGGCGTAACTAGAACATCTACTTTTCGTAGAACTGCGGCGAACTCCCGGTTGACCAGCTTTCTGACCCGCTGGGACTGTACGTAGTCGCTGGCGCTGAACATTCCGCCGATACGGAATCGGGCGCGCACCATCTCGCCGAAGTCCTGTGGCCGTGTCCGCAGATTTTTCTCGTGAAAGGCGAAGGCTTCGCTGAGCATGATGATTGAGTTAGCCGCCCGCACGTATTCCAGGCTGGGTATGGTCACTTCCTGGAGGTTAGCCCCCAGACCTTCCAGCACCTTCAGACCCTTTTCCACCGTGGCGACGACCTCCGGGTTCACGTTCTCGTGGGGAGCGAAGAAGAAGTGGCGGGGTACGCCGATAGTCAGCCCCTTGATGTCTTCCCTTAGCGATAGCGAATAGTCCGGCACCGGGGCGGTGCTGGTGGTGGGGTCTTTGGGGTCGTACCCGGCCAGCGCCTGCATCATGTATGCCGTATCTTCCACCGTCCAGGTCATGGGACCGCAATGGTCCTGGGACCAACTTAGAGTCACCACCCCCGCCCGGCTGACCCTGCCATAGGTTGCCTTCAACCCAACGATGCCACACAGGGAAGCCGGCCCGCGGATCGACCCGCCGGTGCATGACCCCAGCGCGGCCATCGCCTGGCCCGAAGCCACGGCAGACCCAGAGCCGCTACTGGAGCCTCCAGTGATATGGTCCAGGTTCCAGGGGTTGCGGGCCGGAGGGAAGGGCGTGGTGAAGTCGGGCCCGCCCAGAGCGAACTCGTGCATCGCCAGCTTGCCTAAGAGAATGCCTCCGGCGGATTTCAGCCGCGCCGTGGTGGTGGCATCCTCCGTGGGGACCCGGTCGATATACACCTTTGATCCGGCCGTGGTCGTAACCCCGGCGGTGTCGTAGAGGTCTTTCAGGGCGAAGGGGATCCCGTGCAACGGTCCCTTGTAGTCGCCACGGCGTATCTCCGCTTCGGCAAGCCGGGCGTCGTCTAGAGCCTGTTCTTTCAATACGATGATGTAGGAGTGCAGCCGGTCGTCGGTGGCCGCGATGCGGTCTAGGAACGCTTGGGTCAATTCCACCGGAGACAGTTGTCCGCTTTTCAGTAACCCGGCCGCCTCTCTGATGGTGAGATGATAAAGGTTAGTTTGGGAGGTCGTCATTTTTGCCACCCCTCGGTATATTCGGCATTCAATATGGGTTCAAGTAGCCAACCGGCGAATCAAGCAGACGGCCATTCGGGGTGGAAGTTCAAGCCGATCTCTTCGGCTTGCAAATCGATGGAGTGCAGTTGCTGAATGTACTGGGAGTACATGTCGTACAAAGGCTTCAACTCGTCCAACTCTTGCTGGCTCATGCCAAGCCCGGCCCGGTCGCTCATGAGCTTGAACTCTTCGGGCGTTACCATGTCTCCTGGTGAAGTTGCCATAGCGCTGAACTCCTGTATGAGACTTTCAATCTATGAACCAGATCGCATATCGAACAGGCTTTCGTCATTCCGGCGAAGGCCGGAATCCAGTAATGTCCGCTATTCCGGTCGATGCGGTCTTTCTTCAGTGTCCTCTGGATTCCCGCCTGCGCGGGAACGACGGATGGGCCCCATAAGCCGGCCGCAAAAGGTACGACGCTTGTGTCTTTCCTTGTATAGCGGTAAATCTGGCCCACGGTCAGGAAATTGTGTGCCGGTGACTCAACGTGATACCGTGGGCTCGTAGGAGATACCGGCTCTCCTGAAATCCAGCCAGTCTCCTGCACGGCCCTAGTTTACACCCACATGGGTTCAGGTCAACCGCCGTCACACTGTTCTCGAGGAAGAAATATGCAGCCTTTAAAAGGCATCAGGGTCCTTAGCGTCACCGTTTACCTGGCGGGGCCGTTCTGCGCCATGAACCTGGCCCGTTTGGGCGCGGAAGTCATCAGGGTGGAGATTCCCGGGAGGGGCGACCCGGTGCGGGGAAACGGTCCCTTTGCCGGGGCCGACGGCTGGCACGACGAGCCCCAGAACAGCAATGACCTTTCGACTCGTTTTCTCAAGCGGGCTCAGGGAGTTAAGAGCGTGACCTTGGACCTGAAGCATCCCCAGGGCAAGGACATGTTTCTTGAACTCGCCAAGTCTTGCGACGTGGTCCTAGAAAACCTGGCTCCAGGCTCGATGCGGCGCTTGGGACTGGGCTATGAAGAGCTTTCCCAGGTTAACCCAGGCATCGTCTACGCCTCCATATCCGGTTACGGACAAACCGGTCCTTACTCCGCCAAACCGGCTCACGACCCCCAGATTCAAGGGATGAGCGGCCTCATGGACATCAACGGAGACGCTGATGGACCGCCCACCAGAGTCGGATTTTACATCGGCGACCTGGTCACTCCCCTGTTTGCCTGCTACTCCATCCTGGCCGCCCTCCGGGAAAAAGACCGTACCGGCCAAGGCCAGTACCTGGACGTTTCCATGATGGATACCCTGGTGTCTCTCATGTTCATGGAGAATCTGGAGGAAAACATCGAGTACGGCCAGCCGCTGCGCACCGGCAACATCAGTCGCAACGGCCCCACCGGTCTATATCACGCCAGCGACGGGGACGTTTCCCTGACCGTCACCAGCGACGATCAATGGGCCAGACTGGCCCGGGCGTTGGACGCCCCCCAATTCTTGGAGGACCCCCGCTTTGAAAGTTTCGTAACCCGCACGGCCAACGTGGAGGAAGCCCGGCAGCAGATCCAGGCAATCATCGGCGAGTTTACGCTGGAAGAAGCCCTGAATCGCCTTGAGAGCCATGATGTGCCCTGCGCCCAAGTGCGCACCGCTGAACAAGTGATGAACGATCCGCACTTCTGGGACCGGGGCAGCCTGGTCCCCTTGCGCCACGCCGGATTGCCCGAACCGGTAAAGGGCGTTGCTTCAGGCTTTCCGGTGATCTTTTCGGGAGGACCTCTACCGGAGATGGCAGGCGCGCCAACCTTGGGGATGCACAACGGGGAAATCTTCTCCAAGCTTCTGGGGCTGGACGAATCAGATCTGGCCGGCCTAAAGGAAATCGGCGTGATTTAGAGCAGCCTTTCGGGCCTCGACCCATTCAAATATTCAAGGAGGAGCAATGGTCACACCGGAGCAACGGGTCGTCGTTCTTCAGGCGGAAGTGGAAGCGTTCAAGACCTACTTGAGCTCCCTCCCCGCCGAAGCCTGGAACCAGCCCAGCGCCTGCGTGGGTTGGACGGTGGCCGACGTGGTTGCCCACTTGAACGGGCAGGACTTTGCGTCTCGAGTTACCAGGGGATTGGGAGGCGATGCCTCGCCACCGGAAGGCGCCCCACCGGTGGAAGACCACGACGAAGACCGCTTCGCCGAAAACATCTTCCAACGGGCTTTGTCGAATCGGGAACGATTCGGCGAAAACTTGCTAGAATCTTTGATTCAACGACTCGACGAGTCTGTCCAGGTGTTCAACACCGTTGGACCGGAGGACTGGGATAAGCCTTGCTACTGGCCTCCGGGGCCCGAACCGGTGCGAACAATGTTGGATATGCGGATCAGCGAGTTAACGATGCACGTTTGGGATATCCGTTCCACCATCGACGGCGATTACCACCTGTCCCGCGACAGTGTCAACGTGCTGATAGACACCGTCGGCCGGGCCGTACGCCGAGCCTTCCGCCCTGACGACTCCGTGGACGGCCAGATTCGCTACCGGTTCGAAATGAAGACGCCAATCACGGCTACCGAGGATATTGTTGTCGCCGCCCAGGGCACCCACGTTGAGCCTGCCAGTGCAGGCACAGTTGACGTGACCTTTCGATGCGACGGTGAGACCTACGTGTTGGTTATGTACGGCAGGCTCAGCCCTGAAGATGCCATGGCTCAGGGCCGATTGACCTTCCAAGGCGACTCGGAACTGGCCGGAAGCTTCGGGCGTCGATTCAAGGGGGGTTAGGGCGTTGGCGCAACTCCCTGCCGGAATCACTCAGGTGATAATCCGATGAAACGGGCGCTGGTGATCCGACACGCGCGGGCCGAAACTCTGGCCGGTAATTTTACATCGGTGCTGCGATCTGAGAACTTTGAACTGGAGCCGCTAAACATCTTCGACGATGCTCCCGACTACCGATCGTTCCAAGCTCCTCCCTTGGAGGACATCAGCCTTATCATCGCTCTGGGCGGTCCCATGTCGGCCAACCACGACTACCCGGCGCTGCGCGAAGAACGTGAGTATTTAGGAAACGCGATGGCCGTGGGAAAGCCGGTGATGGGCATCTGTCTCAGCGCCCAGATCATGGCCCAAGCGCTGGGTAGCAAGGTAGAGCCAACGGGCGGATACCAGTTTGGACTGAGCAGGCTGTTAATCACCGAGAAAGGCGCCGCTGATCCGGTGTTCGGTAAGATCGAAGTGCCCCTGGCGCCCACCCTGCACGGCGACTGTTTTAGCACCCCCAAGGATGCGGTCAAGCTGGCCGAAGGGTATATGCTTTGCCGGGATGGCACTTACCGCCGGATCGACATGGCCTTTCGATACAATGAATCCTACGCCTTCCAGTTCGAACCCCAACTTACGATGGAAGAGCTGAAAGTATGGAACAAAGAGTTCCCAGGAGACTATGAACTGATGGGGGACCGGTTCGACGCTAGGGAGGAGTCCGCCCGAAACCTGCGGGAGTTCGCCAAGTTTGCTCCCTACCACGAGGCTCAGATGCGGGAGATGCTACTGACTTTTTTGCGGAACGTGGCTTAGCGATCGGGATCATCATTCCATCATCCAACGTATCACTACCAATCGTTGTGGGAGGGCAATCATGGAAAAGATTCGACATAACCATCCGGACATCGCGCCGTCTGGTACTTCATACAGCAGAACCGTGCGCGCCGGAAATCTTCTTTTCATCGCGGGCTGCACTGCCCGGGGCACGTCGTCTCAAGGGAAAGACTTGATGACCCAACTTAGGGTAACTCTGGACCGGATCATGCGTATCGTAGCCGCCGAAGGGGGCACTCCGGGGGATATCGTCAAGATAACTACCTACGTCACCAGCATCGAAGAGTGGCGGGACAACACCGCCGCTCAGGATTACCTATTCGCGGAATTTTTCAAGGGCGCTTACCCGGCGAACACCTTAGTTGAGATTGGGGCTTTGGCCGAGCCCGGTCTGGACGTGGAGATCGAGGCCATCGCCGAACTGGGATAGGTTCCCTTGGTGCAAGATTCGCCTTCATGTGGTAACTTGGGGCGTAATCAGCAGCCTGCCCCAAAGTTCGTTCCCAGTCAGGAAATCACCGTTCGGAGGTTACTATGAGCGACGTTAAGATCGAAGAAGGTGTAGTCGTTGCCAAAGGGAGCGGCCGGGACCTCAAGGCGGACGTCCTCCGCCCGGCGAGCCAGTCTGGTCCGGCCCCCGGGATTCTGATCCTCCCCGGAGGCGGCTTCCGGAACGCGGACCGTGCGCCGCTGACGGAGCGCTACGGCCTGGCCTTGGCCAACCACGGCTACGTCTGCGTCAACGCCGAGTACCGGGTGATGGACGAGGCACCCTGGCCGGCCCAAGTCCAAGATGTCAAAGCCGAGATTCGCTGGATGCGGGCCAACAGCGCCGATCTGGGCATTGACCCGGACCTCATCGTCGTCGCCGGTAAGTCGGCGGGCGGATTACTGGCGTTGGTCGCGGCGGGCAGCAGCCACGTCAAAGAATTCGACGGAGACGGCGGGAACCCCGGCGTGAGCAGCAAAGTTGCCGCAGTGGTGGGTATGTCTCCAGTATCCGATATCTCCGAACGGGCAGTCGACCCCGATTTTGAAGCCCTGTTCGGCAAAAACCCCACCGCCGAGTATGTCAAAGCCGCAAATGCTATCACCTACGTTAACAAGGACTATCCGCCGGCTTTATTCTTTCACGGCACTTCCGACACCCGGGTCCATCACTCGACCACAATGCGGATGTACGAGGCGCTGGAAAAAGCCGGAGTCCCCGTGGACCTGCATCTCTTCGCTGGGGAAGACCACTTCTTCGACCGGGAACCCCGTTTCTCCAAAGCCACTACCGACTCCATCGCGATATTCCTATCCCGGTATGTCCCGGTGCGGGAGGCCGTGGCCGCTTCTTAGGTCTCACACGGATCGCCAGGCAAGTCACAGCTAATAGTTACTTGCTGAAATCAGAGTTACCAACCCCGTTCGTGGTGAGCCAGACGAACCACTAATCCACGGAAGGGACCTTCGACAAGGTCATGGCGAACGGGAGATTCTTACGGCTATTACGAAACTCGGCACTAGGAGAGGATGTCATGGCTGTCGTTGGATTGGACCACTTGGTGGTCAACACCAGAGACGTCGAGAGATCGATCAGTTTCTATCGAGACGTGCTGGGCATGGAGATACTGAGGCTGGACGAATTCCGCGAGGGCAAGGTCGGATTCGTATCGGCCAGGGTTTCCCAGGAGATAATCATCGATATAAGGCCCACCAAGTCTGAAGACGCGGTGACGCCCAACATGGACCACTTCTGCCTGGTCCTCGGCCCAACCGACATGGACAAGCTGTATGAGGAATTGAAGGCCAAGGGCATCCATATGGATGGGGACGTGCACCCTGCTTGGGGCGCCCAAGGCATGGGACAGCAGTTCAAGATCTGGGACCCTGAGGGCATCAAGATTGAGCTCAGGTGTTACTCAGGGTCCCCATAGCCACCCAAATTCAATCAACTAACATGACTTTATGCCTTACTTAGAACTTCCCGGCATCGACCTGTGGTACACCGACACCGGCGGAGCCGGTACCCCGGTTATCTTTCTGCACGCCGCCTCGGGCAACTGCGGTTGCTGGGTGTATCAAGAGCCTGTGTTCACGTCGGCGGGGTATCGCTGCATCGCCTACGATCGGCGGCATTGGGGCCGCTCCCGGCTGAATCAGTCTGGGGAGCAGCCCGGTTACGCCAGCGACGATCTACAAGGCCTGGTGAACCACCTGGGCTTGGAACGCTTCCACCTGATAGCGACCGCGGCCGGCGGAATCGGCGCATTGGACTACTCTTTGCTACACCCCCAGCAAGTACTCAGCCTGGTGGCCGCCAACACCATCGGCGGGGTGCAGGACGCGTCCTACCTAGAAGTCCAGCACCGCCTCCGCCCACAGGAGATTCAGGCGTTGCCGGTGGAGTTGCGGGAACTGGGACCATCTTACCGGGGCATCAATCCCGAGGGCGCCGCCCGGTGGCTGGAGATCGATCACCACAGCCTTCAGGAGGGAACGACCGGAGCGCAGCCGTTGCGGGACCCGATGACTTACGCACGGTTGGAGACGATGCAGATCCCCGTACTTATGCTGGCCGGCGACGCCGACCTGTTGTCGCCGCCGGCCATGATGCGGTTGCTGGCCGGCCACATCCCGGGATGCGAGTGGGGGACGGTGCCCGCAGCGGGACATGCCGCCTTCTGGGAGGAACCAGAGGTCTGGAACCGCCTTGTGCTGGAATTCATCGGCCGCCACTAGTACGTCTTCAATATCGAACTGGGAGATGCCAACGCACCCCCCCACCTTAATCCTCCCCCGCCAGGGGGGAGGAGATTAGTCCCTTCCCCCTTTACTGGGGTAGGTTAGAGCCTGCCCTGATCCTTCGGTGGAAGGACGAAGGGATGGGGGTGATAGCGTACCCATCACTTCCACCAGGTTGGAGGACCAGTTTCCTGAATTGACGGCCACGAAGCGTCCGATTAAAAAAGCGCGGTAGGATATAATTAATCTAAACCAAATCAATTAGTTACCGGCGGGAGGGTATCGGACCATGATAAAGCCGAGAAATTTAGGACATCTGGTGATACGAGTTAGAGACCTCAAGATATCCGAGGAGTTCTACACCAAGTTCATGGGGTTGGAAGTCAGTGGACGAGGCGGCGACTCCATGGTGTTCTTCAGGAGCAACGACAGCGTGCACCACGACCTGGCCATCGCCAAGCTCGACGGCGACGCTCCCGGTCCCGAGCAGGACCGTGTGGGTCTTTACCACTTCGCCTATGAGTTCGAATCCTTCGACGAGATCCGGGAAGCCTACCGGTTGACCCAGGAGTTGGGCGTCCGGATAGCTGGGTTCGGCGACCACGGCGAGAGCAAAGGGCTCTACGTCCTGGACCCGGACGGTATCGAGATCGAGCTTTCCGCTTACGCCCCAGACCTCAAAGACACGCCGTTGAAAGAGCTTTTGACCCAGGGTTCCGAAGAAGCCGTTAGAGCCGGTTAACCCCGGTTCACGCCCAACAACTCCGGGAGAACGTTCATATCGCTGAAGGTCTGGATACCCAGGCCTTCCAGCCCCCAGATGTCCTTGTCAGGGCAATACCCAAGCACCGTCATGCCCGCCGCAAGACCTGCTTGAGCGCCCGGATAGCTGTCTTCTATCACCACGCACCGGCTGGGGGGAACCCCCATTTTCTGGGCCGCCAGCAAATATATGTCGGGGGCAGGTTTGCCATGGACGACTTGATTGACGCCATAAAACTTGTCGCCGAAATATCCGGCCAGGCCGGTGACCTCTAGGGTGACCACCATCTTTTCCCTTGTTCCGTTCGATGCGACGCACATCGGTATTCCGGCGGCCCCCAGGCAACGTACAGTTTCAACCACGCCGGGAATGGGTAGCAACTCCTTCCGGAATCTCTCCGATTCCAGGGTCAGTTGTTGTTCCTCGATGTCTACAGGCAATGAGCCCGGCACTTCATCCTCAAACATTTCCCACATCTCCGAGTAGGCAAGACCAGTTGTCCTTCTGGCAACTTCCTCCGGCGACATCTCCAGGCCGGCTTCGTTGAGCAATTGAGATATGACTTCGTTGTTAATAGTTTCCGTGTCGACCAGAACTCCGTCGCAGTCGAAAATCACCAGGTCGAAAGTCGTCATTCTATTAGGACCGCTCCGTTATTCAAAGTTTGAGGGCCGGATCTCCGGCAGATTTCCCGCCTAGGGTTCTCCCGGCAAGGGCGGCGCTGAATCTGGCGGACTACGGTGGCCGGTGGCTTGTTCGTAGGCGTAGGCCAGTTTGACCATTGTTGGGTCGCTGAACGGCCGGCCCAGGAAGGTGATCCCCACGGGAAGTCCGGCAGACGTGAAGCCGGCGGGGACCGAGATCGACGGCACGTGCACCAGGTATGTATTGATATGGGTAGTGCCCCTCATGTCGTAGTAAGGCGGTCCCACACCTTCGGCGATCAGCGTCGGTTGATGCTCCACCGTTTTGTGGACGATAGCGTCCAACTGGGCGTCCGCCATTATCTTCATGACGCTGAACATGAGCTCCTCTCGGGCCAGCAGATACTCCGCATACGCCGCCGGACCGGTCAGCGCGGTTCCGGCATACTTAGACCGGTGAACCTTGGCATAATCCGGCGATTGCATCATGGCCTCCGGCGATGCATAGGGAGAGTTGTCGCTACGTCCGTAGTATAGGTCCCAAGCTTCGTCGTTTCGGCCGTCGCTGGCCCTTTTCGCCAGCAACTCGGTCAGACGCGGTATCTGGGGCAGCGGTATGACCGTAGCGCCGGCGCTTTCCAACTCGGCGGCAGCCCGGTCGAAAACCTGGGAGACCAGCCGGAAGTCATCGGAGTCCGGCTCGGAATGAAAGCCCATCGATTGAGTCATGACGCCTATGCGGGCTCCCTGCAGACCATCACCATCAAGGGAATCGGTGAATGTCTCCGGCGCCTGGCCGACACCGAAAGATGTCATGGGGTCGTCCGGGTCATATCCGACCATCACGTCCAACATCTTTGCCAGGTCGGTGACCGATCTGGTCAGGGGACCCAGGGACCCTGGCTGCCCCGGCCAGCCGGCGTAGACCCCTCCCCGGCTGACCAGACCGGCAGTCGGCCTGATGCCGGTAACGCCGTTCCAAGCGGCCGGTCTCCGGATGGAAGCGAAACCCTCCTGGCCGATGGCAACCGCGCCCAGATTGGCCGATACGCTGGCTCCGGGACCTCCCGAAGATCCGCCGGGCGTCCGGTCCAGGTCATAAGGGTTTTTGGTCGACCCGAACAAAGACCCGTGGGTATCGCCGCGCCCCAGTTCCCCCAGGGTCGCCTTAGCCAGGATAATCGCCCCGGCCTGTCGCAACTTCTCGGTAACAAAGCAATCCCTATCCGGGAAATAGTCTCGGAAGACCACCGAACCGAGAGTAGTGGGCATTCCCCGGGCGTCCATCTGGTCTTTGAGGATCACCGGCACGCCGTGGAGGGGGCCGGTAAGGCCGTTGTTCCCGAAATCCCTGTCCAACCGGTCGGCGTCTTCCAACGCCTGGGGATTCACTGTGATTATCGAATTGATCTCGGGACCGTTACGGTCGTAAGCTTCGATTCGGTTCAGATAAAGTTCGACCAATTGACGAGCGGTAAGTGAACCATCGGCAAAAGCTCGCTGGATGCCGGCGATGGTTGTTTCTTGTAGGCAAAATCTGCCGATTTCTTGATGTGCCGCAGTCATAGCGCGTCCCCTTTTACCGTCCATTTGGCTAACGGGATCGGATATATGACATTTCTATGGGATTGTACTCTACACCGAGCACGAAAACTCATTTCCGGTGTAGAATCTAGGACACCCAAGGATTTTCTTCGAGCAACTCCGGAACAATCCAGACCAGGAGAAAGCAATGCCTACTGAACAGGCTGGTTCAAATAGCGCTCTAACCGAAACCGCGACCAAGGCTATCGATGCCGCCCGCGAAGAGTTGTTCGGAATAGCCCTGGACATTCATGCCCACCCGGAACTGAACTACCAGGAGTTTTACGCGGCCAAACTCTTATCCGACACGCTGGAAGCCCACGACTTTGCCGTGGAGCGGGGGATAGGCGGCGTGGAGACGGCGTTCCGCGCCACCCTGGAAGGCGGCGCCGGCGACGGACCGACAGTGGCCGTTCTGGCCGAGTACGACGCTTTGCCGGAGATCGGCCATGGCTGTGGCCACAACCTTATCGCCATGGCAGGCTTGGGCGCGGGGCTGGGAGTCCAAGCCAACATGAAGAATTTACCGGGCCGCCTGGTGATCATCGGAACTCCCGCTGAAGAGGGCGGGGGAGGCAAGATCAAATTATTGGATGCCGGCGTGTTCGACGGTGTGGATATATGCCTGTCCTCCCACCCTTCATCCAATCGCACGATTATTCCCCAGGACATCCCCATGGACGAAAGCTGGAGCCTGGCAATGGTCGGCTTCCGCTACATCTACCATGGCAAAGCGGCCCACGCCGCCGCCGCTCCGGAGGAAGGCATCAACGCGCTGAATTCCTTGATCCACCTGTTCACCGGCATCGACGCCCTACGGCAACACCTGCGGGAAGACACCCGGATCCACGGAATCATCACCGACGGGGGATTGGCTCCCAACGTGGTCCCCGAGTTCGCCGCCGCCAACTTCATGCTCCGGTGCCGGGACCGCAATTACCTCAGCGACGTCATTGTGGGGAAGGTTTTGAAGATCGCCGAAGGCGCAGCGTTGATCACTGGAGCCACCCTGGAGGTCGAGCCGTATTACCCGTTCTACGAGAATGTCCTGCCCAACGGGGTACTGGCCGAAAACTTCCGCGCCAACGCCGAAACCGTGGGGATGCGTATCGACGCTCCCACCGGCGGCCGGCGGGGCAGCGGCGCGTCCACCGATTTCGGGAACGTGAGCCAGGTCTTGCCGTCCCTTGAACTGCGCTATGCCGTCAGCGAGACCCCGGTGCCTTCCCATTCCAGGCAGATGACCGAAACGGCCATCACCGAGACAGCGTTATCCAGCGCCCTGAACGTCGCGAAGGTCCTCAGCCTGACGGCCGGCGACTTCCTAAGAGACCCAGCCAGGCTAAAAGAAGCCCAGGCGGAATTCGCCAAGCGGAGCGGCTAATGTCAGGGAATCTGAACCGACCCCCATCCTAACCTTCCCCCGTAAAGGGGGAAGGGATTTGTTCTCTCCCCTTTTATGGGGGAGAGTTAGAGAGGGGGTGAGACATTCACAGTCAACAGGCTCCTATTCTGTAAACAAAACGTTTAGCGGAGAATAGACCATGCCCATCAATCTTAGCGACCTGACCCCTTCCCAACTCGCCGAGAGGCGGAATTTGATCCTCGGCAGTTTCGGCCGCATCGACAAGGAATTCGACCGTAGACGGGGCGAAAACCGGCTGCTGGTAAAGGCCGAGGACATCGAGTGGGAGTCCGCGTCCCGGGTCCACCCCACCACGCAAGAGGGCCATCTCCTAGCCAGGATCATTTCTCCTGAACTTGGCTTCAACATCCATACCTTTCGGGTGTTCAAACGTTCCATCGCCGGCAAGGAGACCGATGGCGCTTTTCACACCCATGGCGACGCGGTTAAGTTCTATCTAGAAGGGAAAGGGAAGGAGATCATCGACAAGGAAGAGGTAGTGGTTGAGCCGGGCGACATGGCCTTCATCCCGGGGAATGTATGGCATGGCACTGAGAACACCGGGGACGAGCCCATGGTTTTCATCGCCTTCCATCAGATCCCCGGCACGCAGCTTCCGGTCCCGGCGTCTTGGCAGTACCCAATGTCCGACATGGAGGGATTGGACGATCTGGACGATCTAGTCAACTCGACCCAAAAAGAGGACCCACCATCCATGGGTTCGGCCGCTCTATACTCCCGCCGGCAACACTTTCTTCATGAGCTTGGTGTCCTGGACGAGGAGATGGACCGGCGCCGGCAGGCCAAACGCTGGCTGGTCCGCAAAAACGAGGTCCCCTGGGAGTTGCCGGCGGATAACCAAACGGTTCCCTTGATAGCTCCCGAGTTGGGGTTCAACATCCATACCCTGCAATTATCTATACGCCTGGTGCCGCCCGGATACGAAGACACCACATTCCACAGCCATGGTGAAGCAGTACACTATTTCCTTGCCGCGTCGGGGCGGCAGACGGTGGGGAAAGAAGACATCCAGGTGTCCAGCGGAGACCTGGTTTTCATCCCGGCGGGTGTTCCCCACGGTCTCCACAATTCGGGCGATGAGGTAATGCGGGTGCTGGTAGCTGAGCAGTTGCCGGGCACCTGCATCCAACAGCCCGTGATTAGCCAGGATGATAGCTAAATTTAGCAGGGGCACCCCCATCCCAACCTTCCCCCGTAAAGGGGGAAGGAGCTTGTCCTCTCCCCTTGATGGGGGAGAGTTAGAGAGGGGGTGGTTCCCTGTGCATCCAAAACATTAACCCAAACAACAAATTCGGCAGGTGAATAGATTGGCATCTCTAGACAACATCGGCGTCCTGTTGCCCACCAGGGGTGTTCTGGTACACGCTCAGAGCGCCGGGCCGCGGGTTGAGCTTAACTGGCAGATGGCGGAGACTGCCGAAAGGCTCGGCTACGACTCCGTGTGGGTAGGAGACAGCATCACTTCCAAGCCCAGACTGGAGCCTCTAACCATCATGGCGGCCCTGGGCGCGCGCACCAGCCGGGTAAAGATCGGCACGGCCGTCATGCTGAACGCGCTGCGTCACCCGGTGCACTTGGCCCATTCATTGGCGACCATAGACAACATTTCCGGTGGAAGAGTGATCCTCGGCGTCGGCGCCGGCCGAGGCAACAATCAGATGTTCATCGACGAACACACCAACGTTGGGGTACCCATCGGAGAACGGGCCGCCCGCATGGAAGAGAGCATCAATCTGATGCGTGCCCTCTGGACCGAGGAGCACGTTTCCAGCTCCGGCAAGCACTACCCCATCCATGACGTAACCCTGGAACCAAGACCGGTCCAGCCATCCATACCCGTCTGGATCTCCAGCAACTGGGTTAAACGCGGCCTCCGGCGGGTAGCCGAGATGGGAGACGCCTGGATCACCAACGTACCGTCCGTCGACCTGCTCAACCAATGCTGGGCAAAGATAGAAGA